>DATMGN010000049.1:0-40104 GCA_035555435.1 Microbacteriaceae bacterium | reverse complement strand
AGCCGCATCCAGGCGGGAAAGAAGCGGCGCTTCGCACGCGTGTGGACGCCCGGGTCGCTCCAGAACGTCGCATCGTGGAACGCGACCGTCCGCTTCCTGCGGGTAGCGAGGGGCAGCGTGTAGTGGGGGGAGTGGATGAGTCGGACGCCCGCGCGCTTCGCGAGACGGGGGAGGCCGAACTGCTCCCAGGCGAAGCGCCGGAGTGTCCGCTCGATGCCCGCGACCGGCAGGATCGTCGCACCCGGGCACGTCGCGACGTAGTGCGCCTCGTCGCGCGCCTGGCACGCGATCGCGATGGGCTCGCCCGCGGCGTCGAGTGCGCGCAGCAGCTCGTCGACGTAGCGACCGACACCGGCCCGATCGGCCGGGATCGCCGTCGCGTCGACGAGGACGCGCGGCGCGGTCGTCATGCCCCCAGGATACCGAGGGCCATCGCGTCGGCGAGGGCGTCCTGCCACGGTCGCATGGGCTCGATGCCGACGCCTCGCCAGGCCTCGTGGCGGAGGACGGAGAACGCCGGGCGCGGAGCCGCGCGGACGAACGCGGTCGAATCGGTCGGCCGGATGCGCTCGGGCTCCAGGTCTGCGAGGCGGAACACCTCGCGGGCGAACTCGTACCAGCTCGTCTCGCCCGAGTTCGTGCCGTGGTAGATCCCCGCGGGCTCGCCGGCGTCGATGAGCCGGACGATCTGCTCCGCGAGGTCGCGCGTCCAGGTCGGCTGACCGACCTGGTCGGTCACGACGGCGATCGTGTCGCGCTCGTTCGCGAGGCGCAGCATCGTCCGCGGAAAGCTCGGCCCGTGCTCGCCGTAGAGCCAGGCGGTGCGCACGATCGCGGTCGCGCCAGGGTTCGCAGCAAGCGCGCGTTCCTCGCCGGCCGCCTTAGAGCGGCCGTAGGCGGACACCGGGTTGCGCGGGGCGTCCTCCGGGATGGGCGAGGTCGCGGAGCCGTCGAATACGTAGTCGGTCGAGACGTGGATGAGCCTCGCGCCCGTCGCGTGCGCGGCAGCAGCGAGGTTGGCGGGGCCGTCCGCGTTGACCGCGAACGCCTCGGCCTCCATCGTCTCGGCGTCGTCGACCCGGTTCCACGCGGTGCAGTTGACGATGACGTCGAAGCCGTCGAGCGCTTTCCGGGCCGCAGGCGCGTCGGTCACATCGAAGTCGGCGCGGGTGAGCGGCGTTGTCTCGAGCGCAGTGGGCGCGGGTCGAGTGCGCCGCAGGCGCGTATCGAGACCTCGAAGGGCGGCCAAGAGATCCGACCCCAGCATCCCGTTCGCGCCGACGACGGCGACCCTCGTCAAGTCACTGCCCCTGCGCGGCGTACTTCGCCTCGGTCGCATCCTTCGCGGGCGCCCACCAGTCCTCGTGCTCGCGGTACCAGTCGATCGTCGCGGCGAGCCCCGACTCGAAGTCCTGGTAGAGCGGTCGCCAGCCGAGCTCGTCGCCCAGCTTCGTCCAGTCGATCGCGTAGCGCAGGTCGTGACCCGGCCGGTCGTTCACGTGGTCGTAGGCGTCGCGCGGCTGCCCGAGCAGTTCGAGGATGAGCTCGACGACTTCTTTGTTGCTCTTCTCGCCGTCCGCGCCGATCAGATACGTCTCGCCGATCCGGCCCTGCTCGAGGATGGTGAGGACCGCGCGCGAGTGGTCGTTCGCGTGGATCCAGTCACGCACGTTCTCGCCGCGGCCGTAGAGCTTGGGTCGCTCGCCGCGGAGCACATTCGTGATCTGGCGCGGGATGAACTTCTCGACGTGCTGGTAGGGCCCGTAGTTGTTCGAGCAGTTGGAGATGGTCGCCTGGAGGCCGAAGGAGCGGACCCAGGCACGCACGAGCAGGTCGCTGCCGGCCTTCGTGCTCGAGTAGGGGCTCGACGGGTTGTAGGCGGTGGCTTCCGTGAAGCGCTCCGGGTTGTCGAGCTCGAGATCGCCATAGACCTCATCGGTCGAGATGTGGTGGAAGCGCGTCCCGTGACGGCGGGCGGCCTCGATGAGCGTGTAGGTCCCGATGATGTTGGTGTCGAGGAAGGGGCGCGGGTCGGCGAGCGAGTTGTCGTTGTGGCTCTCGGCTGCGTAGTGGACGACGGCGTCGTGGCTAGCCACCAGACCGTCGACGAGCTCGGCATCCACGATGTCGCCCTTGATGAAGCTGAAGCGGTCCGCGGGCAGGCCCGCGAGACTCTCGAGATTGCCGGCGTACGTGAGCTTGTCGAGCACGGTGACGTCGTGCTCGGTCTCGTCGATCAGGTAGTGGACGAAGTTCGAGCCGATGAAGCCGGCGCCGCCGGTGACGAGGATTCGCAAAGCTACTGTCTCCGTTAGAACGATCGACTCAGTCTAAGTCGCGTCACGATGAGGCCGGTCGGCGGTAAACGAAGACGGTCTCGCCGCGCAATAGGCCGAGCTCGACGCACTCTTCGGGTGTCCCGGTGATCTCCTGGACGAGCTCGAAACCGGCCTCAAGGACGCGGTCGCGGAAATCACGACCGTAGTAGCGGACATGGTCGACTTGGGCGAAGTGGAGTTCGCGCTCGTCCGGCGATTTGATGGAGGGATTCTCGTAGGTGTGCTCCCAGCCCTCGATGATCGGGGTCGCCGCGTAGAGGATGCCTCCAGGTAGGAGAATCCGGTAGAGCTCGGCGAGCGCCTTGCGATCGTCGACGTGCTCGAGCACATGGCTCGCGATTACGGTTGCGACCGATGCGCCGGGCAGATCGATCGCCTCGAGATCGAGGGTCAGGTCGACATCTGTCTCGAAGAGGTCGGCGGTGCGGTAATCGGCTCCGAAACGCGGCGCGATCCGCTGCCGGATAACCGGCTCGGGCGCGAAGTGGAGCACTGGCGTGCCGAGCGTCGCCTGCGCCGTCGAGTACCACTTCCAGAAGAGGCGGTGTCGTTCGAGTGAACCGCATGACAGGCAGCGGGCGTCGACGCGGATTCCGATCTCGCCGGCAAAGCCGAAGGGTCCTTTGTAGCCGCAGACGTTGCACGTCCGCGCTGCCCTGGGCCGGGATCGCAGCAGTATCTGCTCCTCGTCAGGTGAGAGCGCTCGGCCTTCGAGTGCATAGGTCAGCTGCTCGGGCGTGATTTTGAGCCTCGTGCGCAGGTTGGAGAGGCGTCGCCGCAGTGCGGAGGGGAGTGCCCACAAGAGCACCTGCTTGAGTCCCATGTCGCCGTCAGGCTATCAGCGGGTCGCTGATCAGTTTGTAAGCCGGAGCGCCCCAGGAGCTTTGAGAATCGACGGTGGCGTCGCCCAGTCAGGCGATCGCCGCGATCGCTATACTTTCGCGAATGTCGGATGAGGACGAGCGCTGGCTGAGCCTTGTCGGCAGCCACGGGCGACGGCTGTACCTAACCCCGGGGGATACTCGGGCCGAAGCGGTCCTCGCCAGCCGAGGCGCGGTCTATCCGCGGTCGAATGCGCTCTGGCGAGCCGCGCTCGGGCTGCGCGAATGGGACGTGATAGTCGATGTCGGCTGCAACTATGGCGAGATGCTTGCCGAGGTTGTTGCGCCGCGTGGCTCGCGAGTCCTCGCATACGAGCCGTCCTCGGCGGTCCTGCCGGCGCTGCGTCGGACGATCGGCGAGCTGCCGTTCCTGGTGGAGCTTCGCGAGGTCGCGCTGAGCGATCGGTCCGGCACCGCCCAGTTCATCGTCGATGAGACGTGGTCGGGCAGATCCTCGCTCGAGGCCGGGGCCGCCGGTGAGTCGCACCGCGTCAGGACCGAGACGGTCGAGCTGACGACGATCGACGCCGAGCTGGCCGACTGGGCCGGTGGCTCGATCTGCATGAAGATCGACGTGGAGGGTCACGATCTTCGCGTGCTGGCCGGCGCGATGCAGGCGCTGCGGCGGGCTTCGGCGGCCGTCGTGATGGTCGAGATACTCCACCTGCCGATCGAGCAGATCCTTCAGCTCGCTACCGAATGGCGGATGTACGTCGCCGACCGCGAGACGGGAGCGCTCGTTCGCCTGCCGGCTCACGGGACCGAGGCCGCCTCCGCGCTGCTGGAGAGCCGATGGATTTACGAGCAGGATGCGCTGCTGTGTCACGGCGATGTGAGTCCGGACGGTCTCGACGATGAGGAGGGGGCCCTCGCCGCGTTCGTGCGCGCCGTCGACGCCGCGACCACGGCGCGCGAGATCGCCGCTGACGAGGTGAGCCCGGCCGCCGCGCTGCTCGAGCGCGAGATCGATGCGATGCGCCGTACCCTTTCCTGGCGGATCACCGCGCCGTTGCGCGCGATCCGCCGGGCGATCGGCAGGGACTGATCCGATCGGTGCCTTCGTGCGGTGATCGCGTCAGCGGGTCTCGATCTCGGCGGAGGCGACGATGCGGATCAGGCCTCGGGGCGTCTCGTCGGAGGCGACCTCGAAGGTCGCCGCCTGCATCGCGTCGTCGGCATGCATGTTGAGCGGCTCTCTGAGGATGATCGCGCAGTTCACGAAGAAGCGGCCGTCGGCGAGCGCCGGCGCGCTGATCCGGAAGGTGACGATCATCCGGTCCTCGGTCGAGCCGAACCAGGCACCGCCGTCGATCTCGTAAGTGGAGGTGCCGAACGCGATTCGTCCGAAGGCGTCGTCGACCTGGATCGAGCAGTACCATCCCCGCAGCGCTGCGAGGCGATCGAGCTCGATTCGAACAAGCACGTCCTCTCCCGGCTGGAACGTCGCCCGGGGCTGCCCCTGTCCGTCCAGGACGGCGACGTCGACGATGTGGTCACCGTCAGGGTTCGGGCTGGCCGCTTTGAGCAGGTTGCGAAGCGCCCTGATCCCCTCGCGGGTGTCGCCGTCGTGAACAACCTGACCGTGGTCGAGCAGCAGGACGCGTTCGCAGAGGCCTTGGATCTCGGCGAGGCGGTGGCTCACGATGATGATCGTCACCCCCTGCGCCTTGAACTCGGCGATCTTGTCGAGGCACTTACGTTGGAACGCCTCGTCTCCGACTGCGAGGACCTCGTCCACGAGCAGGATGTCGGGGTCGGTGTTGATCGCTACCGCGAACGCGAGCCGGACGAACATGCCGGAGGAGTAGAACTTGACCTGCGTGTCGATGAACTCGCCGATGTCGGCGAACGCAGTGATGTCTCCGAAGCGCGCATCGGTCTCCTCGCGGGAGAGGCCCATCAGCGCCGCATTCAGGTAGACGTTCTCTCGCCCCGTGAGGTCAGGGTGGAACCCGGCACCCAGTTCGAGGAGGGCAGCGATCCGCCCTCGATGTTCGACCTTCCCCTTCGTGGGGTCAAGAATCCCACCGATGAGCTTGAGCAGTGTGCTCTTGCCTGAGCCGTTGTGGCCGATTAAGCCGATGGTCTCACCCGCTCGGATCGTGATGTTTACATCACGAAGCACCCAAAAGTCCTCGCGGTGGCGTCGTCCGACTCGACCGAAGCCGACGATCCGCTCCTTCAGTGAGTTGTCCTTGCGAAGCACGAACCGCTTCGACATGTCACTGATTCGGAGTACTTCGGGCGCGCGCGGGAGTGTCTCGGACATCGTCAGAGCTCCTGTGCGAAGTTGCCTTGGATGCGACGGAAGACCCAGTGCCCGAAGAACAGCAGCGTTAGCCCGATAATCAGCGCGATGCCGATTCGGAGCAGCAGATGCTCGGGATACTCGGCGGTCTGCGCGCCTGCTACCCAGAACGCCTTCTGCAAGGCGAGCACCCCGAGGGTGAGCGGATTGTTGGTGTAGATCTCGATCAGCACCGGCCCACCGTTCAGCGGCGTGAGCACGTCGCGCACCATTGACCAGGAATAGAGCACAGGACTTAGCCACATTAGGACCATGAGGATTACCTCGACGAGGTAGCTGATGTCGCGCAGAAAGACCGTGATGGCGGAGAGCAGTAGAGCGAGCGCCGTCCCGTAGAGCCCGATGATCAAGATGCCTGGAATCGCATAGAGGATGTCCCAGGACATCGGGAATGCGCCGAAGGCGAGCGTCGCGAGAATGAGGATCACGAGTTGAACGCCGTAGTTGAAGAACGCTCCGCCAACGCTCGCCAGCGGGTATAGCTCGCGTGGGACCGCGACCTTCTTGACGAGGCCCGCGTTGGCGATGATCGATCCGGTGCCGCCAGAGACGATGTCGCTGAAAAGCGTGAAGGCCGCGATGCCGGTATAGACGTAGATGGCGAAGTCTGGGATGTTGCGTGCGGCGCCGAGGAAGTGGCCGATCACGAGGACGTAAATCGCGAGCTGCGTCAGCGGTCTAGCGAGCGTCCACAGGAACCCGAGTGTGCTGTCCTTGTATCGAGCTTTGAGGTCGCGGCGGATCAGGAGCGCGAGCGCTTGACGATTGCGGAAGACAGCGGTGATCTGCCCGATCGCGCCGATCGAGGTCTCCGTAGGACCGCCATTTCGGCGGCCCAGGAACGGCTGTGCGGCGAGCGCAGCAAAACGGGCCTCGGCATCCAAGCTGGTGACTACCCTCCGACTTCAGCGGGTCAGAGTCTAGCAAGCCAGCTCTTCTCGCAGCCGAGGTGCTCACTAGGCTGCACTCATGGCCGGTGACCGTGCGCAGCATGTTCGGCGCACGTATGAGGCGGTGATTCGTGGCGAGCGTCGCGATGGCGAACTCGGTCGGGTCGCATTCTGCACCTCGACCGACGATCTCGCTGCTGGCCGAGGCGATCTCTACGTCGCGCTCGGCCTCGCGACGGCACTTGCAGAGCGGGGGTGGGGTGTTGAGCTCTGGCCGATGACGCGATGGGACGAGCAGGGGCCGGATGGCGTCGATGTCGCGGTCGTGATGATCGAGTCGCACATTCCCGCATTCATCCCGGCGGAGGTCAGAGTCGTGGCCTGGGTGCGCAACTGGACTGATCGATGGGCCGAACTCCCATATCTCGACCGCTTCGACGCGATCTGGTGTAGTTCGTCGGATTCGGCGAGCCGAATCGCCGCCGCGACCACCCGACCAGTCGAGGTTGTCCCGCTCGCGGTCGACCACCATCTGTTCCGGTCCTTCGGTGCGACGCGCGATCCTAGGCCGCTCGTCACGGCGAACTTCTGGGGCGCGGATCGGGGCCTATTTTCCGAGATCGTGGCGGCCGAGGAAATCGAGTTCGTCTGGTACGGCGTGCGCGGTGTTGGTCTGCCCGAACTGCCCGAACGTATTGAGCACCGCGGCCGTGCTGATTTTTTCGATCTCGCGGATGCCTACAGCAGGCACCGAGTCGTCATCGATGACGTGATCGAGCCGGCGGCGGCCTATGGAAATCAGAACTCCCGACTGTTCGAGGCGCTTGCGTGCGGGGCGCTTGTCGTCACCAATACCCGCCGCGGGCTCGATGAACTCGGGCTCGGCGAGGTCCCGGTGTACGAGCCCGGACGGCTGATCGAGTCGCTGAACGCGATCGCCGGGGACGCCGATGCCTCAGCCGGGCTTGTAGATCGGCTCGGCACGGTAGTGCTCGAGCGTCATACGTGGCGGCACCGTAGCGCGCAGGCGGGAGTCCTGCTCGAGCAGCTGATCGCTGCGCCGCCGGTGCCGCGGGACGATCCGTTCCTACGGTTCGCAGCCCAGCAGGAGGTTCGATATCGGTCCGCGATGAATGAGGTGGAACGGCTGCAGCGCGAAGCCGATGCGCTGCGTTCCGACGTGAACGCGCTGCGCGAGTCGACCTCGTGGCGTCTGACCGCACCCTTGCGGTTGCTGCGGCGCGGTCGTCCCGGCTGAACCGGGTTGCCGCGCGCCTTCAAGTACAGCTTGAGGTTTGCGACGTAGAATCCGGACCTGTGACCAGACCTGGCCGTCGCGTATGGCGGAAACTCAGCGTCGGCTTGACCGCGATCGCGGTCGCTGTGACGGGGTCGATCGTGGCGGTCCTCCCGAGCTACGCGAGCGAGAGCATCGCCGCGAGTTCCCTGCCGTTGAGCGCCGCAGCGGACGTTGCCCCGTCGGTACCCGCGCTGCAGGCGGTCGGAGCCGACTTCAATCCGGGCAACATCGTGAGCGATGCCAACTTCTTCAATGGCGCCGCGATGAATGGGGCTCAGGTCCAAGCGTTCCTCAGCGCACAGGTGAGCGTGTGTGACTACACCCGAGCGCAGATGCCCTGCCTGAAGGACTACACGCAGGCCACTCCGACGATGGCTGGGACGTTGCGCTGCGCCCCCTACCAGGGTGCGGCGAGCGAACGCGCTTCGGACATTATCGCCAAGGTCGGGATGGCGTGCGGTATCAGTCAGAAGGCCTTGCTTGTGCTGCTCCAGAAGGAGCAGTCGCTTGTGACCGACTCCTGGCCCTACACCTCGCAATATCAGCACGCAACGGGCTATGGATGTCCGGACACCGCGCCATGCGATCCGGCGTACAACGGGTTTTTCTACCAGGTCTACTGGGCCGCATATGCGTTCCAGGCGTACCGAGCAAACAACGGCGGAAACTACCACCCGGGCTGGAACACCATCTATTGGCACCCGAATGCGGCGTGCGGGACATCGCAGGTCTACATCGAAAATCTAGCGACCGCCGGACTGTACACCTACACGCCGTACCGCCCGAACGCGGCCGCGCTGGGAAACCTCTACGGGGTCGGCGATGCATGCTCGTCCTACGGCAACCGTAATTTCTGGAGGCTTTGGAGCGACTGGTTTGGATCGCCGACCGATGCGGCATCGAATGTCACCGGTACATACGAGGTCGCGCAGGTCGCCGTCGGCGCTGACTCCGCGACCCTCCTCGTATCGGGTTGGGCGTTCGATACCGCAGATCCGCTTGGCACCACGCATGTCCACCTTTACATCACGGGCCCTGATCAGCAGCAGACGGTACAGGGCGTCTGGGCGAGTGATCCTCGTGCAGATGTCGGTGCGGCTTATCCGCAGGCCGGACCCAACCACGGCTGGCGTTACTCGTGGCAAGTGACCTCCGGAGGCACATACACGGTGTGTGCATACGGCATCGCCAAGTCGGGGCCGGCAGCGAGCCTGGGCTGCCGCTGGCTCGATGTGCCGACAGCGCCTCCTTTGAGCGCCTACGACGTGCTGCGAGTGGACTCTGTCCCCGGACAGTCGGTGGTCCTCGTCGCAGGCGGGTGGACGTTCCAGCCGAACTTGCCTACGGCGACCGGGAGCGTTCGTGTCCAGGTCAAGCATCCGGATGGCCGCACGGAGACGACCACCGTCCTCGCGAACATTCCGAGAGCGGACGTCCAGGCTGCGCACGGACTTCCCGGGCCGAATCACGGCTGGTCATACAGTCTCCCGCTGACACGACCAGGTACGTATGAGACCTGTGTGTATGCAATCGGCTCGGGCTGGCAAAACTCTGGACACACGCCGCTGATCGGATGCCGGTCGGTCGATGTGCCGGGATCGGGCGGAGCGCTCGGTTCGTTGACCAGCGCAAGCATCGTTCAGACCACGACGGACGCCACGCTGAACGCGACCGGCTGGGCACTCGATCCGACCTGGCCTCAGCTGCAGGCGCAGGTTCACGTCTACTCCGGTCCTGCTGGAGGTGCGCAGACCGTGACCCCGATCGTCGCATCGCAGGCGACTCCAGCACCACCTGCATCGGTGTCGTCAGGCGGTGTGAATCACGGGTTCGCGTTCTCCCGTTCGATCTCGTCCCCCGGTGCGTACTCGGTCTGTGCGTACGCAATCGGGATGGCCCCGTTCAACGGCGGATCGAATCCGCAGCTCGGGTGCTCCACTGTGCAGGCGTCCGCTCGTCCTCCGATCGGTTCGTTCGATTCGCTGACAAGGACCGAATCGGGGCTCCAGGTGAGCGGCTGGTCGCTCGACCGCGACGTGCTGACCGTGGGAACGCAGATCCATGCCTACGTCACGGCACCGAACGGCGCGACGAACCTCTATGGCACGTGGGCGACGACCCTGCGTAGCGATATCGGCGCGACATATCCCGGGGCTGGTCCGAATCATGGGTACGAGCTCACGGTACCGGCGACCCAGGCCGGCACCTATCAGGTCTGCGTCTACGCAATCGGCGCCGCATTCCTCAACCGAGGTGCGAACGTCCAACTCGGGTGCAGGTCCATATCGACCGCCGGTCAGGCGCCAATCGGCTCCTTTGACACGATGATCAGGGTCGGCAGCGGAATCCAGTTGTTCGGGTGGACCCTGCAACCCAATGCTCCGACCTCCTCCACGCAGGTTCACCTCTATGTGACGTCCCCCAACGGCGCTACGACACTTCAGGGTGTTTGGGCATCGAATCCGCGAAGCGACATTGCGGCTGCTTTCCCGGGTGCCGGGCCGAACCACGGCTTTAGCGCAGAGATTCCTGTTGCACAGGCTGGAACTTATACCGCGTGTTTGTACGCGATCGGAATTGGCTGGTCGAACGTCGGAATGAATACTCCATTGGGTTGTCGTTCGATCTCTACCGCGCCCCAGGCGCCGGTGGGATCCTTCGATGCAGCCTTCCGCACAGAAGGCGGCATCTGGGTCTCAGGCTGGACGGTCCAGCGCGACATGCCCACCACCTCCACCAATGTGCATGTCTATGTCACGGCTCCGGACGGATCGACCACGGTGCAGGGGCTAAGCGCTGCCAACCCGCGCAGCGACATCGCGTCAGCTTTCCCCGGGGCCGGACCAAACCATGGCTTTGGGGCAGTGATTCCTGCGACGCAATCCGGGAACTATCGTGTGTGCGTCTATGCCATCGCCGCAGGGGCGTGGAATGCCGGAGCGAACCCGTTGCTCGGATGTCGGACTGTCGCCATGACCACTCAGGCGCCCACGGGGTCTTTCGATGCTGCGCTCAAGACGACCGACGG
This sequence comes from Microbacteriaceae bacterium, assembly GCA_035555435.1. Classification (GTDB taxonomy): domain Bacteria; phylum Actinomycetota; class Actinomycetes; order Actinomycetales; family Microbacteriaceae; genus 73-13. The sequence goes on along the minus strand of DATMGN010000049.1, from coordinate 29,358 downwards.
CATTTGGGTCGGCGGCTGGACGCTGCAACGCGATGCGCCGACGGTGTCGACGCAGGTGCGGATTGACGTTGTTGCTCCCGACAACACGACCTCTTCGACGACGATCGACGCGGCCAACGCCCGCCCCGACATCGCAGCGGCGTTCCCCGGCGCGGGACCGAACCATGGTTTCGGCGCGATCATCGCCGCAGCGCAAAGTGGGAGCCATCAGGTGTGCGCGACTGCGTTGGGTGCTGGCCCCTGGAATGCCGGGGCGAGCTTCTCTCTCGGCTGCAAGATGGTACTGATCTGAGTTGGGTAGGGTCGAGCCCGTGATCAGCCCAGCCGACCCGATCGCTCGGCCAATCCCGGACGACCCGGAGGACATGCGGCATTGGGCGCTCGATAGCGCACGCGAGGTGCTCAGCCTGCGGGATCGGTTGATCGGGGAGATCGCCGCGCGGGAGCAAGTGGAGCTCGAGCGGGATCGACTGCGTGCTGAAGTCGAACAACTTCGCGGGAGTGCCCGATCGGAGCAAGACCTGGAGCGACTCGTCGCAGAGCGGATCGAGATGGAGCACGAAATCTCTCGACTCGGCCGGGAAAACTATGAGATGAATGGGACGCTCGACCAGATCACGAGCACACGGATCTGGCGGTTCGGGCGTCGGCTACGCGCCCCGCTGCGGAGCCTTCGTCTCTGGAAGTGATTCGATGACGCCGAAGTTCAGTGTGCTGCTGACGTTGCGCGAACCGGGTATCGCTGGGTTGCGCGCGACCATCGACTCGGTTGTCACTCAGTCGTATCGCGACTGGGAACTGGTGATCGTCGGGATCGCGATGACCAGCGTGCTACTCGACTTGGATCTGGCGCGTCTTGAGCGCTCGGACTCGCGCATTCGCCTCGTGCGTTGCGCGATGCCACTGTCCGATGCCGAGGCGTTGAACGAAGGACTCTCGTCGGCGACCGGCGAGTTCGTAACGATATTGCGTCAGGGCGATCTGCTGACGATCGATGCGTTCGCTTCGGTCGCGGATGCGATCGAGCAGAATCCGAGTGTCGACTACCTCTATTCAGACGAGGAACGGCTTGAACTCGGTCCGGGCCTCGAACGCCGCTATACCGGCGTGACGCGAAAGCCCGATTGGTCACCAGAGCGGCTCCGGAGTCAGTTCTATTGCGGCAGTCTGTCGATACTGCGGCGTACGCTCGCGACCGAAGTCGGTGGTTTCGATTCGCGCTTCGACGGTGTACACGATTATGACCTCGTGCTCCGAGTGACCGAGCGCGCCCGACTGGCGCGTCATATCGATCGTGTGCTCTATCGAGTCGTGGTCGACCTCGCGGCCGCTCCGCGTCCTGAGGATGCTGTCAATCCGGACCTGCGTGTCGAGGTCGTGCGCGCTCATCTCGCACGCAGCGGAATCGAGGCACGCGCAGTGCGCGGCCCGCGGTCGGACACGGTGGCGATCGATCGACGGCTGCCTGCCGGAGCGCGCGTGAGCGTGATCATCCCGACCAACGGCTCGGGCGGGATCGTCGGCGGACGCCGAAGGGTGTTCGTGCTCAACGCGGTGCGCAGTCTGCTCGATCGATGCGGGGATATTGATCTGGAGATCGTCCTCGTGTGGGACACCGGTATGAATCCCGAGACGATCAGCCGCCTGCGTCGAATGGCGGGGTCACGTCTGCGCCTGGTCGAGTTTACGCAGCCCTTCAACTTCAGTGAGAAGTGCAATCTCGGCGTCCTGGAGTCGAGCGGTGAGTTCGTGGTCATGCTCAACGACGACATCGAGCTCCTGAGCGACGATTTCATCGCGCGGCTTTGCGCCCCGCTGCTCGATCCCGATGTCGGCATGACCGGCGCCATGCAGCTCTATGAGGACGGGACTATCCAGCACGCTGGGCAGAGCTTCGGCGAAGGCGCTTGGGGGCACGCTCACATCGGTGAACCGGGAGATGCCTCCGGACACCAAGGTTCGCTCCTTGTCGACCATGAGGTCTCGGGCGTGACGGCGTCGTGCGCGGCACTTCGCCGCGACGTCTTCACGGCGTTGGGCGGCTATGACACCCGATTGCCCGGCAACTTCCAGGACGTCGATTTCTCCTACAAAGTGCGTCATTCCGGGCGCAGGATCGTCTGGGTTGCTGGCGCGCGCATGTTGCACTTCGAGTCGAAGACGCGGGTTCCCACCTTGCATGACTGGGAGGTCGCGGCGATTCATGAGCGGTGGGGTGCCCCTGTCGGCCGTGACCCGTACCACCCGCCGGCTTCCGGCAGAGAGCGGCTCGACGACATCGATGATCAGGTCCGCGGTCGAGCGACGGTTCTCAAGCTGACGGCTGGCTAATCAATCCGGCTCAGCGAACGCGGTAGATATGCGTCCCCGAGGCGCCAAGATCCTCGGCGATGTCGAGGAGGCAGGTGGCGTCGTCGAGCGCAATCTCGGAGATCACCCACCCAGGATCGACCACGTCGAGCAACGCCGGCATGCAGGGGTCCACGTCGATCCAGTTGAGCGTGGGTGCCTGCTCGCTGGCGCTGGTGATCCTCATACCCGAACCGGGGGGCGCAGCGCGCCATGCGTACTGCGCGTAGTTATTCCAGTCGGACTCCTGTTCAGGGGCGAGACGGGTCATCACCTCAGAGTCGGGATAGGGGGTCCAGCCTGAGATCGGTTGAAGCCCCGCGGCACGCAGCAGCGCCACTGTACGGAAATCGGTCGTGGTCCCGAAAACAGCGACGCGCGGATTGCCCGAATCCCTCGCCACATCAGAAAGCGCCACAACAGCAGGGTCTGAGCGCAGGGGTGCGATTCCCAGCTGGACTGGGTTCACGAGCGCGCAGCTCACAACAGCGTAGGCGGCAAGCACCAGCGCGGGTACTTCACGCCATTTGCGGCAAGTGAGGGTCAATGCGAAACCCGCACCGACGACGAGTCCGCTCAATGCGACCAGTGCGAGCGGCACGCGGGATAGATCCCATGCCAACTGCGATGCCGACCACAGCGTGAGCGCGCTGCTTAGCAAGCTGGCGACCAGTGCCGCCGGCCATCCCCAGATCGCAGGTCGGGGTTTCACCGTCGTGGCGATCGCCAGGAGCACTACGAGGCCGAGGCCGAGGCCGACTTGAGTGCGGCTCGGGGGGCTCAGGTTCAGGAACGTGATGCTCCCGATCCACGACGGCATTGGCAGGAATGCCCAGGCGAGTAGGAGCAGCAACGCCGACGACAGGAGCACGAGCGACCAGATCGGTAGCTTGCCACTTTCCACAACGGATGTCCGGGGTCGCCGGATCGCCGTGATGGCCAGCCAGGCTGTCCCCGCGATCAGGAGCACAAGGACCGCGAGCGGAAGCCAGGTAGATGCGGACTCAGAGAGATTCGGTGCCTGCAGGGTGTCGCCAGGGCCACGTGCGAGCCAAGGATTCAACGGCGCACTGAGGAAGAGCTCGAGTCTCGCGCCGCTGGATGACGATGCCCGGCGGCCAGGGTAGTAGGTGCCGGCGAGTGCCGTGATGGCGGGTCGATGCTGCAGATACCAGAGCACGATAAGCCCGACGGCGATCCCGACGCCGAGCGCGCCGGTCCACAGTGTTCGGCGCCAGCCCAGTCGTCGATCGACCGCGAGGCCGATGGCCGTAAGGGCCATGACCCAGACGATCGGGACCTGCCAGGCGGGGTAGAGCATCAATGCGAACATCGCGCCCACCAGCCCGGTCCCGATGGCGGCGAGCAGGGCCTGCCATGTACGTCGGGCTTGCCAGGCAGCGAGCATGAGCGCGCAGGCCCCGGCACCATAGCCGACAAAGATCGCCGGTCCGTTCGACCACCAGGCCGAATAAGGGGTGAACGTGGCGATGATCGCGAGTGCTGCGGAGAGTAGCGGCCGCCGCGTGATGAGGCCGATCAGCGCGTAAACGCCCCAAAGCCCGACGGCGGGAGACCACCACCAGGCCCATGCGAGGCCGCGGCTTCCATCGAGCAACAGGAATCCCCAGTTGTCTGGACGAAGCAGCGTCGGCCAGTCGAGTGTGATCATCGAGCCCTGCGGGCCAGATTGATCCACCCGGGAGAGGCCCACCCACATCTCCGAGGGGAAGGATTGGAGGCTTGCAGAGATGCGCAGAGGCGTCGTATGGATCCATTCATCGCTGCGAATGCCGCGGGGTGTGCCGAAGAGGAGGCCGTTGCCTCGCGGGTCGGCCGACAAGTAGCCGATCGAGCTACCGCTGATGTCGAGTGCCACGAGCGTCGCGAACACGAGCAGCACCAGCAGTGGAAACACCCACCACGAAAGGGGGCTTCTTAACGCTCTCACACTCAACAACCTACGGGCCGAGTCGGTGCCCAGACCGTAGACTCTCGGGCGATGCACGCGGCTTCGATCGGGAAACGCATCGCGATCGTAGCGGTCGTGGTGCTCGTCACAGCGCATCTCCTGACGTACTTCCTGTCGCTCTTCATCTCGCCGCTCGGCTTCGACGAGGCGTTCATCCTGCAGGCCCCGCTTAACCTCGTGCAGGGTCTCGGATACTCGACCGAGGACTGGCTCGGTGGCGGTGCGAACATCGCGTTCGATGCGACAGTGACGACGGGCCCCGTGATCGGTATGCCGGTCGCGCTGTCCTTCCTGATCTTCGGGCCGTCGATCGTCGCGGCCCGCATTGTCACGCTGCCGTTCTTCCTGCTGCTGCTCTGGTGCCTCGTCGTGCTCGGTCGCCGCTATGCGGGCTGGTGGGGCGCGGCGGCGGCGCTCGGCGCGCTGCTCCTGCTCGACGGCCGAGCCGATTTCCCCAGGAGCGTCCTCTACGGCCCATCGGATGCGCTTGGCGAGATCGCCGCCGCGTCCCTCCTCGCGCTCGGGCTCGTCCTGCTGCCGAAGCGGCGGATGGTCGCCGGCCTCGCCGTCGGGTTCGCGGTGCTCGCGAAGTTCATCGCGGCGATGGCGATCCCCGCGCTCGTGCTCGCGCTGCTGCTCATCCCCGCCGTGCGGGGGAGGCGGTGGGGCGGTCGAATCGGCGAGGCGGCCGCGTTCGTCGGATTCGCGGCGATTCCGAGCGTCGCGTGGGAGCTCGTCAAGCTCGCCTCGCTCGGTCCGGCGCAGTACCTCGTGTCGCTCCGCAGCTACGCCGTCTTCGTCTTCCACAGTGGTTCGGGCGCCGACGGAACGAACTCCGCGGACTACTTGACCCGCTTCGGCCTGCTCTTCGAGGCGTGGCACCTTCCCTTGGCTGTCGCGGTCATCCTCGGGAGCGCGATGGTAGCGCTCACGGTCTTCGGCGCCTGGGGGCGGCGCCCGAGCGTCGACGTCGCCGCGGTCGGGGTCGTGCTCGCGGGCTTCCTAGTCTGGTGGGTCTTCGTCTCGTCGAGCGAGTTCGTCCGCCACGGGATGCCGCTGCTCATGGTCGTCGTGCCGCTGCTGGCCGCGCTCGCCGTCGCGGGGCTGCGTCGCGTCGCGGCTCATGGTCGCGTCTGGCGCGCTGCGACCCTCACGGCGGGGATCGTCGCGGCCGGCGTCACAGCATACGGCGGGGTGCTCGCGATCGTGCAGTCGACGCAGTCGCCCCTCTGGTCCCGTGCGGACCAGCAGGCGACCGCCGATTTCATCGCGTCGCTCGGGGTCGACGACGTCCAAGCGCTTGGCTGGTTCGCCGCACCGGACGTCCGATTCCTCTCGGGCGTGGTCTCGCGTCCGATCGGGCACGGCACGGGTCCGCTCGTCATCGAGCCGATCCTGCGCGAGCTCTCCGCCGACACGTACGCTCATGCCCGGGAGCTGTGCGCAGACGTGCGGTTCGAGCGCAACGGGTTCATCGTTTGCGACGTGCGGCCGGGTGCGGTCTCGGGGATCGGACGCTGACGATGGCGGAGAACGTGACGGAGACGACCAGCGCCGACGCGCCTCGGCCGGGGCTGCTGCTCCGACTGATTCGCGACCAGAGGATCGCGTTCCTCATCGTCGGCGCGTTCAACACGGGTGTCGGATATCTGCTCTTCATCCTGTTCGACTTTCTCGTGGGTCGTCCCGTGACCCCATCGATCGGTGCCTCGGCCGCCTCGGTCGTGACGCTGCTGTGCGCGCACGTCGTCGCGACGCTCATCGCCTTCGTGCTCCACAGGAATTTCGTGTTCCGCGTCCGCGGTCACGTGATTCGGGACTTCATCCGGTTCCAGGCGGTCTACGTCGTGACCTTCTCGATCAACATCGTCGTGCTGCCCCTCCTGGTCCTGGCCGGCGTGCCGACGCTCCTCGCACAGCTCCTCATCACCATCGTCACGGTCATCGTGAGCTGGTTCGGGCACAAGTACTTCTCGTTCCGCCGCCCGAAGCAGGCAGCTGCGGAAGCGGCGGAGCCCGGAGCGATCGATGAGATCGAGCGGGGTGTGCTGTGACGCGCGTCTCCGTCGTCATCCCGGCATTTCAGAACGCCGTGACGATCGCCGAGACGGTGCGGTCGATCCTCGGTCAGGACCATGCGGACCTCGAGCTCATCGTCGCCGACCACTCGTCGACGGATGGCACCCGAGACGTCCTCGAGCCCTTCACCGCCGATCCTCGGGTCACGCTGCTGTCGACCCCGGCCGGCGGTGGGGCCGTGCGCAACTGGCAGCGCGTCACGGATGCGGCAACGGGGGAGTACCTCAAGCTCGTGCCGGGTGACGACCTGCTGCGTCCGGGCGCGCTCGCCGCGCAGGTGGCCGCGCTCGCCGCCGATCCGGAAGCGGTGCTCGTCGCCGGCCGGAGGGACATCCTGGACGCCGCCGGGGCTGTGCTCGTCGCAGGTCGAGGGCTCGGATCGCTCGTGGGACGCCACGACGGCCGCGAGGCCATTCGCGCGACCGTCCGAGCTGGGACGAATCTCTTCGGCGAGCCGGGTGCTGTGCTGTTCCGTCGCGCGGCCCTCGACGCTGCGGGTGGCTGGGATGGCCGCTACGCCTACCTCATCGACCAGGCGAGCTACGCGCGGGTCCTGCTATCCGGACCGATGATCGGACTCGACGCCGTCGTGAGCGGGTTCCGGGTCAACGCTGGCCAGTGGAGCATCGCGCTGTCGCGTCAGCAGGCGGAGCAGGCGATCGCGTTCCACCACGCGTTCGCGGCCGAGCATCCGGGATTGCTCTCCGACTCCGACATCCGAACCGGTGATCGCAGGGCGAGGTTCGCGGCGCTCGGCCGCCGCGCCTTTTACGCTCTCAACCGCCGCCGACTCAGGCTGCCGGACGGAGGCGATGGTTGATGCGGTTCCGATCCTGGATCTCGCGCCCCGGCGTGCTTGCCGTCGGCGGCTCCTCGGTCGCCGCGCTCGCGGTGGCGCTGCCGGCGACGGGACTCCTCACGGGTCGCTGGGACGTGCCGATCACCTACTCGGGTGACGGGCTGTCAGTCGCGGCACATGTCAAGACGGTCATGGAGACCGGCTGGTACGAATGGCAGTCGGCGCTCGGGGCCCCATCGGGGCAGAATTATCACGACTACGCGACGGGCGACGACCTCAACTACGTCGTGATCCTGCTCCTCGGGCTCGTCCTGCCGACGTGGGGCGCGGTCATGAACGCGTTCTTCCTGATTGGCTTCCCGCTTGCCGCGGCGACGATGACGTGGTTCGGGCGTCGAGTGGGCCTCGGCGCCTGGTTGGCCGGAGGGCTTGGGGTCGTCTACGCGATCGCGCCGTATCACTTCCAGCGCGCCGAGGGGCACATGTTCCTCGGCTGGTACTGGGTCGTGCCGCTCGGGCTCGTCGTCGTCTGGCGGATCCTGCGCGGCGAGCCGCTCTGGGGTGCGCGCGCCGGAATGCGCCGCGGGTTCGGACATCTGCTCGGCCGGACCGGCGGGACTGCCGCCTCCCTCGCGCTGCTCGCGTCGATCTCCGCCTACTACGCGCTCTTCATCGCAATCCTCGGAGTGTGCGCCGCGGTCGGCGCGCTCATCGTGCGGAGGCGTTGGCGGGCGTTCTGGGGCGCCGTCGCAGCCGGCGGCGTGATCGTCGTCGTCATCGTCGTGAACATGCTGCCGGACTGGATCCACTCGATCCTCGCAGGCCCCAACCCCGGGGCTCTCGTGCGCACTCCTGTCGAGTCCGAGATCTATGCGCTGAAGCTGGTCCAGCTGCTGCTGCCTGCTCCGCACCATCGATTCGGACTGTTCCAGGAACTCCGGGGACTCTACGACGCGCACTATCCGCTGCCAAGCGAGTCTCCGGCGCTCGGGGTCATCGGTGCGATCGGGCTCGTCGCGCTCATCGTCGCGATCGCGATCGCGCTCGTGCGGGTGGTCGCGGGATCCGATCGGGCGCCGAGTCGCCGCTGGCAGGCGCTCATCGGGCTCGCGTTCATCGCGTTCATCGCCCTGCTCTTCTCGTGGGTCGGCGGTGTCGAGACCCTCGTCGGCTTCGTGACGCAGGTCGTGCGGGGCTGGAATCGCATGTCGATCGTCATTGCGGCCGTCGCACTCGCCGCCGTCGGGCTCCTGCTCGGAGCCGTGATCGAACGGGTGGCGCGCAGCGCACGACGTCCCGGTGCGTTCACGGGGATCAGCGCTGTCGTCGCCGCGCTGCTCGTGGGGTTCGCCTACTGGGATCAGGTGCCGGCCGCCGATCCGGCCGCTCGCGCCGCGACGATCGTCTCATTCGACTCCGATGCCAGGTTCGCGGCCGGACTGCAGTCAGAGCTGCCCCACGGCGCGACGGTCTTCCAGCTGCCGTTCATCCCGTTCCCCGAGTCGCCGCCGGTCGGCACCGCACTCGATCAGGACCAGCTGCGGCTCTACCTGCACTCGGACTCGCTGCGCTGGTCGGGCGGCGGCATCCGCGGTCGGGAGGAGATCGATCGGCTCGGCGACATCGCGGCGCTGCCGCCGGCGGAGTTCCAGCGAGAGGCCGAGGCGCTCGGGTTCTCGGGGGTCGTCGTCGACCGCGCGGGCGACCCGGCGGGCGAGATCGAGGCCGCGCTCGAGTCGCGGCTCGGCGGCCCGGGCCTCGAGTCGACGGACGGCCGCTTCGCGTTCTACCCGTTCGGCTGACGATGGATGGCATCGACCCCCGTGGTACCGTGACCGACGTGGTCGAGGCCCCTGATCATGCGGTCGCTCGCGTGCATTCCGTGAGTGCAGTGATCCCCGTCTATCGGGGCGCGGCGACCCTCGGGAGTGTCGTCGGGGAGATCCTCGCGCATCGCTCGGCGACCCGCACGCCGGGAGGCCGGGAGTTCCGAGTGACCGAGGTCATCCTCGTCCACGACAACGGTCCCGACGAGAGCGACGTCGTCATCCGCGAGCTCGAGCGCGCCCATCCCGAGGTCCGCGCGATCTGGCTCAGCCGGAATTTCGGCCAGCACGCCGCGACGATCGCCGGGATGTCGGCGTCGACGGGCGAGTGGATCACGACGCTCGATGAGGACGGACAGCACGACCCGGCCGACCTCCCTGCGTTCATTGATGCTGCGATCGACGGCCGGGCAGGTGTTGTCTATGGCCGCCCTGTCAACGCGCCGCCCCACGGTGCCTTCCGGAATGCCGCTTCTCGTGGCGCGAAGCGGCTGATGGGGTTGATTCTCGGCAGCAGGGGCTTCCGCGAGTACCAGAGCTACCGGCTCGTGCGCGGCGACATCGGTCGGCGGCTCGCTGAGTTCGCGGCGAGCGGGGTCTACCTGGACGTCGCGCTGGGGTGGGTCAACGATCGCATCGCGCTCGCGCCGGTCACGCTGCGTGCTGAGGGGGATCGGCCGTCGGGCTACTCGACCAGGACGCTCTTCGCGCACTTCTGGCGGATGGTGCTCTCGAGCGGGACGCGAGGACTGCGCATCGTGTCAGTGCTCGGCGGTGTCCTCGCCCTGCTCGGCGTCGCGCTCGCGATCTACATCATCGTCGAGCGGCTCACAGGCCATGTCGACGCACAGGGTTGGACGAGTCTCGCCGTCATCACGCTGCTGTGCTCCGGGGCGCTTCTCGTCTCGCTCGGAATCGTCGCCGAGTACATCGGGGTCACGCTCAACGTCGCGATGGGGCGTCCGCTCTTCGTCCTCGTCGAGGACCCGGCTGCCGATTTCGAAGAGGATGAGGAGCGACGCGATGACTCCGCGTGAACTGTCGATCACCGGTGCGTGGGAGGTGAACCCGACTGTCTTCCGAGATGAACGAGGAGGGTTCCTCGAGGCGTATCGGGCGGAGACCCTCGGCGATGCGATCGGTCATCGGTTCCAGCTCGCGCAGATGAACGTCTCGATCTCCGCCCGAGGTGTCGTCCGGGGAATTCACTATGCGGACGTCCCGCCCGGGCAGGCGAAGTATGTGCAGTGCTTCCGCGGTGCGATCATCGACTTCGTCGTCGACATCCGGGTCGGCTCTCCGACCTTCGGGAAGTGGGAAGCCGTCCGGCTCGATGACGAGAATCGCTCGGCGCTCTACATCTCGGAAGGCCTCGGTCACGCGTTCGTCGCCCTCGAGGACGACACGACGGTCGGCTATCTCGTTTCGGAGACCTACAACGCTCCGCGCGAACACGGCATCTCGCCGCTCGACCCGGCGATCGGGCTGGAGTTCCCCTTCGCGCTCGAAGACCTCGTGCTCTCGGCCAAGGATCGCGATGCGCCTTCGCTTGCAGAGGTGCTCGACGCGGGAACGCTCCCGGTGCACACCGACGTGCTCGCCTACCTTCGCCAGCTGGCCGACCGGTAGGCTCGAATCCCGTGCGCGGCATCATCCTCGCCGGCGGCTCCGGCACCCGACTGCATCCCATCACCAAGGGGATCTCGAAGCAGCTGATGCCGATCTATGACAAGCCGATGGTGTACTACCCCCTGTCGACATTGATGGCGGCCGGTATACGAGAGATCCTCATCATCACGACGCCGGAGCATCACGATGCGTTCGTGGGTCTGCTCGGCGACGGGGGAGATCTCGGAGTCGAGCTGTCGTATGCGGTCCAGCCGTCGCCCGACGGACTTGCGCAGGCGTTCATCATCGGCGAGGAGTTCATCGGCGATGACTCTGTCGCACTCGTCCTCGGTGACAACATCTTCCACGGTAGCGGCCTCGGCACCGCGCTCGAAGGCCACACGGAGCTCGACGGCGGCCTCATCTTCGCGTACCACGTGTCGAATCCCACCGCCTATGGCGTCGTCGAGTTCGATGCGGACGGCAATGCGATCTCTATCGAGGAGAAGCCGGCGGTACCGAAGAGCTCGTATGCGGTGCCCGGTCTCTACTTCTACGACAACGACGTGGTGCGGATCGCGAAGTCGATCGAGCCTAGCGAGCGGGGCGAGCTTGAGATCACGGCCGTCAACGACGCTTACCTGCGCGCCGGTCGTCTGCGGGTGCAGGTGCTCGACCGCGGAACGGCGTGGCTCGACACCGGCACCTTCGAGTCGATGATGCAGGCCGCCGAATACGTCCGTGTCATCGAGGACCGGCAGGGGTTCAAGATCGGCTGCATCGAGGAGATCGCCTGGCGCCAGGGCTGGATCGATGACGATGAGCTGCGGAGCCTCGGCACCTCGCTCGTCAAGAGCGGTTATGGGACGTACTTGCTCGACTTGCTCGACTAGTCTCTTGGGGTTCCTCCCCATAGCTCGCGAAGAGGCGTCGTCGCTGATTTTGTGACTTCGCGGCGCGATCGAACCAGCTGAGGGAGATGCCGAAGTGAATGGCCAAGCGCAGCTAGGCGGCGGGTGGCGCCGCGGCCGTCGCCGCGTAGGAGGCGTGAGGCCGTCCCCGCGAGCGTCCGCCAGTACGCCCTGGTGAGTATGCCCGCGGTCCCGTGGACCACGGCGAATCGCAGGCGGTTGCGCTCGTTAAGCCGGAGGAAGAAGTCGGAGCCCGCGCGGGAGGAGTGCGCGTGCCGGTGCCTCACCACCGCGCTCGGCTCATACCGGATCTCCCAACCGCGGCGGCGCAGCCGGAAGGACAGCTCGGTGTCCTCGTAGTACATGAAGAGCCGTTCGTCGAAGGGTCCTCCCACGTCGGCGATCGCCTCCCGCGAGAGCGCGACCGCGCCCCCCGAGAACGCCGGTGCAGGACCGGCCGGGCGCCGGAGCTCCGAGAGCGGCAGCTCCCAGTCCCGATCGCGGCCGTTCGCCGATCGAGTGACCTCGCCGCCCGTCGAATTCACGAGGGTCGGGCCCTCGGCGCGGTCGAGGAGAATGAGCGCCGTCACGGCGCCGACGCGCGGCTCCGCGAGCGGGGCGATGAGTGCCGCGAGCGCTCCCGGCTCGAGACGCGCGTCGTTGTTGAGCAGGACGATCGCCTCGCCGCTCGCCGCGGCGATGCCGGCGTTCGCACCCCCCGCGAAGCCCGCGTTCTCGGCGAGTCGTACGAATCGGACGCCGGGGAGCTCGGCCGCGGGATGGCCGGCCGCCGTGCGCTCCGAGCCGTTGTCGACGACGACGATCTCGGTGCGCGGTCCGTCGAGCTGGTCGAGGACGGAGCGCACCGCTTCGAGTGTCACCTCCGGCTCGTTCCAGTCGACGATCACGACGGTCACCGGCGGTCGGTCGCGCGCGTCCGGGGAAGCCACGGCACCACGCTACCGCCCGGGTCTCGAGGCGACGCCTCGGTAGGCTGTCGGGGTGACAGGGACTGAGCGGCGGACGTTCGTCGACGCTCACATCGTTGCCAGCGGCTTCCGCGGAGCCATGGCCCGACACTGGGCCCTCGTGGTCACCCTCGTCGCCGGCATGGGTTACATGGCGATCATCACGCTCCTGCACAGTCAGGCCGTTTCGCCGATCGACGAGCCGCAATACATCGACTACATCGACAAGGTGTACGGGCAGGGGATCGTCCGGTCCGGAGAGTACCTCGGCGAACTGGTCAGGGGACTTTTCGCCTGCCATGGCGTGATCCCATTCGGGGTCATGGGCGCGGCTTGCGGCTCGGACATGAGCGATCCGAGTGTGTTCCCATTCGGAGGCATCAGCTCGGCCCCGATCTACACGCCGGTGCAGTTCTGGATCGACCGACTCGTCGGCGACGCGATCGGTCTTATCCCCGGCATCGATCAGCTCGCCGGCTGGCGACTCGTCGGCACACTCTGGCTCGGGGGCGGGCTCGTCTTCTGCTACCTCATCGCGCGTCGGTTCCGCGCCACCGGCTGGGGGTTCGTCGCTGTCGCACTCGCCTGCGTCGCCTCGCCGTTCGGCTACTGGACGTTCTCATTCGTTTCGACCGATGCGCCGATTTTCTTGTTCGGTGCGATCACCCTCTGGCTCACGATGCGGATCGCCCGCGGTGAGTCCTCAGGCTGGTGGCTCGTCGCACTTGGCGCGGCGGGCGCGCTATTCAAAGCGACCAGTCTCGTCGCCGTCGGTTTCGCGTTCGTGTACCTCATCGCATATCGGATTCTTCAGCTGCGTCGATCGGGGGCGACGGCCGGCGCTGTCGTCAGGGGAGTCTTCGGCCGCACGTTCTGGCTGCCGCTGCTCGGCGTCGTGGCCAACGTCGTTGTCGCGGCGGTCTGGACGAAGCTCATCCCCATCTTTGCGGTGCGCTCGTCAGCGGTCGACCAGGGCGTCGCGACCCCGCCGACGTTCGACCTCTTCGGTCAGCAGTTCGTGAACTTCCTCGGCGGCGCGCTCCAGTGGGTCGTCCCGCAGACCGACGCGAACAACCTCTTCCTCCCTCTCCAGTGGCTCGCCGTCGCGGCGGTCGTCGGCGCCGTCCTCATATACCCGCGCGGCGCGCGGGACCGGGCACTCCCGGTCTCGCTGCTGATCGGCTACCTCATTGCGGCGCCGGTCCTCGCGCTGTCCGTCGTCATCGCGACAGGGTCGTTCTTCCCGATCCCGCCGCGATACGGCATCGCGCTCATCCCCGCGCTCATCGCGGTCGTGCTGCCGCTCATGCGCAACCGCTGGGCGGTGCGTGCGCTCCTCGCCTACACCGCGGTGCTGCTCATGTACCAGCTCGGGATGACGCTCGTCTTCGCGAGGTGGTACCCGTGACCTCTACCGTCGCATCCACGAACGGCCGCGCGTCCGGCTGGCGCGGGCTGGTCGCGGGCCACCGCCCCCTCGTCGTCCTGCTGCCACTCTCGCTCGCACTGTCCTGGACGATCGCGCTCGCGCATGGCACCGGCGCCGTGCCACCGGCCAGCCAGGGGCTGCTCGCCGGCCCGCTGACCGCAGTCGGCGGCTCGCCGGCCCTCGGCCTCCTCTGGTGGCTCTGGCTCGCCGGCGCACTCGTTCTGCTCGAGTCGACCGCACGGCGGTTCGGCGCCCGGGATCTGGTGGTCATCGCGATCGGCGCGGTGCTCGCCGTCTCGCCTGTGACATTCTGGGCCGTCGGGTGGGCCGGCAGCGACGGGCCGCTGCTGTTCTTCGGAGCGCTGGCGATCTGGCTCGCGACGCAGGTCGCCGATGGGCGCGCATCCAGCTGGTGGCTGGTGCCGGTCGCACTCGTCGCCGGTGTGTTCGGCGTCGCCACCGCGGCGGTCTTCCTCATCGTGCTCATCCAGCTGATCGGTGTCGCGGTCGTGCGCGGCGGCGGCTGGAGGCAGCTCATCGGCGCCGCGGTCGTCGCACTCGCCGCATCGATCGTTCTCCCTCTGATCGCCGCTGTCGCAGGCATCGGGAGTATCCCCGGCACGCCTCCCGAGACCGGTGGACAGACGCTCGGACCAATCGGCGCCGCGCTCGGGATACTGAACGCGATGGTCGACACGGGTCTCGGCGCCCTGAGCCACCGGGGGGTCGGCCTGGCAGGCGCCCCGGAGTACTTCTACGTCGCGCTCGGCTGGGTCATCGTCGCGGGCGTCGTCATCGCGTTCTTCCAGGCGCGACGCAGTCAGGCCCAGGCGCCGCTCGTCGTCGCGGTCGCCGCGGTAGCGCTGCTGACCGGACCGTTGCTCCTCGTGCTCGTGCGCGCCTTCTATGGTGAGTGGCTGGTCCTGCAGCCGCTCGGCGTCGCGGTGCTGCTGCCCGCCTTCCTCGTCGTGACATCGACGGTCATCCGCAACCGCGGCGCTGCCTGGCTCGTTATCGCCTGGAGCGGAGCGGTCGCAGTGCTCGGTGTCGTGCTCGCGATCGTCGCGACCGGCTGAGCCCGTGATGAACGGGGCTCCGGCAGGTCCCGCCGGTATGCTCGCAGGACGATGAGTCTGGTCGGAAAGGCGTTCCACGTGCTCCGCGAGCAGGGGCTGCGCGAGGTCGTCCGACGGATCGGCTCGCGCCTCGACCGCGGTGACGATCGCGGCATCGGACTCGTCCGATTCGACGACGCCGAGGCGGTGGACTGGCGGACGCCGCATCCTGCCGTCGCGACGCCGAGCGATCGCGGGCCGGGCCCCTGGTCGGTCGCGTGGATCATGTCCCCGCCCGGAGAGAACTCCGGTGGACACCAGAACCTCTTCCGATTCCTGCGTGTCCTCGAGGAGGCGGGGCATCGCTGCGTCGTCTACCTCTACTCGAACGACGGCGACGTCTCTGCAGCGGCATCCGCGGCGGTGGTGCGCGATTCGCCCTCCTACCCCGACGTGGCCGCCGAGTTCCGGGTCTGGACCGGCGAGGTGCCGGCTGAGATCGACGCGATCTTCGCAACGGGCTGGGAGACGGCCTATCCATCGTTCCGCAGCGCTTCTATGGCGCGGCGCTTCTACTTCGTCCAGGACTTCGAGCCGTGGTTCACGGGTGCCGGGACCGCCTCGGCTCTCGCCGAGGCGACCTACCGCTTCGGCTTCCGCGGCATCACCGCGGGCGGCTGGCTTGAGCAGAAACTCAATGCCGAGTACGGCATGCACACCGACCGTTTCGACTTCGGCGCCGACCCGGCGCACTACCGACTCCTCGGCGATGCCGGTCCGCGCAACGAGGTGCTCTTCTACGCCAGACGCACGACGGACCGTCGGGGTCTCGGGCTTGGGCTCATGGCGCTCGATCTCGTCGCCAAAGCCCGGCCGGACGTGACGATCAACCTCGTCGGCGAAGACCTCACCGGCCTTACGATCCCGTTCGCCCACGAGAACCTGTACGGGCTCTCCGTCAACGACCTCGGTCCGATCTACAACCGATGCGCCGCCGGACTCGTCCTGTCCTTCAGCAACCTCTCGCTGCTGCCGCTCGAACTCCTCGCCGCCGGCACGATCCCCGTGGTCAACAACGCGCCGAACAATCGGCTCGTGTCCGACCACCCTGCAATCGTCTACACGGAGCCGATCCCTGCCGCGCTCGCCGACGCGATCCTGGAGGTGCTCGACGATCCCGACTCCGAAGGCCGGGCACTGCGGGCGGCGGAGAGCACCGAGGGCGCATCTTGGACGATGGCTGGGAAGCAGTTTCTGGACGCGTTCGGACGGGGGATGGCGTGAGCAGCTTCCTCGTGGTGGGCGGCAACGGGTTCATCGGCTCCCATGTGGTCGACGAGCTCGCGGCGCGCGGACACTCGGTCTCCGTGTTCGACCGTTTCTCGGCGAACCAGACGCGCTACGCGGCGACCGGCGTGCGCCGCATCGTCGGCGATGTGCTCAACCGCGCCGACCTTTCCGCGGCGGTCCCCGGTCACGACTACGTATTCCACCTCGTCTCGACGACGACGCCCGCGACCGCGGAGGACGATCCGACGCTCGACGTGCGCACGAACCTGCCGGCGAGCATCGACCTGTTGCAGATCGCGGCGGACTCGGGCGTCAAGCGGTTTTTCTTCGCCTCCACCGGCGGCGCGATCTACGGCGACCAGGACGCCCCGACGATGCGCGAGGACCTCGTGCCGCACCCGATCTCCCCGTATGCGATCGGGAAGCTCGCGGTCGAGGGCTACCTGCGCTACTTCCGGCGGCGCTCGGGACTCGACTCCGTCGCACTGCGCATCTCGAATCCGTACGGACCGCGCCAGGGCATCGGCAAGCGTCAGGGTGTCATTCCCATCTTCCTGAACGAGATTGCGGCGGGTCGGCCGATCACGGTGCTCGGCGACGGCTCGATGGTGCGGGACTTCATCGCGGTCGGCGACGTCGCAAGGATGCTCGTCGACATCGCGGAGGGCGAGCCGCGGCACAGGCTCTACAACATCGGCAGCGGGCGGGGCGTCACCATCGCAGAGCTGGTGCAGACGATCGGGCGCGTCGTCGAGCAGGAGGTCGTCGTCGAGCACCGCCCCGTGCCGCCGACCTTCGTCGACCATGTGGTCCTCGACACGTCGAGATTCCGGGCCGAGTTCCCAGAACGCCGGCTGGTGGACTTCGAAGATGGCATCCGCGCCACCTGGGCGGACATCTCAGGGCTGCCTGCATGACCACGCAGCCGAGCGCGACCGTCGCGATCCTGACCTACGACGGCGAGCGCTACCTCGAGGAGATCCTCACCGCTGTCGAGGGGCAGGTATGGGACGGTGACGTCGAGATCCTCGTGATCGACTCGGGGTCGACCGACGGGACCCTCGCGATCATCGCCGACCACCCCCGGGTTCGCCTGCATCAGATCCCGAACGCCGAGTTCGGGCACGGCAGCACGCGCGACCTCGCCGCGCGGCTCGCGACGGGCGACTTCGTCGCCTACCTCACGCAGGACGCCACCCCTGCCTCGGACGAATGGCTGCGCGAACTGCTCGCGCCGATGCTCGACGACGAGCGGATCGTCGCCGTGCTCGGCAAGCAGGCGCCGCGCCCGCACTGCCACCCCATGCTCAAGTACGAGATCGTCGGGACCTTCGCGGGTCTCGGACCCGACTTCGGTGTCAGCGTGTTCCGCGACACGGGGAGCTTCGCCTCCCGCGGCGAGTTCGAGGCGGCGGCGTTCTACTCCGACGTGAACGCCGCGGCCCGCCGGGCCGTGCTCACCGGGCCCGTGCCGTATCGGGACGTGTCCTACGCCGAGGACCAGCTCTTCGGCCGCGATGTGCTCGCCGCTGGACTGCGAAAGGCGTATGCGCCGCGAGCCGTCGTCGTGCACTCCAACGACCTCACGATCCGCGAGGCCGGCGAGCGAGCGGTGGACGAGGTCCTGGGCCTTCGCCGGATCGGGACCGAGATCGCGCCCATGTCGCACGGCCAGGCCTTCCGCGCGACGCTGCGCGGGATCCTCTCCGACGGGCTGCGGATCGTCCGCGATCGGCAGTGGAGCGTTCCCGGCCGGCTGCGGTGGCTGCTCGTGAACCCCTGGTACCAGGTCGCCAAGTGGTCCGGCCATCGGCGGGCCACGCGCATGGCCGTCGAGGTCGAGCCGGCCGCGCTCGCGGCCCGCGTCTGAGCCTTAGCGCACCATCCGCTCGAGCACCCGCGGGATGCGCCCGCCGCGCCCGAGCAGGCCGTCGACGCACCCGGCCGCGCTCGCGATCGCGTGCTTGAGGCGCCGCGGGCCGTTGCGCACGATCCGCCAGGCCTCCGTCGCGGTCGAGCGCAGCATGACCTTCGACCACTCCGGCTCCTCGCGCCGGAAGCGCCGCGCGACCACGATCCCGTTGCGCGCGATGTAGTACTGGCGAAACGGCTCGTGCCACTCGTACTCGCTGCCGTCGCGCTGGCGCTCCAGGCGCCCGATGCGGTGCTCGATCGAGGTGCCCGTCGCGATGGCGAGCGCCCAGCCGCGCGCCCGGATCCGGTGGCAGAACTCGCGGTCGACGCTGTCGATGAAGAGGCGCTCGTCGAGCTCGCCCGCATCGTCGAGGCAGTCCACCGCGATGAGCATCCCGCTCTGGATCGCCTCCGGCGCGAGGGCGATGCCTTCGGGCGACGTCCAGGTGGGGACGGATGGGGTCGCGTTGACGACGTCGACGGCCGTCGCGCCGACCCGGGTCCCGACCACCCGCTCGAAGGCGGCGAGCGAGGTTGCGACGTAGCCGTCGCCGAGCATCGTGTCCTGGTCGAGCGTGAGCACATGCGTCGCCCCGAGCTGCCGCGCGCGAGCGATTCCCGTGTTGAGCGCCGCGGCGATCCCGCGGTTGCGATCGTGGGCGATGAACTCGATGCCGGCGGCGAGCGGACCGAGCGAGGCGCCCGAGCCGTCGTCGACGACGACGACGCCCGCGACCTGCGCCAGCACCCGCTCGATGCGCGCCGTGACGTCGCCATCGGGCCGGAAGACCGGGACGACCGCGACGACACGAGCAGGAGGCACCTGGTGAGTCTACGAAGAGATGGCTCACGGGTAGGGTGTTGTGGATGTCGCGCACCCTCGTCGTCGTCCCGACCCTCGGGCGTCGCCTCGACTACCTCCGTGAGTCGCTCGCCTCGATCCGCGAGGCGGGGGACTCCCGCATCCTCATCGTCGCCCCCGCCGCGTTCGACGCCTCCGAACTCATCGACGCCGGTCTCGCCGACGAGAAGATCGACGAGGCCGTGCCGGCCCTCGCCGCCGCCATCAACCAGGGCTTCGCGACCGCCGGGCCCGAGGTCGAGTACCTCGCGTGGCTCGGCGACGACGACCTCATCCGACCCGGCGTCCTCGACCGCTCCACCGCGTTCCTCGCGGCCCACCCGCGGTCGGTCGCGACCTACGGGGCCTGCGACTACATCGACGCCGAGGGTGCGACGGTGTGGCGCAACCGCTCAGGCTGGTGGGCGGCCCCGCTGCTGCGCATCGGACCGGACCTCGTGCCGCAGCCCGGCTCCGTCTTCCGCCGCAGCGCCGTCGATCGGATCGGACCGCTGCGTCAGGACCTCGGCTGGGCATTCGACTTCGACTTCTACATCCGGCTGTCCAAGGCCGGGCGGCTGTCCTATCTCAAGGAGACCGTCGCGTCCTTCCGCTGGCACCCCGACTCGCTGTCGGTGCGCCAGCGCGGCGACTCGGTGCGCGAGGCGAGCGAGGTGCGCGTCGCGCACCTGCCGAGGTGGCTGCGCCCCGTCTCGGGCCTCTGGGAGGCCCCCGTGCGCTGGGCGACGATGCGCGCGGCGGGGCTCGTCAAGGCCGAGTGAGCGGCCGGCGCCGCCACGATCGGATGGCGTCGATCGGTTAGACTCCCGGCATGATCCGTGCTGCCCATCCGACGGCCGCATGAGGACCCTCGTCGCCATCCCGGCCTTCAACGAGGAGGCATCCATCGGGCCCGTGCTCGACGGCCTGGCCGCCTATCACCCGCTCGCCGACGTCGTCGTCGTCGACGACGGATCGCACGACCGCACGAGCGCGATCGCCCGCGCGGCCGGCGTCCGGGTGCTGCGCCACGCGATCAACCTCGGCGTCGGCGGAGCGATGGGCACGGCCTTCCGCTATGCCGCCCGGCACGGCTACGAGGTGCTCATCCAGTTCGACGCGGATGGCCAGCACCGGCCGGAATACATCGCCGCCCTGCGCGATGCCGTCGGTACAGCCGACATCGCGATCGGCAGCCGCTACGCGAGCAGCGACGGATACCAGTCGACGGCGGGGCGCCGGGTCGTGCACCGAACGATCGCGCGGGTCGCGTCGCTCTACGCGCGCACTCGACTCACCGATGCGACGAGCGGCTTCCGCGCTGCCGGTCCCCGGGCCATCGCGATCTTCTCCGCGCACTATCCCGTCGAATGGCTCGGGGACACCGTCGAGTCGATCGTGCTCGCGTCGCGCCAGCGGCTCACCTTCCGTGAGGTGCCGATCGTGATGAACGAGCGGGCAGGTGGAGTGCCGTCCCAGTCCTTCGTCCGGGCGGCTCTCTACACCGGCAGGATCCTCTTCATCCTCGGTCTCGCATCCATTCGCAGTGTGCCGCCTCGGATCGCCGAGCTCCGGCGCAGGAGCGCCCGCGAGGACCGGGCCAAGAAACGGGAGGCGCCAGCCGGATGACCCCGCAGATCCTCTCACTCATCCTCTCGGTGGTGTTCCTCATCATCGTGCTCTTGTTGCTGCGCTCCTACGTGCTGCCGGAGAAGTATGCGGTGATCTGGCTGCTCGCTGCGGTCGCGAGCATCGTGCTGTCGGCGATCCCCGGCATCCTCGAGACGGTCGCTGCGTTCTTCGGCGTCGTCCAGCCCGTCAGCCTGCTTTTCTTAGCCGGATTCTTCGTCGTGCTTGTGCTGCTCATGCAGGTCACACTCGAGCTGTCTCGCACGCGGGACGAGCTGCGCCGGTTCGTCCAGCAGCAGGCGATCGAGACGGAAGACGCTCGGGACCACGGTGACGACTGACACAGCGGCGCGCTGTCGCGCTCGAGGTATCGGCCGCTCGTGAGGCGCGCAGCTACTCAGGTCGGAATCGCGACGCTCGTCGTCGCGATCGTCGGCTACGTCGTGCAGTTCCTCGCCGCACGCTGGCTCGGGCCGGCCGACTACGCGAGCTTTGCGGTCTTCTGGGCGGTCCTGTTCGTCGTCATCGCGTGCCTGCACGGATTGGCGCAGGAGGTCATCCGTGTCGCACGTGTCGCCAAGCTTCGGATCGATGCCGGGGGTCTGCCGGGATCAGAACTGAGTGGAAATCCCCGGATCGTTCTCGTAGCCGTCGTGCTCAGTGCGGCCGTGGCCGTCATTGTGTTCATTTCGGGGTTTGCCTGGGCGCCTTGGGCGTTTGGTGCCGATTGGTCGTGGGCGCTGCCGCTGCTCTGCATCGCAGCGGTCGTGGTGGGCGGCGGGTTTGGGGCGGTCGCCGTTCTCGCAGGATTCGCGAGATGGCGTGGCTACTCGCTTCTCGTCTGTCTCGAGGGCGTCTCGCGCCTCGGGTTCTTCCTCTTCGTTGCACTTGCCTTGCCGACCGTCTTCGGTTTCTCGCTCGCTGCCGTGCTCGCGTTCGTCCCGGGGCTCATCGTCGCGCTCTGCTGGCCGTCGCTGCGCCGCGACACCTTCGACATTCGCTCCGATGCGCCGCTGTCCATTTCGATCACGCGCATGCTGCGAGCGATGGCCGCGGCCGCGCTCTCGGGCATCCTTGTCATCGGCTGGCCTGCCCTGCTCTCCATCGCTGCCGAGTTCAATCCGCGCGGTACCACCACGTCGTCACTCGGTGTGCTGATCTTGCTGGTTACGCTTACCCGGGCTCCCATCATGGTGCCGCTGACGTCATTTCAGAATGCGCTGATCGCGCGCTTCACGGGCTTCGACCATGCGACGCGGCAACGCTGGGTGATCGGCGGTGTGGGAATTGTGCTCGCTGCGAGTGCGGTGCTCGCCGGGCTCGCCGCGCTCATCGGACCACCGCTGATGCCGATCATCTTCGGCCCCGGCTTCGAGGCAGGGGCTTGGATCATCGCGGCGCTCACCGCGGCGTCGGCCGGTCTCGGCATCATCACGCTCACGGGGGTGGCAGCCCTCGGTGCGGCACAGCACAACCTGTACCTCCTGGGCTGGGGTACCGCCATCGCCGGTTCGGTGCTCGCGCTCTTTCTGATTCCACTGCCGTTCGAGTGGGCGACGGTTGCCGCGCTCGTGATCGGGCCGCTCGTCGGAGCTGCCGTCCATGCCGTATCGCTCGTTCGGAGTGTTCCTCTGAAGCCATTAGTCCAGCATCAGGATTAAGCGCCGACCCGTCCTCGCGCTTTGACGTCAGAAGGAGCGGTGTTTAGGCAAGTCGCAAGACTGCGATGACGTTCGGGGACGACAGCACTACCGGCACATCCGGGAGGTAGATCGCTCGCTTGATACCGGCGAGTACTCGCCCGATCGGCAGGCCGGTATAGCGGTGCAGTCCGTGGACAAGGGATGTCTCAAAGCTACGGCCCTTGGATCCCCGGAAACGACTCACCTGGAGTTCTGCTGAAGCCGCGTAGTAGCGCAGCTTGAGCAACCCGATTGCATTGACATGGGTCGGATCTCCATATTGGAACGGGTTGCCGAGCGCGGTGTCGGCATTGGGGAATCGCAGGATCACGCTTCCGCCTGGACGAAGCTTCTGGCGGATTCCGGTAAGGAACTCGACACTGTCGGAGGGTGGAATGTGCTCCAATACATCGAATGCCGCGATCAGGTCGAATGAAGCGTCAGGGAGCGTTGCAACCTGATCGGCGAGCAGGGCGCCGAAACCAGAACTCTTCGCGAGCTCGACGAGCTCTGGGATCAGCTCGATACCCGTTGCTTGCCAGCCGCGTTCGCGACAGTAGGCAAGGAAGCGTCCGTCACCGAAGCCCAGCTCAAGTACATCGTGGATCTCGCCACGGCGCTCGATCTCTCGGAGTTCCTTGGTGAAGTACTTCGAATCGCCTCGCTCAAGCGATCCGAACTTGTGTCCCCAGTTCTTCCATTCGACGTAGGACTCGTAGCCGGGAGCCTCTGAGCCGCTCATCCGCGCGCTATCCGCTCGTGGTCGCGGAACCACTCGATGGTCAAGCGCAGGCCGTCGTCCAGTGGGATGCGTGATGTCCAGCCCACGTCGGCGAGCTTGGAAACGTCGAGCAGCTTCTGCGGGGTCCCGTCGGGCTTCGAAGCATCCCAGACGGTTTCGCCCTCATAGCCGACGGCTGCCGCGATCGTCTCGGCGATCTCGCGGATGGTCACGTCGGATCCGGTCCCGACGTTGACCTGCTGCGGTCCGTCGTAGTGCTCCAGGAGATGAAGGCTCGCGTCGGCCATGTCGTCGACGTGGAGGAACTCGCGGCGAGGTGTCCCCGTGCCCCAGTTCGTGACCGAAGCCGCCCCAGCCTCCGCCGCTTCGGAATAACGGCGGATCAAGGCGGGCAGGACGTGCGAGCCCTGCGGGTTGAAGTTGTCGTTCGGTCCGTAGAGGTTCGTCGGCATCGCCGAGATCCACGGCTTGCCGTACTCGCGGCGCACGGCCTGGATGTGCATGATGCCGGCGATCTTCGCGATCGCGTACGCGTCGTTGGTGTGCTCGAGATAGCCGGTGTGGAGTGCGTCCTCACGGATCGGCTGCGGCGCGAACTTCGGGTAGATGCACGACGAGCCCAGGAACAGCAGCCGTTCGACGTCATGCGCCAGGGCCGCGTCAATGACGTTCGTCTGGATCTGAATGTTCTCGGAGAGGAACTCGACGGGATAGGTGTTGTTCGCCACGATCCCGCCGACCTTTGCCGCGGCGAGCGCGACGTACCGGGGCTTGGTCTGGGCAAAGTAGGCGAAGACCGCCTCGCGATCCTTCAGGTCCAACTCGGCCGATGTGCGCCCGATGACGTCGGTGAACCCTTCGGCCTTCAGCTTGCGGACGATCGCCGATCCGACGAGGCCGCGGTGGCCGGCGACGTAGAACGTCGCGTCACGGTCGAGGGGGCCCGGCGAGTACTCCACGTCGTCGTGGACGCGGGGACCGTCGTCCTCAAGCGTCACGCGCCACCCCAGCCCGCGAGCGCCGGGGTGTCGATCCAGTGCTTGCCCTCATGCTCCAGCGCGGCGATGTCGGCATCGACCATGATGCGCGCGAGCGCGAGCGCGTCGGTCGTTGCCGTCCAGCCCAGCTTGTCGGCCGCCTTCGACGCGTCGCCGACGAGCGCGTCCACCTCGGTCGGGCGCAGGTACTTCTCGTCGAATCGCACGTAGTCGTGCCAATCGAGTCCGACGTGGCCGAAGGACGCCTCGAGGAAATCCTTGATGGTGTAGCCGATGCCCGTCGCGAGCACGAAATCATCCGGCTCATCAGCCTGCAGCATGCGCCACATGCCTTCGACATACTCAGGTGCGTAGCCCCAGTCGCGGATCGCCTCGAGGTTGCCGAGGTAGAGATCCTTCTGCACACCCGCCTTGATCCGCGCGACCGCCCGCGTGATCTTCCGCGTCACGAACGTCTCCCCGCGACGCGGCGACTCGTGGTTGAAGAGGATGCCATTCGAAGCGAAGAGGCCGTAGGCCTCCCGGTAGTTCTTCGTGATCCAGAAGCTGTAGAGCTTCGCGGCCGCGTAGGGCGAGCGCGGATAGAACGGCGTCGTCTCGGACTGCGGCGGCGGCGTCGCACCGTACAGCTCTGAGGACGAGGCCTGATAGAACCTCGTGTGGGATCCCGAGAGTCGCACGGCCTCGAGCAGGCGGATCGTGCCAGTCCCGGTTGTGTCCGCCGTGTGCTCGGGCTCGTCGAAGCTCACCCGGACGTGGGATTGCGCCGCAAGGTTGTAGACCTCGTCCGGCTGCACCTCCTGGAGGAGGGTCACGAGACGCGAGCCGTCGCTGAGGTCGCCGTAGTGGAGGAAGAGCTTCGCGGAAGGGTCATGCGGATCGATGTAGAGGTGGTCGATGCGTGCCGTGTTGAACGTCGAAGCACGTCGGATGAGACCGTGGACCTCGTACCCTTTCGCGAGCAGCAGCTCCGCCAAGTACGAGCCGTCCTGGCCCGTGATACCAGTGATGAACGCGCGCTTCGCCATGACATTCCTTCAATTTCGCAGCCCGAACGGGTCCGGTCGACTCTACCCGAGCGGCTCGTGGCAAGGGCATGACGGCAGCGTCGACGGGGATAATAGGGCGGTGTCCAGTGCGCGCGAATCCGGCCTCATCCGCGTCGGATTCGACGATCAGATCTTCGAGGCACAGCACCGCGGTGGGATCAGCAAGTACTACGTCGAGCTCATGCGTCGATTGCCCGATCATGGGATCGAGCCGGTGCTCCTCGCGCGCTCGACGCGCAACAAGCATCTCGCGGAATCAGGACTCGTGCCCGCGCGCGCTGAGCCCGGAAAGCTTCGCGACAAGGTCGAATGGGCGAGCTGGAGACTGACCGGTCATCCCCGGACGATGCCGAGGCGACTCCCGTCCATCGACATCATGCATCACACGTTCAGCCATCCCGCGTACCTGCGGCGCTGGCGAGGTCCCCGGGTCGTCACCGTCTACGACATGACCCCCGAGGTGTACCCGGGACTCTTCCCGCTCGGGAATCCGCACTTCGCCAAACGGCGCTACTGCGAAGCTGCGGATGCGATCATCGCGATCTCGCAGGGCACCGCTGACGACGTGGCGCGGTTCTATGGTTCGCAGATCGGCGAGCGCATCGACGTCGTGCCGCTCGCCGTCGGTGAGGCGTTCTTCGCCCCCGGGGTTGCCCCGGCGGGCCTCCCGGAGCGCTACCTGCTGTACGTCGGGGTGCGTTCCGGATACAAGGACTTCTCGGTCGCGCTCGCCGCCTTCGCAGAGGTCGCAGCAGAAGACCCCCAAGTCGCATTTGTCGTGGTCGGAGGCGGCCAGTTCACCGACGAGGAGTTGCGCGCGATCGAGGAGACCGGCCTCGCCGATCGCATTCTGCCGCTCGCGCCGAGTGACGCCGAGCTCCCGGAGATCTACCGGCTCGCCGCCGCGCTCGTGTTTCCCTCGCGTTATGAGGGCTTCGGACTCCCCACGCTCGAGGCGCTCGCGGAAGGCACCCCGGTGATCCTCGCGGACGCGTCGTGCAGTCGAGAGGTGGGCGGGGCCGTCGCGAGCTACTTCACTCCAGGTGATGCGGGAGAGCTCGCGCTGCGGATCCGCGAAGCGCTCGCGCCCGACGTTTCAACCCGGGTCCGGACGGACGGACCGGCATGGGCTCGAACCTTTGCCTGGGATCGTGTCGCCTCGCAGACCGCAGCCATCTACCGCCGTCTCGCCCGCACCTCTGTGCGGTAGCGTGGGGGCCACTCGGCGGCCCGCCCGAGCGATATCACCGAGGAGCGTCTGTTGCCACGCGCACTCATCACCGGCATCACTGGCCAGGACGGCAGATATCTCGCCGAATCGCTCGTCGCAAAGGGCTATGAGGTCTACGGTCTGGTCCACGGACTCAACAACCCGCGCGCGGCGATCATCGAACGCGAGATTCCAGCAGTTCGACTCCTCGCGGGCGACATCACCGATCTGCCTAGCCTCATCCGCGCACTGCTCGCGGCACGGCCGGACGAGTTCTACAATCTCGGCGGCATCTCGTTCGTCGCACAGTCTTGGGAGAACGCACAGGCGACCAGCCAGGTGACGGGAATGGGCGTGCTCAACGTCCTCGAGGCGATCCGGCTTCACCAGGAGGAGACTGGAAACCCGGTGCGCTTCTATCAGGCGTCGAGCTCCGAGATGTTCGGCAAGGCGCAGGAGGTTCCGCAGCGCGAGACCACCCCGTTTCATCCGCGCTCGCCGTACGGCGTTGCGAAGGTCTATGCGCACTACATGACGATCAACTACCGCGAGTCGTATGGGATGCACGCCTCGACCGGCATTCTCTTCAACCACGAATCGCCGCGGCGAGACCCGAAGTTCGTGACGAGGAAGATCACTCAGTCGGTTGCTCGGATCTCACTCGGCCTGCAGGACGAGCTCGTGCTCGGAAATCTCGACGCGAAGCGGGACTGGGGGTTCGCGGGCGACTACGTCGATGCGATGTGGCGAATGTTGCAGCAGGACGCCGGCGATGACTACATCGTCGCCACCGGTGAGGTGCACTCGATCCGCGAATTCCTCGAAGCCGCCTTCGCGGTCGCGGGGATTGGGGACTGGGAGCGCTTCGTGTCGCAGTCGGGGGCATTTCTGCGCCCTGCCGAGGTCGATCTCGTCGTTGGCGATGCATCGAAGGCGCGTGAGCGCCTGGGCTGGAAGCCGACGATTCGCTTCTCGGAGCTCGTGCGCCTCATGGTCGAAGCCGACCTCGACGAGCAATCAGCCGCGATGCGCTGACCTGCATCACCATGTTCATCCCCATCGAGAACGCACCCCGGGACTACGCCTGGGGTCGCCGCGGCGCAATCAGCAGGCTACTCGGCCGGCCCGGGACCGACGAGGTCGAGGCGGAGCTCTGGCTCGGCGCCCACCATGGCTCACCGGCCCGCGTCACGGGGGACGGGCGGAGCCTCGCGGACATTGCGCCGGAGCTCCCGTTCCTGCTGAAGGTGCTCGCAGCGGGCTCGCCGCTCTCCCTCCAGGCGCACCCGAATGCCGAGCAGGCGCGCGAGGGATTCGAGCGGGAGAACGCGGCCGGCGTCGCGCTCGACGCGGCGCAGCGCAACTACCGTGACCCGTTTCCGAAGCCCGAGATCATCGTCGCGGTCTCCGACCGGTTCGAGGCGCTGAGCGGCTTCCGCCCGGCGGACGAAGCACGTGCCGACATCGAGCAGCTGGTGGCGCGGACCGGTGACCGCGAGCTCGTCCGTCCGCTGGTTGACCGACTCGTCGACGACGAGCGCATCGGCGACGCATTCGTCTGGCTGCTCGAGGCGGACTCGAACGCGCTCGCGGCCGTCGGGGCGATCGAGCGGGCGGTGCGCGCGCATCCCGAACTGCTGCCCTACGCGGCACGCATCGCCGAGCGGTATCCCGGCGACCCTGGGATCGCGGGCGCGCTCCTGCTGCACTATGTCGTTCTGACGCCTGGGGAGGCCTTGTACCTCCCGGCAGGCAACATCCACGCCTACTTGGACGGCATCGGCATCGAGCTCATGGCCCCGTCGGACAACGTGCTGCGCGGCGGTCTGACGGCGAAGCACATCGACGTGCCGGAGCTCGCCAGCATTCTGGACCGTGAGGCCCGCCCGGTCCCGCGACTGGAGCCGGTGACGCTCGACGAGGGAGGGTTGCGCTACGCGCCGGAGGATCCCGCCGCGAACTTCTCGCTCACGCTCGTCCAGGAGCACGCCGCCATCCCGCCCGCGGGCGCGGCGATCGCGCTCTGCACTGATGGCTCGTTCACGATCCGCGGCGACGAGTCGTCGATCGACATCGCTCGGGGCGATGCGATTCTCGCGACGCCTGACGAGGGCGAGCTGCGCATCTCGGGCTCCGGCAGCCTGTACCTCGCCCGCTGATCAGCGCCGCATTCGCTTCGGACGGCGTGTCGGAACCCGCAAGTAACACATGAGACGGGTATAGCCCCGCGACTTGACGCGGCCGAACTACAGCGGTGTAATTATCCGCAACCGAGATTCAGTGCGGGGAAGCGACGAAGGAGCCGACATGACGAGCAGCATCCGAGGCCAGGTGCCCGGCGACTGGTTCGTTGACCCCGTCCGGCTCGGCGTCCCCGGCGTCCGCCGCCCGGCCGAGGTCGGGGACGACAGTCCCCTCGCCTGGCAGGTCGACGCGCTCTGCGCACAGACCGACCCCGAGGCCTTTTTCCCCGAGAAGGGTGGATCGACCCGCGACGCCAAGCGCATCTGCACGACGTGCGAGGTCAAGCACGAGTGCCTCGAGTACGCGCTGCAGAACGACGAGCGATTCGGCATCTGGGGCGGCCTCTCGGAGCGCGAGCGTCGCAAGCTCCGCCGCCGCGCCTGAGGGTTCTCTCCGAGCGGCGGAGTGGCATCGCGGCCCGCTCGGGTCGCGCGCCTAGGGTCGGAAGCGTATGACCTCCGTGACCGCGATCCTCGTCGCCCGGAACGGCGCGCAGTACCTGCCGGCGACCATCGCCGCCCTGCAGGCCCAGACGCGACCGCCGGATCGCATCGTCGCGATCGACTCGGCCTCGAGCGACTCGTCGCTCGCGATCTTGCAGCAGCAGCTGCCCGGCGCGCTTATCGTGAGCGCCAAGAAGGGCTCGCTCGCGCAGGTCATCGACCTCGCGCTCGGCCGCGCCGCGGGGCCCGAGCCGACCGATTGGTACTGGTTCCTCGGCCACGACAATGCGGCCCACCCCCGCGCGCTCGAGGCGCTGCTC
>DATMGN010000048.1:0-4623 GCA_035555435.1 Microbacteriaceae bacterium | reverse complement strand
CTCGAGTCGTTCGAGCAGGGGGATGTGAAGAGCGCTCGGTCGGCGGCGGCGTTCCATGTGCAGCAGGAGGCGCGGACAGCGCTGCGCGCGCTTGAGCGCTCCGCCGCGGCGGCGGCCGTGGGGGCCTGACCGCGTCGCTGGAAGGTTTGTCAGTCAAGTTGCCATGAAGCTGTCTGACAGGCTAGCGTGACATCGGTCTCGGCCGCCCACGCTCGACGGGCGTCCGCACCCTCGAGGAGGAGGAACCATGGCGCAGGACACCGTGATCGTCGCCGGAGCCGGACCGGTCGGCGTGATGGCCGCCCTCGCGCTCGCGAAGCAGGGACTCAAGGTCACCGTCGTCGAAGCCGACCCGGAGCCCAACATGTCGCCGCGCGCCGTCGTCTATCTCCACCCGCTGCTACCCGACCTCGACCGCCTCGGCATCCTGGCCGACATGAAGGAGCGCGGCCACGTCGACCGGGAGGGCTTCAACCTTCACGTCGTCGCCCTCGGCGAAGTGCTCTCCGCGCCGTTCGAGGTCATCGACGACGACACGCCGACGCCGTACAACCTGCACCTCGGTCAGGGCGAGTTCACGACCCTCGTCTCCGAGCATCTCGCTCGGCTCGGCGTCGACGTGCGCTGGGGGAACCGGGTGACGGACCTCGCCCAGGACGTCGACGGTGTCACCGTCACCGTCGAGACGCCGACCGGCAGCGAGGAGCTGCGCGCTGCCTGGCTCGTCGGCGCCGACGGCGGCCGCAGCGCCGTCCGCGAGCTCATCGGCGCGAGCCTCGACGGCTTCACCTGGGACGAGCGCTTCGTCGCGACCAACCTCCGCGCGGACCTGCGCAGCCGCGGCTTCCGCAGCTCGAACCTCTACATCCACCCGACCCACGCCTGCGTCATCGCCGACATCGACGGGCAGGGGCTCTGGCGTTGCACGTTCCAGGAATCCGACGCGCTCCCCGAGGAGGGCATCGTCGAGCGCATCGGCGACTTCTACCGGGGCCTGTGGGGCGCCGACTTCGAGTACGAGCTCGTCGACTACCGGCCCTACCGGATGCACCAGCGCCTCGCGTCGAAGCTCCGCGACGGACGGGTCGTGCTCATCGGCGACGCGGCACACCTGACCAACCCGACGGGCGGCCTGGGCCTGACGACCGGGCTCTACGACGTGCTCGCCCTTGAGGAGGTCCTCCCTGCCGTCGCGAAGGGCGAGGTCGACGAGGCCTACCTCGACCTGTGGGCCGCTGAGCGCTCGAGGGTGTTCAGCGAGGTCTCCTCCCCGATCGCGTCGGGCCTCAAGCGGGTCGTCTACGGCGGCATCGACGTCGAGGAGCTCCGCGAGGCGACGCAGTACCAGCGCACCATGACCGCGACGCGGGAGGGCCAGCGGGAGATGCTCCTCAGCCTCGACTCCGTCCGCAGCCCGTCGATCCTGGCGATGCAGCCGTGAGCGCGCAGGACGCCTTCCGCGCCGGACGGCTCGAGCACCTCCGCGAGGTGCTCCAGGCCGACGTCGACGCGCGAAAGTACTGGGGCGCGTCGATCCGGATCGCCCAGCACGGTGAGGAGCTCGCCCACTTCGTCGTCGGCCACGCCGACGAGGCGCAGCGGATCCCGCTGCAGGACGACACCGTCTTCTCGATCTTCTCCGTCACCAAGGCGTTCGTGAACGTGCTCATCCTGCGGGCCATCGAGCTCGGCCGGATCGCGTTGACGACGAAGGTCTCGGACATCATCCCCGAGTTCTCGGGACCGCCCCGCGAGCGCGCGACGATCTACCACTTCCTCACCCACACCAACGGCCTGCCGGGCGTCTGGGAGACGAAGCCGGGTCTCGCCTTCGACGACCTCTCCGAGATGGTCGC
Source organism: Microbacteriaceae bacterium (assembly GCA_035555435.1). Classification (GTDB taxonomy): domain Bacteria; phylum Actinomycetota; class Actinomycetes; order Actinomycetales; family Microbacteriaceae; genus 73-13. The sequence goes on along the minus strand of DATMGN010000048.1, from coordinate 2,767 downwards.
CTCCGTCGTCGCCCTCGTGCACGGGGCGAGCGAGCCCGGCAGCCGCTGCGACTACTCGCCCATGGCGAACCACATCCTGCTCGGCGAAGTGCTGCGTCGCACCGACCCGCAGGGTCGCTCCATCATCGACATCTTCGAGCAGGACCTGCTCATCCCGCTCGGCATGGACGACACCCGGCTAGGCCTTCGCGCCCACATGCGGCCACGGCACGTCATGCCTGACTTCCGCGGGGTCGTGCCGGTCAAGCACCTCTCCAAGCAGAACGACGACCCCAACGGCATCTTCCTCGCCGAACGCCATGAGGCGGTCTGGATGGGCGCCGCGTCGACCGCGCAGGACATGGGTCGCTTCGCCGAGATGCTGCGCCGCGGCGGGGAGCTCGACGGCGAGCGGATCCTGTCGCCTGCGACGATCCGGCTCGCCCGCCGAAACCACACGGGCGACTTCCCCAACGAGCTCTACAAGGCCGCGGCACTCCGCAATGGCTACGAGGTCCCGCCCGCGTACCTCGGGCTCGGCTTCAGCGTGCGCGGGACGAAGATCGTCAAGCACCAGTTCGGCACGTTGACGAGCCCGGAGACGTTTGGCAACTACGGGGCGGGGTCGACGGAGTTCTGGATCGATCCCGAGCTCGACGCGACGTTCGTCGGGCTCACCACCGGCCTGCTGCCGCAGGGGCCGAACATCGACCGCTTCCAGCGGCTCTCTGACATCGTCGTGAGCGCCCTCTCGTGAACGTCAGCTACGACTACTCCGGCAGGACCGCGTTCGTCACGGGCGCGGGCTCGGGCATCGGGCGGGCGTCGGCGATCGCGTTCGGCGCGGCCGGGGCGAACGTCGCCGTCTCCGACATCGCCGAGCCCGGCGGGCTCGAGACGGTCGAGCTGATCCGCGCGGCCGGCGGCACCGCGGAGTTCTTCCAGCTCGACGTCGCCGACGTCGTGGGGGTCGAGCGCACCGTCGCGGCGGTCGTCGACCGGTTCGGCGGCCTCGACGTCGCGCACAACAATGCGGGGATCGAGAGCGAGCACGTGCCGTTCGCCGACAGCACCGTCGACGACTGGCGCCGCGTCGTGGAGATCGACCTCAACGCCGTCTACTACTGCATCCGCGCCGAGGTCGCGGTCATGCGCCGCCGGGGCGGCGGCGCGATCGTCAACACCGCCTCGGCGGCCGGACTCTTCGCGGGATACCACTCCGGCCCCTACACGACGGCCAAGCACGGGCTCGTCGGACTGACCCGCTCGGCCGCGGTCGACCACGCGAAGGACGGCATCCGGGTGAACGCGGTGTGCCCGGGCGGCGTCGACACGCCGTTCGTCGGCGAGGTCCCCGCGCCGGTCATGCAGCGGCTCATGCTCGGCATCCCGATGAAGCGCCTCGCCACGCCCGAGGAGGTCGCCGCGGGCGTGCTGTGGCTCGCCTCCGACGGCGCGAGCTATGTCAACGGCGTCGCGCTCCCGATCGACGCGGGACTCACGATCCTCTCCGCCGGCACCGACTTCTCCGACCTCGACCTCTGAGGCCACCGTTCCCTGAGCGAGGCGCAGCCGAGTCGAAGGGCCACACGAAAGGAACCACGATGTCCGACATCTCCTACGACTTCACGGGTCGCACCGTATTCATCACGGGCGCGGGCTCGGGCATCGGGCGCTCGACGGCCCTCGCCTTCGGCGCGACCGGCGCCAACGTCGCGGTCGCCGACATCGCCGAGGCCGCAGGCCTCGAGACCGTCGAGCTCGTCCGCGCGGCGGGCGGCACCGCCGAGTTCTTCCGTACCGACGTCGCCGACTTCGCCTCGGTCGAGGCCGCGGTCGCCGCGGTCGTCGAGCGCTTCGGGGGTCTCGACATCGCGCACAACAACGCCGGCGTCGAGGGGGAGCACGTCCCGCTGGGGCAGATCCGCACCGACGATTGGAAGCGCGTCGTCGACATCGACTTCAACGCCGTCTACTTCTGCGTCAAGGCCCAGGTCGCCGTCATGGCGCCGCGCGGCGGCGGCTCGATCATCAACACCGCGAGCGCCTCGGGCCTCGTCGCCGGCTACAACCTCGGCGCCTACACCGCGGCGAAGCACGGCGTCATCGGCCTGACCAAGGCTGCGGCGATCGACCACGCGCGCGATGGCATTCGGGTGAACGCGATCTGCCCCGGTCCCATCGACACGCCGTTCCTGCAGCAGCTGCCCCAGGTGCTCAAGGATCGGCTGCTGCTCGGCACGCCCATGAGCCGGCTCGGCCAGGCGGACGAGATCGCGCAGGGCGTGCTCTGGCTCGCCTCGAGCGGCTCGAGCTACGTCACGGGGACGGCGCTCTCGGTCGACGGCGGCACGGTCGCGCTCTCCGCGGGCACCAACTTCGAGGGCCTCGAGCTCTCCGCGGGCTGAGAAGTCGCACTCGGGCTGAGAAACCCCGCCTCATTCCTCAGCCCTGCGCGGAGAACTCAGCCTGCCCTGGCTACATCACCATGCCGCCGTTGACGTGGACGGTCTGCCCGGTCATGAACTGCGCCTCATCGCTGCACAGGTAGACGATGCTCGCCGCCATCTCGCTCGCCGGGATCGCCCGGGGGATCGGCTGCAGCGCGAGCAGCGAGTCGAGCAGCTCCTCGTCGGTCGGCAGCATCGCGGTGCGGGTCGCGGCAGGGGCGACGCAGTTGACCCGGATGTTGTCCCGTGCGACGAGCGCGGCGATCGCGCGCGTCATGCCGGCGACACCGGCCTTCGACGCGGGGTAGGCGGCCGGCAGCGGGTACGGTGCGAATGCG
>DATMGN010000047.1:0-11036 GCA_035555435.1 Microbacteriaceae bacterium | reverse complement strand
TGGATCGTCTTCCTGGTCATCGGGGTAGCGCTCGTATTCGACTTCACCAACGGCTTCCACGACACCGCGAATGCGATGGCGACACCCATCGCGACCGGTGCCCTCAAGCCCCGCACCGCGGTCGCACTCGCCGCCGTCCTCAACCTCATCGGCGCGTTCCTGTCGACCGCCGTCGCCCTCACCATCTCGCACGGGATCATCAACGAGGACCCATCGGGAGGCGGGGTCGCGATCACCCCTGCCTTCATATTCGCGGGCGTCATGGCCGCGATCGTGTGGAACGTCGCGACGTGGCTCTTCGGCCTGCCGTCGTCCTCGTCGCACGCGCTCTTCGGCGGGCTCATCGGCGCCGCGCTCGTCGGCGCGGGGTTCGGTGCGATCGGCTGGGGCACGCTCGTCGACAAGGTCATCATCCCGGCGGTCGCCGCGCCCCTCGTCGCCGGGCTCACCGCGTTCCTCGCCACCCGCGTCGTCTACGCGATCACCCGCCGCAAGGACGGCAACCCGGACGGGCGCGGTCGGTTCAAGGTCGCGCAGATCTTCAGCTCGTCGCTCGTCGCCCTCGCGCACGGCACCAACGACGCGCAGAAGACCATGGGGATCATCACCCTCACGCTCATCTCCGCCGGCATGCTCGACAAGGCCGCGGGCGTGCCGTTCTGGGTCATCGTCGCCTGCGCCGTCGCGATCGCGCTCGGCACCTACATGGGCGGCTGGCGGATCATCCGCACCATCGGCACCGGCTTCACCGACGTCAAGCCCGCCCAGGGCTTCGCGGCGGAGACCTCCACGGCCGTCACGATCCTCGCCTCCTCGCACCTCGGCTTCGCGCTGTCGACGACACAGGTCGCGAGCGGCTCCGTCATCGGTTCGGGGCTCGGCCGTCGCGGCTCGAAGGTGCGCTGGGGCACCGCGGGACGCGTCGCGGCAGGGTGGGTGCTCACCCTCCCGGCCTCCGCGATCGCCGGCGCACTCTTCGCCCTGCTGTCCACCCTCGGCCAGGTCGGCGTCGTGATCGGCGCCGTCATCGGCGCGATCGTGCTGCTCATCATGTTCCTCGTCTCGCGAAAGAGCGCGGTCGGGGCGCACAATGTCATCAGTGACGTCGAAGAAGCGTCGCAAGCAGTCGCGCTCAAGCGGCCGCGACGCCGGCGGGGGAGGTCGCGTCGATGATCAACTGGCTCGGGCTCGTCAGCGTCCTCGCCGTCACCGTCGGCGGGGCGCTCGCGATCGTGAGCGTCGTCGGCCTCGGCATCCGGCTCCTCGCCGTGCCGACGCGGCCCGGTCGCGTCGCCGACGCGCGCGACGAGGAGGAGGACGAGGTCAACCTCAATGGTCGGCCACGGGTCGCGACCACGTTCGCGATCGTCTGCTTCGCCGCGTTCGCCGTGATCATCGCGTTCGGCATCTGGCTGCTCGTGCCGGCGTTCCACTGACGACTGGCGCATCTCCAGGTCGTTCCCGGCAGAATGCCAGCGTGCCACGACGCTCCCCCGAAGGTCCGCGCGCCACGGTCCGGCAGCTCCTCCCCCACCTCTTCGCGGCCCGCGGGACGCTCGCTTTCGCGATCGTGCTGTCCGTCCTCGCGTCGGCGACCTCGCTCGCGATGCCGCTCGTCGTCGGCCTCATCATCGCCGACGTGCAGGCCGGCAAGCCGCTCGGGTCCAACGTCTGGATCGTCATCGGGCTCGTCGTCGCCTCGGCGCTGCTCGGCGCCTTCCAGCACTACCTGCTGCAGCGGATGGGCGAGTCGGTCGTGCTCTCGACCCGGCGGGCGCTCATCTCGCGCATGCTGCGGCTGCCGATCGCGGAGTTCGACGCGCGCCGCACGGGCGACCTGGTGTCCCGCGTCGGCGCCGACGCGGTGCTGCTGCGCGCGGTCCTGACGCAGGGGCTCGTCGAGGCGATCGGCGGGGCGCTGACGTTCATCGGCGCGATCGTCGCGATGGCGTTCCTCGACTGGGTGCTGCTGCTCATCGTGCTCGGCGTGCTCGTCGTCGCGTTCGGCGCCGTCGGCGGGCTCGCGAGCGGGATCCGCCGCGCCTCGGCCGAAGCGCAGCAGCGGGTCGGCGCCCTGACGTCCGCGGTCGAGCGCGCGATCACCGGCATCCGCACGGTGCGGGCGGCGAACGCGACGCAGCGGGAGATCGAGGCGATCGACCGGGAGTCGGTCGGCGCCTATCGCGCGGGCCTCAAGGTGGCGCGCGCCTCGGCGGCAGTGCTGCCCTTCGCGGGGATCGCCTGGCAGGTCGGCCTGCTCGCCGTGCTCGGCGTCGGGGGATACCGGGTCGCGGCCGGGCAGCTGGGGATCGCGGAGCTCGTCGCGTTCGCGATCTTCCTCTTCATGCTGCTCATGCCGATCGCGAACTTCTTCGGCGCGATCTCGGCGGTCAACCAGGCGCTCGGTGCGCTCGGGCGCATCCAGGAGGTGGTCTCGCTGCCGGTCGAGGGCGGGACCGAGGAGCCTTCGACTCGCTCCGCCGATTCAGGGACGCGCGACGACGCTCGCTCAGGGATTCAGGATGCTGCCGCGATCGAGTTCGACGACGTGACGTTCTCGTACGCGACCTCGCGCGAGCCGGTGCTGCGCGGCGTGAGCTTCGCGGTGCCGCGCGGGCGCCGGGTCGCGATCGTCGGGCCCTCCGGTGCCGGCAAGTCGACGATCCTCGCCCTCATCGAGCGTTTCTACGAGCCGACGAGCGGCGTCGTGCGCTTCGGCGGCGAGGATGTGCGCGACATCGACCGCGAGGCGCTGCGCGCGCGCATCGGCTACGTCGAGCAGGACGCGCCGGCGCTCGCCGGCACGATCCGCGAGAACCTGCTGCTCGCTGCGCCCGACGCGAGCGAGGAGGACTGCGCACGGGCGCTCACCGCCGTCAACCTCGCCGATCGTCTGCTCGGCGAGCGCGGCATGGCGGGGCTCGACGAGCAGGTCGGCGAGGGCGGTGTGCTGCTGTCCGGGGGAGAACGCCAGCGCCTCGCGATTGCGCGCGCCCTCCTGTCCGCCCCGGAGCTGCTGCTGCTCGACGAGGCGACCGCGTCGCTCGACGGCGCCAACGAGCGTCTGCTGCGCGAGGCGATCGATGCGGTGGCGCAGGGCCGGACGCTCGTCGTCATCGCGCACCGGCTCGCGACGGTCGTCGACTCCGACGTCATCGTCGTGCTCGAGCAGGGCCGGGTGATCGGCATCGGCTCGCACGCCGAGCTGCTCGAGTCGACGCCGCTCTACCGCGAGCTCGCGAAGACGCAACTGCTCGTCTGAGGCCCTACCACCAGCCGAGGCTGAGGGAGAGGAGCGACTCCTGGATGGCGCGGGCGCCGGGCTCGTCGCCGGGCTTCGGCGGGACGAGCTCGCGCAGCTCCTGGAACTTCGAGTCTCCGAAGACGAGCGGCTGCTTGTCGCCGTCGACGCCGAGCCGGTGGACGCGCAGGATGATGACCTCGTGGTCCCCGACGGTCTGCTCGAACTCGATCGTGGTCTCCATCCACGCCGCGGCACCGGCGAGCAGCAGCGAGCCGCCCTCGCCCTCGGACCACGCCGCACCCGCGAAGCGGTCCCCGGTCTTGGACGCCATCTGGCGGCACAGCAGCGACTGGTCGGCCGCGAAGATCGAGACGCCGATCCGCTCGGAGCGCTGCACGTGCGGCCAGGTGCTCGAGCCGGTCTGGACGCAGAGCGAGACGAGCGGCGGGTCGGCGGAGACCGTGTTGAACGAGCTCGCGGCGAAGCCGATCGGCTGGCCGTCGTCGACGACGCAGATCGCCGTCACGCCGGTCGGGAATCGCCCGAAGACCTTGCGGAGACGGCCGTTGTCAATCGCGCCGTCGGCGTCATTGACATCGTCGAGTTGGGGCAGGACCAGTACGCTCACGCACCAACTTTAGCCACGAGTTCGTCGGACCCTCGCCCAGCATCGGTCCGACGTGGGACACGGATCGCACCTCACGACTCGGTGATGACCGCACCCGCCTCGGCGAGGCGCGTCAACGCCGCGGCGGAGGAATCGGGGTGAACCCCCGCGACGAGGTCGGTGAGCACGCGCACCCGGCGGCCCGAGGCGAGCGCGTCGAGGCCTGTGGCGAGCACGCAGTAGTCGGTCGCGAGCCCGACGATGTCGATGTCGCTCACCCCGTGGCTGCCGAGCACCTCGGGGAAGTCGCGCCCGTCGTGCGTGTGCCCCTCGAAGACGGAATACGCGGGGACGCCCTGGCCCTTGAGCACGTGGACGTCGATCCGGTTGACGTCGAGCGCCGGATGGTACTGCGCCCCCTCGGTGCCGGCGACGCAGTGCGGCGGCCACGTGTCGACGAAGTCCGGTTCGGCGGAGAAGTGCCCGCCGTTGTCCCCGTCGCCGCGGTGCCAGTCGCGCGAGCCGAACACGACGTCGTAGTCGTCCTCGTGCGCCTTGAGGTACTGCGAGATCCGGGCCGCGACGGCCGTCCCGCCCGTGACACCGAGCGCACCGCCCTCCGTGAAGTCGTTCTGCACGTCGACGACGAACAGCGCGCGGCGACCGGGCCGTATGGCGTTCTCACTCACGGATCCAGCGTAGGACGCGATCACAGCCCGGCCGCGGCGAGCTCGAGGTCGATCGCGGCCGCGGTCTCCAGGAGCGCGGGCAGATGGCGTTCGATGAGTTCCTCGCGGGGGACGCGGGAGGTCGAGGTCGAGACGTTGACCGCGGCGATGACCCCCGCCCGGCCGTGCAGGGGCGCGGCGACGGCGCGCAGGCCACGCTCGAGCTCCTCGTCGGCGACGGCCCAGGCCTCGCCCGAGGTCAGGACGTGGCCCATGCTCGTCGTCGCCGCGGGCAGGCGCGTGCCGATCGTGATCGCGACGCTGACGATGCGCCGCACCGGGACGCGGGCGACGTAGACGACGTCGTCGCCGTCGAGCACCGCCGCCGAGACGGACTCGTCGAGCCGGCGGCTCAGGCGCTCGAGGTGCGGCTGCGCGATCTCGGGGAGGCTCAGGGCGGACAGGTAGCTGTAGCCGAGCTCGAGGACGCGCGGCGTGAGGCGGAAGGTCCGCGCGTCGTTGTGGACATAGCCGAGCGTCTCGAGGGTGTGCAGGAAGCGCCGGGCCGTCGCGCGACTGAGGCCCGTCGCCGCGGCGACCTCGCTCAGCGCCATCGCGGGGCGCTCCGCGTCGAACGCGCGGATGACGGCGAGGCCGCGCTCGAGCGAGGCGACGTGCTCGCGCTCGCTCATAGTGCACTCCTCCGCGGGCTGAGCCGAGGACAAAGGCCCGAGGGGAGGGCGATTTCCTCCCGAGAGCCCTCGTCTCGCACGAACACCCTCCGCTCGCTCACGTCGCGCTACCGCTCGAGGACGATGGCGAGGCCCTGGCCGACGCCGATGCAGAGCGCGGCGACCGCTACGCCGCCACCGCGCCTCGCGAGCTCGTGCGCCGCGTGGCCGACGATCCGACCGCCGGACGCGCCGAGCGGGTGGCCGATCGCGAGGGCGCCGCCGTGGACGTTGACCTTCTCGGGGTCGAGGCCGTCCCAGCCGCGGATGCAGGCGAGGGACTGCGAGGAGAACGCCTCGTTGAGCTCGACGAGGTCGACGTCGGCCCAGGTGCGACCCGCCCGGGCGAGGGCGCGATTCGCCGCCTCGATCGGTGCGACGGGGAAGAGATCGGGGTCGTTGCCGAACCAGCCACGTCCCGTGATGCGGGCGAGCGGCTCCGCGTCGATCGCGTGCTCTCCGCCGATGAGGACCGCCGAGGCGCCGTCGTTGATCGGTGAGGCGTTGCCGGCCGTGACGGTACCTTCGCCGGCGGACGCGAAGAGCGGCTTGAGCCGGGCGAGCGCCTCCATCGAGGTGTCGTCGCGGATGCCCTCGTCGCGCGCGAGCTCGAAGCCCTCAAGCTGGACGATCTCGCCGTCGTAGACCCCCGCCGCCCAGGCGGCCGCCGCGTTGCGGTGCGAGCGCACGGCGAACTCGTCCTGCGCGTCGCGGGAGATGCCGTAGAGGCTGGCGATCTTCTCCGCGGACTCGCCGTTGGAGATCGTCCACCCCTTCGGCAGGCTCGGGTTCGTCATGCGCCAGCCGATCGACGTGTTCCACATCGTCTGGTTGCCGACGGCGGGCCAGCCTTTCGCGGACTTCTCCACGATGAACGGCGCGCGGCTCATCGACTCGACGCCGCCCGCCAGGATCACGTCGGCGTCGCCCGCCTCGATCGCGCGCGAGCCCTGGAACACGGCCTCGAGCGACGAGCCGCAGAGCCGGTTGACGGTGACGCCCGTCACGGTCGTCGGGTAGCCCGCGAGCAGCGCGCCGAAGCGCGCGACGTTGCGGTTGTCCTCCCCCGCCTGATTCGCGTCGCCGAAGATGACGTCCTCGATGCGCGCCGGGTCGATGCCGGTGCGATCGACGATCGCCTTCATGACGACGGCGGCGAGGTCATCGGGACGAACGCCGGACAGTGCGCCGCCCGCGCGCCCGAACGGGGTGCGAACGGCGTCGTAGACGTATGAAGCGGTCATGTCGTGCTGCTCCTAGACGGTGGTCCGGTCGATGAGGCGGAGCCCGAGCAGCTCATGGAGCTCCGCGACGCTCGTGTCGCCGAACGTCTCGATGACCGCGAAGCCCTCGGGCGTGACGTCGAACACGGCGTGGTCGGTGTAGACGCGCGAGACGCAGCGTCGGCCCGTGAGCGGGTAGGCGCAGGCAGCGACGAGCTTCGGGCGGCCGTCGCGCGTCAGCAGATCGGTCATCACGTAGACCTGCTTCGCGCCGATCGCGAGGTCCATCGCGCCGCCGACCGCGGGGATCGAGCCGGGCTCGCCCGTCGACCAGTTCGCGAGGTCCCCGGCTTGAGACACCTCGAAGGCACCGAGCACGCAGACGTCGAGGTGACCGCCGCGCATGATGCCGAACGACTCGGCCTGGTTGAAGAAGGAGGCACCGGGCAGCTCGGTCACGGCCTGCTTGCCGGCGTTGATGAGGTCGGGATCGACGTTCACCGCATCGGGCGCGGGGCCCATCCGGAGCATGCCGTTCTCGGTGTGCAGGTTGATCTCGCGGCCCTCGGGGATGTGGTCGGCGACGAGCGTCGGCGCGCCGATGCCGAGGTTGACGTATGCCCCGTCGGGAATGTCCGCCGCAAGGCGTGCGGCGAGCTCGCCGCGGCTGATCCTGGTCGCCATCTCAGCGGACTCCTTCCACGCCGGAGGGCTTGCCCTCGGTCGCCTTCGTCTCGCCGACCGCCGGGTCGACGCCGTCCTCGACCGGCTCGCCGTTGACGTCGACGCGCCCGCCGGCGAAGTCACCGCCCGGCGTCCAGTCGCGCCATCCGACCTCGATCACCCGATCGATGAAGATGCCCGGGGTCGGGATCGACTCGGGGTCGAGCGCTCCGACCGGGACGACCTCGTCGACCTGGACGATCGTCGTCGTGGCGGCGGTCGCCATGGGCGGGCCGAAGTTGCGGGCGGTCTTGCGGTACTGGACGTTGCCGAGCCGATCGGCGCGGTAGCCCTGGATGAGCGCGAAGTCGGCGGGCAGCGCCTCGACGAGGACGTACTCGCGGCCCCCGAACTCGCGCATCTCGGCGTCCGCGTAGAGGTCGGTCCCGGCACCGGTCGGCGTGTAGAACGCCGGGATCCCGGCACCGGCCGCACGGATCCGCTCGACGAGATTGCCCTGCGGCACGAGCTCGAGCTCGATCTCCCCCGCCCGGTAGAGCCCGTCGAAGACCCACGAGTCGTTCTGTCGGGGGAAGGAGCAGATGATCTTGCGGACTCGCTTGGACGCGAGGAGCGCCGCGAGGCCGACGTCGCCGTTGCCCGCGTTGTTGCTCACGATCGTGAGGTCGCGCGCGCCGTGACGGATGAGGGCCTCGATGAGGTCGACCGGCTGACCTGCCCGGCCGAAGCCGCCGATCATGATGGTCGCGCCGTCGCCGATGTCGGCGATGGCCTCGTCGATGTCTCCGCAGACCTTGTCGATCACGCGCGCTCCATTCCCACTTGTTCGCTCTGCGAACGGACGTTCGTATCGCAAACATCATGCTACGCCGCTCGCCGCCGCACATCCAGTGCTTGCGATCGGCGTCATCGCGTTCTAACATGCAACCAAATGGTTGTACATATGAAGGGCGACACCCCGCCGGGCGCCGAGATCGACCGGATCTTCCAAGCCCTCGCAGATCGCACGCGCCGCGACATCGTGCGGCGCGTCATCGGTCGCGAGCAGAACCTGACCGACCTCGCCGTCCGATACGACATGAGCTTCGCGGCCGTGCAGAAGCACGTCGCGGTGCTCGACCGCGCGGGACTCGTCCGCAAGCAGCGGCGCGGGCGCGAGCAGTTCGTCGCCCCCGTTATCGACATCATCGACCGCGCCCGTGCGCTCCTCGACGAGTACGAGGCCCTCTGGCGCGGCCGGATCCAACGAATGGACGCGATCCTCGCCGAACGGAGTTGACCATGCCCGTCACCGATGTCTCGCACGACCTCGACGCCCTCACCATGACCGTCGTCGCCGAGTTCGCCGCGCCGCCCGAGCGCATCTGGCGCCTCTGGTCCGACCCGCGCCAGACGGAACGCTGGTGGGGCCCGCCGGAGTGGCCCGCGACCTTCATTCGGCACGACTTCCGCGAGGGCGGCGGTGCGTTCTACGAGATGACCGGCCCGGACGGCGAGAAGTCCCGCGGATGGTGGGAGATCATCAGCCTCGAACCGCCGAACCGTCTCGTCTTCCGCGACGGCTGGGCCAACGCGGACGGCTCGCCGGCCGACTTCGCTCCCCCGACCGTTGCGACCGTGACCTTCGAGGCGATCCGGGGCGGAACCCGCATGACCAATCGCACCGCGTTCTCCTCCCGCGAGGCGCTCGAGAGCATCCTCGGCATGGGCGTCGAAGCGGGTGCGAGAGCCTCGCTCGGCCAGATCGACGCGATCCTCGCGGCGGAGGGCTGATCTCGGGACGGGTCAGTCGCCGAGCGTCTGCTCCAGGAGCTTGAAGGCGTGGTTTGCGCGGGGCACGCCCGCGTAGATGGCCGACTGGAGCACCACCTCGACGATCTCGTCGCGGCTCAGGCCGTTGCGGATCGCCGCGCGGTAGTGCATCGGCACCTCCTCGAAGTTGCCGGCCGTGATGAGTGCCGTGATGACCGCGATGCTGCGGTCGCGACGGGCGAGCCCCGGGCGCGACCACACGTCGCCCCACGCGGTGCGCGTGATGAAGTCCTGGAAGTCGGCGGTCATCGGCGTGATGCCGGCGTTCGCCCGGTCGACGTGCTCGTCGCCGAGCACGGCGCGACGCACCCGCATCCCGTCGTCGCGGCGGGACTCGTCCGAAGTCATGGTGTGACCTTTCTCGTGGGCCGGCTTCGGGGCGGCACGGCTCGCCGCCTCGACCAGCGATCGTCAGACGAAGAACTCGCGCAGCGCCGCCGCGACGGCGTCGGGCTGGTCGACGGTCGCGAGGTGGGCGGCATCGGGGACGACGACGAGGCGCGAGTCCGGGACCGCGGCGACGAGCGCCTCGGCCGACTCGCGCGACACCGTCTCGTCGCGCTCGCCCCACACGTCGAGGACCGGGACGCCGATCTCGCCGAGCCTGGACTCCAGATCGAAGCCGGCGAGCGCCTCGCAGGCGAGCGCGTACGACTCGTCGTTGGCCCCCTGCAGCGCGTGCAGCAGACGCCCGATGGTGTCCTCGTGCGCCGCCATGCTCTCCGGCGTGAACCAGCGCTGCGCCGACGCGGCGATGAGCGCCGACGTCGACTGCGCCCGCGTCGTCGCGGCCCGCTCGAGCCACGCCGCGGGCCAGGCGTCACCGCCGAAGCGGTAGTTCGAGCACACGAGCGCGACGCGATCGAAGCGCTCGGGGTGGCGCAGCGCGAGCTCGAGGCTCACGCCGCCGCCGATCGAGACCCCCGCGTGGTAGGCGCTCTGCGCACCGAGCTCGGCGCGGAGCCGGTCGACGGCCTCCGCGAGGTCGGCGAGGGAGAACGCGGTCGTGGTCGCGGGCGAGCGACCGTGACCGGGCAGATCCCAGCTGACGATCCGGTAGCGGTCGCGCAGCGCCGGGACGACGAGCTCCCACAGGATCGCGCAGTCGGAGCCGAGCGATGGCCCGAGCAGCAGCAGCGGGCCCGATTCGTTGGACGCGTGGCCGGTGGCGACAATCGTGGGGTGGGGCATTGGGGCTCTCCGGGGTGGGGCTCGGGGTCGCGATACGCCGCCTTCGGCGGCTACTCGACCCGCGAGGGTGGAGCGACGCGGGCGAGGGCGCGGTCGACGTGGGCGGGGGCGAGGCCGGTGTAGTTCGCGGGGTCGAGGAGCGCCGGGATGTCCTCGCCGGCGAGCGCGGGCTCGGCGGCGAGGAGCGCCGCGAGGTCTTCGCCGGCGGCGGCGCGGCGCACGAGCGCGCGCACCTGCTCGGGCTCGAGCCGGCCCCGCAGCGCGGGGATGAGCCGCTCCGAGACGATGAGCCCGCCCGTCACGGCGAGGTTGCGGGCGACCGCGGCCTCGTCCACCTCGAGGCCTTCGGCGAGTGCCGCGCCGTGGGCCGCGGCCCCGAGCGTGAGCCGCAGCAGCTCGCGCAGGGAGGGCCACTCGGAGTGCCAGGCGCCGTCGGGGCGCTCGTCGATCGCGTTCGCCGAGGCGAGGTGCAACTGGGCGGCGAGCAGCGGCGCGCGGAGCGCGGCGGACCGGATGAGCACGCTGCGGACCGGGTTGCGCTTCTGCGGCATCGCGGTGGAGCCGCCGCCCGCGCCCTCGGCGAGCTCCCCGATCTCGGTGCGGGTCAGCGTCGCGATGTCGGCGGCGATGCGACCGAGCGCATCGCTCGCGCCGACGAGCGCGTCGCCGAGTCGCGTGATCGCGGTGCGCCGGGTGTGCCACGGTGCGTCCGATGCCGGCAGCCCCGCCGCCGCCGCGAACGCGACCGGGAGGCGCTCGGCGGCCTCGGGACCGAACTCCTCGGCGAGGGCCGAGAGCGTCCCCGCCGCACCGCCGAGCTGCGCGGGCACCGCGCACCCGGCGAGCGCGTCACGGGCGTCGACGACCTGGACGAGC
>DATMGN010000046.1:0-1985 GCA_035555435.1 Microbacteriaceae bacterium | reverse complement strand
GCCGTTGCGGATCGCGGCGCGGTAGTGCATCGGCACCTCCTCGAAGTTCCCAGCGGTGATGAGCGCGGTGATGACCGCGATACTCCGATCGCGGCGCGCGAGGCCCGGTCGGGACCACACGTCGCCCCAGGCGGTGCGCGTGATGAAGTCCTGGAAGTCGGCCGTCATCGGCGTGATGCCGGCGTTCGCGCGGTCGACGTGCTCGTCGCCGAGCACGGCACGGCGCACGCGCATGCCGTCGCCGCGGCGGGACTCATCCGAGGTCATGGTGCAGCCTTTCTCATGGGCGAGTTTCGAGGCGGCGCGTCGCGCCTCCTCAACCATTGATGTCTATCCGAAGAAGTCGCGCAGCGCGGCCGCGACGGCGTCCGGCTGGTCGACGGTCGCGAGATGCGCCGCGTCGGGGACGACGGCGAGGCGCGCGTCGGGGACCGCGGCGACGAGCGTGTCGACCGATTCGCGCGACACCGTCTCGTCGCGGTCGCCCCACACGTCGAGGACCGGGACGCCGATCTCGCCGAGCCGGGACTCCAGGTCGAAGGCGGCGAGCGCCTCGCAGGCGAGTGCGTACGACTCGTCGTCGGCGCCCTGCAGCGCGTGCAGCAGACGGCCGATGGTGTCCTCGTGCGCCGTCATGCTCTCGGGCGTGAACCAGCGCTGGGCGGAGCCGACGATGAGCGCCGAGGTCGACTGCGCCCGCGCGGTCGCCGCGCGCTCGTGCCAGGCATGCGGCCAGGCGTCGCCGCCGAAGCGGTAGTTCGAGCACACGAGCGCGACTCGGTCGAAGTGCCCGGGGCGGCGCAGCGCGAGCTCGAGGCTGACGCCCCCGCCGATCGAGACGCCCGCGTGATAGGCGGTCGCCGCCCCGAGCTCGGCGCGGAGCCGGTCGACGGCGTCCGCGAGGTCGGCGAGGGAGAACGCGGTGGTGGCCGCGGGCGAGCGGCCATGGCCGGGCAGATCCCAGCTGACGATCCGGTAGTGGTCGCGTAGCGCCGGGACGACGAGCTCCCACAGGATCGCGCAGTCTGAGCCGAGCGATGGGCCGAGGATGAGCAGCGGGCCCGAGTCGTTGGACGCGTGGGCGGTGGCGACGATCGCGGGGTGGGGCATGGGGCTCTCCGGGGTGGGGCTCGGGGTCTCGATACGCCGCCTTCGGCGGCTACTCGACCCGCGAGGGTGGAGCGACGCGGGCGAGTGCGCGGTCGACGTGGGCGGGGGCGATGCCGGTGTAGTTCGCGGGGTCGAGGAGCGCCGGGATGTCCTCGCCCGTGAGCGCGGGCTCGGCGGCGAGGAGCGCGGCGAGGTCCTCGCCGGCGGCGGCGCGGCTCACGAGCGCGCGCACCCGCGCGGGCTCGAGCCGGCCCCGAAGCGCGGGGATGAGCCGCTCGGAGACGATGAGCCCGCCCGTCACGGCGAGGTTGCGGGCGACCGCGGCCTCGTCCACCTCGAGGCCTTCGGCGAGTGCCGCGCCGTGGGCCGCGGCCCCGAGCGTGAGCCGCAGCAGCTCGCGTAGGGAGGGCCACTCGGAGTGCCAGGCGCCGTCGGGGCGCTCGTCGATCGCGTTCGCCGAGGCGAGGTGCAACTGGGCGGCGAGCAGCGGCGCGCGGAGCGCGGCGGACCGGATGAGCACGCTGCGGACCGGGTTACGCTTCTGCGGCATCGCGGTGGAGCCGCCGCCCGCGCCCTCGGCGAGCTCGCCGATCTCGGTGCGGGTCAGCGTCGCGACGTCGGCGGCGATGCGGCCGAGCGCATCGCTCGCGCCGACGAGCGCGTCGCCGAGTCGCGTGATCGCGGTGCGCCGGGTGTGCCAGGGTGCGTCCGATGCCGGCAGCCCCGCCGCCGCAGCGAACGCGACCGGGAGGCGCTCGGCGGCCTCGGGACCGAACTCCTCGGCGAGGGCCGAGAGCGTCCCCGCCGCACCGCCGAGCTGCGCGGGCACCGCGCACCCGGCGAGCGCGTCACGGGCGTCGACGACCTGGACGAGC
>DATMGN010000045.1:0-7605 GCA_035555435.1 Microbacteriaceae bacterium | reverse complement strand
ATCGTGAGCGCCAAGAAGGGCTCGCTCGCGCAGGTCATCGACCTCGCGCTCGGCCGCGCCGCGGGGCCCGAGCCGACCGATTGGTACTGGTTCCTCGGCCACGACAATGCGGCCCACCCCCGCGCGCTCGAGGCGCTGCTCGCGGCCGTCGAGGTCGCACCATCCGTCGTCGTCGCCGGTCCCAAGCTCGTGCGCTGGGACTCGCCCGAAGTGGTGCTCGGCTTCGGCGAGGCGATCACGGGGTCGGGTGCCTCCATCCAGCTCGTCAACGAGGAGCTCGACCAGGCGCAGCACGACCGCGCGACCGACGTCCTCGGTGTCGCGGTCCCGGGCATGCTCGTCAGCGCCGAGATCTGGGACCGGCTCGGCGGCTTCGATGACGGGCTCCCGACGGTCGACGCCGGGCTCGACTTCGGTGTGCGCACGCGCCTCGCCGGCTACCGCGTCGAGCGGGTGCCCGAGGCGCGGGTCGCTGCCGCCGGACCCGTCGAACTCTTCGGGCGGCGCTCGCTCGCGAGTGGCACGCGCAACGCGATGCGACGCCGCGCGCAGTACCACCGCCGCCACGCCTACGCGCCCGCGCTCGCCGTGCCGTTCTTCTGGCTCGCGCTGCTGCCACTGTCGATCGGCTACGCCCTCTGGCAGGTGCTCGCGAAGCGACCGGCGATGGCGCCGGGGGAGATCGGGGCGGGCTTCGCGGCCATGTTCGACGGCTCCGTCATCGGTGCCAGGTCGAGGATCGCGCGGGCGCGCACCGCCGGCTGGGCGGCGGTCGCCCCGTTCCGGGTGACCGGGCGGGATGCGCGGGAGCTTCGAGAACGCGAGCACGCGATCGAGGCGCGCACGGCCGACCAGCCGGTCGAGCAGCGCGAGCGCCCCGCGTTCTTCGCCGCGGGCGGCGGCTGGGCGGTCCTGCTCGCGGCGATCGCCTCGGCCGCGGCGTTCGGCCGACTCTTCGGCGCCCAAGCCCTCGCGGGGGGCGCGCTCGCGCCGCTCGGCGGGCTCGGCGACGCCTGGGGGGCCCTCGGTGTGCGCTGGCGGCTCGAGGACGGCGGGTACCTGGGCGCTGCCGACCCGTTCCACTCGATCCTCGCGGTCGTCGGCTCGACGACCTGGTGGTCGCCATCCTTCGCGATCGTCCTCGTCGTCGTCGCGGCGATGCCGCTGTCGGCGCTTGGTGCGTGGTTCGCGGCGGCTCGGATCGCCCGCACCGGGTGGGGTCCGACCGTTGCGGCCATCGGGTGGGCGGCGGCGCCGCCACTGCTCGCAGCGATCTCCGGCGGTCAGCTCGGCGCGATCGTCGCCCACGTGCTGCTGCCGTGGCTCGTGCTCGCGGTGCTGGGAGCCCGGCGTTCCTGGTCGATGGCCGCCGTCGCGAGCCTGCTGTTCGCGGCCGTCACGGCGTCCGCCCCCGTGCTCGCACCCGGACTGGTGCTGCTGCTCGTGCTCTTCAT
The DNA here is from genome assembly GCA_035555435.1 of Microbacteriaceae bacterium. Taxonomy (GTDB): domain Bacteria; phylum Actinomycetota; class Actinomycetes; order Actinomycetales; family Microbacteriaceae; genus 73-13. The sequence goes on along the minus strand of DATMGN010000045.1, from coordinate 6,151 downwards.
CGTCGTCCAGCCGCATCGCATTCACCGGCTCGTCACGATCGTCATCCCCGCGGCGGCCCTCTTCGCGCCGCTCGCGATCCAGCAGTTCACTCGTGGAGCGCCGTTCGCACTGCTCGCCGACCCGGGCGACCCGGTCGTGCGGGCGACGCCCAAGACACTCGAACTGCTCCTGGGGTCGCCGACGTCGGGCTATGCCGGCTGGTCGACCTTCGCCGAAGCCAACGGGCTCGCCTGGCTCGCCGCGGTGCCCGGGCCGATCGTGCTCGCCATCGCGGTCGCCCCGCTCGCCGTCATGGCCCTGCTCGCGCTCTTCACGAAGGGCGGCGAGCGGGCCATCCCCGGTCTCGTGATCGCCGCGGTCGGCCTCGTCACCGCGGTCGGCGCGGCCCACATCGCGGTCACGATCGTGGGCAGCCAGACCGCCGCGATCTGGTCCGGGAGCGGGCTCAGCCTCTACTGGCTCGGCCTCCTCGCGGCGATGACGGTCGGCATCGACGGGCTCGGACGGTTCGCCGCGGTACCCGGCCTCGTCGTGGCGCTCGGCGTCGTGCTCGCCGCCGTGCCGCTCGTGACGGATGCCGCCAACGGGCGCATGGAGCTCGCCCCGAGCAACGGCCGCGTGCTGCCCGCGATCATCTCCGCCGACGCCGCCGACGATCCGGGGGTGGGCACGCTCCAGCTCACCGCGGAGGGGGAGGACGTCGTCACCGCGGTGCTCCGCCGCGGCGCGGGACCACTCGCCGAGCGCGTCCTCACGCTCGAGACGACCCGCACCGAGATCACGCCCGAGCAGGAGCAGATCGCGATCCTCGCGGGCAACCTCGTGTCCACGAGCGGCATGGACCTCGCGAGCTCGCTCGACGAGCTCGGTATCGAGTACCTCCTGCTCGGCTCGACCGGCATCGACTCGCCGTCGTACCTACGCGCGATCGATGCGATCTCTGCCCGAGAGGAGTTCGTCCCCGTCGGACCGACGGCGAACGGCATGCTCTGGCAGCGCGCCGCCGATGCCCAGCCGCTGGCGCCGGCCTCCGGACCCGGGCCGTGGGACACCGCGTTCGGGGCGATCACGGCGACGATCCAGATCATCGTCTTCGGGCTCGCGCTCCTGCTCGCGATCCCGACGACCCGCCGTCGGCGCGTGCGAGCGGCGACCGGCGAGGACAGGAGCGCGCGATGAGCGACCCCCAGTTCGACCAGGAACAGCTCGACTCGGGTGCAGACCGGGCGCGCGCGCGGATCTCCGCACGCTCCGTCGCGATCTGGGGCGCGCGAGCGACGGGAGGACTCGTCGGTGTCGGCATCGCGGTCGCGGTCGCCGGTGCCGCGATCTTCGTCAACCCGCCGGTGCTCTCCGTCGAGGTCCCCGTCGTCACCGTCCACCCCGAGCCGGCCGCGCAGCTGCTCGTGTGCCCCGGCCCCCTGCTGCGCCTCGCCGACGACTCAGGACAGAACGCGAGCGAGGCGACGCCCATCGGGGACCGTCCGTACGTGACATTCGGCGCCCTGTCCGGCGACATCTCGACCGCGCCGCTCGCGCAGTCGGATGCCGGGACCGGCGGGACGCGCCTCGCACCGCAGATCGCGTTCGTCACCCCGGTCGACGGCGCCGAGCCGATCGTCGCCGGCATTCAGAGCAGCAGAGTGCGCGCCGAGACCGGCAACGTCGTCGGCTACGCGACCGCCTCCTGCGCGCAGCCGACGCTGCGCTCGTGGATCATCGGCGGCTCCACCCAGCTCGGTCGGACCTCGCTCCTGACGATCATCAACCCGTCGAACGTCGAGGCGGTCGTCGACCTGAGCCTCCACGGGGAGTCGGGATCGATCTCGGCGGCCGGCCTGCGCGGGATCGTGGTCCCCGCCGGCGCGCAGCGCGTCATCCCGGTCAGCGGGTTCTCGCTCGAGCAGCGCGCTCCCGTCATCGGCATCACGAGCACCGGGGGCAATGTCGCAGCGTTCGTCCAGCAGTCGATCATCCGCACGTTGACGCCGGGCGGCGTCGACCTCATGGGCCAGCAGAGCACGTCGACCACGCTCGTGATGACCGGGATCCAGGTCGCGGGGGAGGACGCGCTGAGCGTCATCAACGCCACCCCGGTCGACGAGGACGACACGATGGCGACGTTGCGCCTCTTCGCGCCCGGCGGCCAGACCGTCGTCGCGAGCGTCGCCGTCATCCCCGCGGGATCGAGCCTCGCCGACGCACTCGCGAACCCGCGCGAGGAAGAGGCCGAGTCGGCGACCGACGCGCACGCGCACGCGGAAGCACCGGCGACCCCCGAGGCCACCTCCTTCGACGTCGAGCTCACTCCGGACGCGGTGTCGGAGGTCCCGATCGCCGCGCTCGCGGCCGGCGAGTACACGGTTGTCGTGAGGGCCGACGAGCCGATCGTCGGGGCCGTCCGGGCGAGCACCTTGGGGCCCGAGGGCATCGACTTCGCCTGGTACGCGCCGGCGGCCGAGCTGGGCGAGCAGGCGATCGTCGTCACCCCCGACGCGCAGGCGGTCACCCTCACGATCGCGAATGCGACGGCGGAGGATCGGACGGTCGACGTCGCCGGCCCCGACGGCGAGCAAGCCGTCGAGATCCCGGCCGGGGCCAGCACTTCGATCCCCGTCGATCCTCGGGCCGAGTACGCGCTGAGCGGGATGACCGGGCTCCGTGCGGCGGTGCGCAGCGGCATTGACGGGCTCATCGCGCAGTCGCCCGTGCTGCCGGCAGCGCCGCTCGCGCGACCGGTGCGCGTCCACGTCTGATCGCTCGGCTAGGCTCCCGCGGGTGAGGATCAGTGTCATCGGCTGCGGCTATCTCGGGGCGGTGCATGCGGCCGCGATGGCGTCGATTGGGCACGACGTCGTCGGCATCGACGTCGACGAGGCGAAGATCGCGCGGCTCGGCCGCGGCGAGCCACCCTTCCACGAGCCGGGCTTCGCGCCACTGCTCCAAGCACAGCTCGCCGCTGGTCGCCTGCGATTCACGACCGAGTTCGCGGCGGCCGCGGACGCGGACGTGCACTTCGTCGCGGTCGGCACTCCGCAGCGCGCCGACGGCGCAGCCGCGGACCTGAGCTATGTGAACGCGGCCGTGGCGGCACTCGGCCGCGTGATCCGCGCCGGATCGCTCGTCGTCGGCAAGTCGACCGTGCCCGTCGGCACCGCGGCACGCCTCGCGCCCATCGTCACCGCGGCCGGCGCCGCACTCGTCTGGAACCCCGAGTTCCTTCGTGAGGGTTACGCCGTCCAGGACACGCTCGAGCCCGATCGGCTCGTCTACGGCGTCGCGCCCGGTGAGGCGCTCGAGAGCCGCTCCGAGGTCGCGACCCTCGACGCCGTGTACGCACCGATCATCGCGCGTGGCACGACGCGAATCGTCGCCGACTGGGCGACGGCGGAACTCGTCAAGGTCGCCGCGAACGCATTTCTCGCGACGAAGATCTCCTTCATCAACGCCATGGCGGAGATCGCCGAGGCGACCGGGGCGGATGTCACGACGCTCGCCGACGCGATCGGGATGGACGCCCGCATCGGCCGCCGCTTCCTCAACGCGGGGGCCGGATTCGGCGGCGGCTGCCTGCCGAAGGACATCCGCGCGTTCACCGCTCGGGCCGAAGAACTCGGGGTGGGCCGGTCTGTCGCGTTCCTCAAGGAGGTCGACGCGATCAACCTGCGCCGACGAGACCGCATCGTCTCCCTCGTGCTCGACGCGCTCGGCGAGCGCCGCCACGACGCCCGCGTCGCGGTCCTCGGACTCGCGTTCAAGCCCCACTCGGACGACGTGCGGGATTCGCCCGCGCTCGACGTCGCCGTGCGGCTGCACGGGCTCGGCGTCCAGGTCGTGGCCAGCGACCCTGCGGCGATCGAGACCGCGCGAGCGCTGCAGCCGCAGCTGCGCTACGAGGCCGACGCCGCGGCCGCGATCCGCGGTGCGCAGGTCGTCGTCCTTGTGACCGAGTGGCCCGAGTATCGCGAGCTCGATGCCGCGGCGAGCGGGGCGATCTCGGCGCCGGAGCCGACCATCATCGACGGGCGCAACGTCCTCGATCCGGCGGCATGGCGTTCTGCCGGCTGGACCTACCGAGGGATGGGCCGACCCTAGCCCCGCTCAAAGTGCACGTTCCCACCCACTGTGCGGGTACTACCGCGCACTCTGGGTGCGAACGAGCACATTGAGCGGGCCTAGAAGTGGCGGAAGCGCTCCGGTGCGAGGTCCCACGGGTCCTTGCCGAGGAGCTCGGCGACGGCGCGCACGACGCAGGACTCGATCACGAGCACGAGGTGGTACTCGTCGCGGATGTGGAACCGGGTGAGGCGCTCGATCGGCACCCGGTAGAGGACCACGCGCCGGTTCGCCCGGTCGACCTGCCAGCGGTCGACCCGCTCGTCCGACACGCGGCCCGCTGGAATCCCGGCGACCTCGAAGCGCACCTCGGCGAGCTCCTCGGGCCACAGATCGGTGAGGTACTCGGCCATCGACGCGACGGTCGACTCGAAGAGGATGATCCTCGTCGTGAGCGGCGGCAGATACGGCCCCGTCACGACGTTGCGCATGAGGCGGCCGTGGCGGCTGCGGGGGCGTCCGCGCGGGACGGAGCGTCGTGCAGGCCTGGCCACCCTCCCGAGTGTACGGTCAAGCCGATGGACGCAAGAAGGTGCAGCCGGGTGGGGTGCGGCCATGAGGCGGTCGCGACGCTCACCTACGTGTATGCCGATCAGATGGCCGTGCTCGGCCCGCTCGCCACGACCGCCGAGCCGCATTCCTATGATCTGTGCGCGCGCCACGCGGAGCGCACGGCACCGCCCCAGGGTTGGCTGATGACGCGGGTCGGCATGCGACAATTGCAGGCGTGACTTCAGCCCCCACCACCATCGCCCACCGCGTCGCCGACCTCGCCCTCGCCGAGGCCGGCCGCCACCAGATCCGACTCGCCGAGCACGAGATGCCCGGCCTCATGTCGCTCCGTGAGGAGTTCGGCGCTTCGCAGCCGCTCGCCGGGGCCCGGATCGCGGGCTCGCTGCACATGACCGTGCAGACCGCCGTCCTGATCGAGACGCTCGTCGCACTCGGTGCGCAGGTGCGCTGGGCGAGCTGCAACATCTTCTCAACGCAGGATGACGCGGCGGCGGCAGTCGTCGTCGGGCCGAACGGCACGGTCGACGCCCCGAGCGGTACCCCGGTCTTCGCGTGGAAGGGCGAGACGCTCGAGGAGTACTGGTGGTGCACCGAGCAGATCTTCGACTGGAGTGCCGAGGCGGCGGCCGAGGGCGCGGACTGGATCGGTCCGAACATGATCCTCGATGACGGCGGCGACGCGACCCTGCTCGTCCACCGCGGCGCCGACTTCGAGGCGGCCGGCGCGGTGCCGGCGACCCAGCCGGGCGACTCGCACGAATGGTCCGTCATCCTCGACACGCTGCGCGCCTCGCTCGCGGTGTCCTCGGACCGCTGGACCCGCATCGCCGCGGAGATCAAGGGCGTCACCGAGGAGACGACGACGGGCGTCCACCGCCTCTACGAGTTCGCCAAGAAGGGGGAGCTGCGCTTCCCGGCGATCAACGTCAACGACTCGGTCACGAAGTCGAAGTTCGACAACAAGTACGGCATCCGCCACTCGCTGCCCGACGGCATCAACCGTGCGACCGACATCCTGATGGGCGGCAAGGTCGCCTTCGTCTGCGGCTACGGCGACGTCGGCAAGGGCTCGGCCGAGGCGCTGCGCGGCCAGGGCGCCCGCGTCATCGTCTCCGAGATCGACCCGATCAACGCCCTGCAGGCGGCGATGGACGGCTACCAGGTCGCGCGGCTCGACGACGTCATCGGCGAGGTCGACTTCATCGTCACCTCGACGGGCAACTTCGGCGTCGTCACGGTCGACCACATGCTCGCGATGAAGCACCTCGCGGTCATCGCCAATGTCGGCCACTTCGACAACGAGATCGACATGGCGGGCCTCGAGACGCTGGAAGGCGCGACGAAGGTCACGATCAAGCCGCAGGTCGACGAGTGGCGACTGCCCAATGGCCGCTCGATCCTCGTGCTGTCCGAGGGCCGCCTCATGAACCTGGGGAACGCGACCGGTCACCCGTCCTTCGTGATGTCGAACTCCTTCACGAACCAGGTGCTCGCGCAGCTCGAGCTCTACACGAAGCAGGG
>DATMGN010000044.1:0-1539 GCA_035555435.1 Microbacteriaceae bacterium | reverse complement strand
GCGAGCTCCTGCTCGCTCGGGCCCGACTGCTCGCCGCCGGCGTTCGGCGCGCCGAGCCCGAAGCCCGAGCCGCCGCCCCCGCCGGGCTTGACGCCCGCGGCGATCGCGGCGTTCTCCTGGGCGCGCTTGGCGGGGTTCCCGGACCGCGAGCCCTTCTTCTTCGCCTGCTTGCCGCTCGATCCGCCGCCGATGCGCACGCCGGGGGTGACACCGGGAATCTGCGGCATCTGCCCCTTGGCGACCGACTTCATCATCTTCGCCGCCTGCTCGAAGCGTGCGACGAGCTGGTTGATCTCGGTGACGGTCGTGCCCGAGCCCTTGGCGATGCGCACTCGGCGACTGCCGTTGAGGATGCGGGGCTGACGGCGTTCTGTCGGCGTCATCGAACGGATGATCGCCTCGGTGCGCGCGACCTCGCCCTCGTCGAAGTTGTCGATCGCCTCGCGCATGCCCTTGCCGCCCGGCAGCATCCCGAGCATCGACTTGAGCGAGCCCATCTTCTTGACCTGTTGGAGCTGGTCGAGGAAGTCGTCGAGGGTGAACTGGTCCTTCGCGAGCTTGTCGGCGACCTGTCGGGCCTCCTCCTCGTCGAAGGTGCGCTGCGCCTGCTCGATGAGCGAGAGGATGTCGCCGAGGTCGAGGATCCGGCTCGCCATCCGGTCGGGGTGGAACGGCTCGAAGTCGTCGAGGCGCTCCCCCGTCGAGGCGAACATGATGGGTCGCCCGGTCACGTGCGCGACGCTGAGCGCCGCACCGCCGCGCGCGTCGCCGTCGAGCTTCGTGAGGACGACGCCCGTGAAGTCGACGCCATCCTGGAACGCCTTCGCGGTCGCGACGGCGTCCTGGCCGATCATGGCGTCGATGACGAAGAGGACCTCATCGGGGTCGACGGCCTTGCGGATGTCGGCGGCCTGCTTCATGAGCTCGGCGTCGACACCGAGGCGGCCGGCGGTGTCGACGATGACGGTGTCGTAGAGCCGGCGCTCCGCCTCCTTCACGCCGTCCTTGGCGACCCGCACGGGGTCGCCGACGCCGTTGCCCGGCTCGGGCGCCCAGACGGGCACGCCCGCCTGCTCGCCGACGACCTGGAGCTGGTTGACCGCGTTCGGCCGCTGGAGGTCGGCGGCGATGAGGAGGGGCGTGTGCCCCTCGCCCTTCAGCCACTTCGCGAGCTTGCCGGCGAGGGTCGTCTTGCCCGCACCCTGGAGGCCCGCGAGCATGATGATGGTCGGCGGCTTCTTCGCGAACTCGAGCCGGCGCTGCTGGCCGCCGAGGATCTCGACGAGCTCCTCGTTGACGATCTGGACGACCTGCTGCGCGGGGTTGAGTGCGCGGCTCACCTCGTCCGAAAGCGCGCGCTCGCGCACGGTCGCTGCGAACTCCTTGACGACCTCGAGGGCGACGTCGGCGTCGAGGAGCGCGCGCCGGATCTCGCGGACGGTCGCGTCGACGTCGGCCGGGGAGAGCTTGCCCTTCGTGCGAAGGTGACGGAAGGTCTCGCTGAGCCGGTCGGTGAGGTTGCCGAACATCGCCATGGTC
>DATMGN010000043.1:0-44004 GCA_035555435.1 Microbacteriaceae bacterium | reverse complement strand
GTCGACGTTGCCCTTGAGCAGGGCGAGGATCTCGGCCTCGGCCTGCGACTTGTCCGGTCCCTGCGAGTGCACGTGGAAGAACGGCACGCCGAAGCCGCGCACGTCCTCGGCGACGACGGTGTGGTTGGACACGACCATCGGTACCGTCATGTTGATCTCGCCGCGGCGCTGGCGCCACAGCAGGTCGAGCAGGTTGTGGTCGGTCAGGGACGCGAGGATCGCGACGCGCTTGGGCACGGAGATGTCCGAGAGCGTCCAGGTCAGGCCCAGGCGCTGCCCGATGGTCTCAGCGAGCGCGGCCTCGAGCTGCGGCTTGATCGCGATGAAGTCGGGGACATTGAACTCGGTGCGCTGGAAGAACTGGCCGCCGACGGGGTCGGAGGAGTACTGGTCGAGCGAGACGATGTTGGCCTGGAAGTCGGCGAGCACGCTCGTGACGGCGGCGACGATCCCGGGGCCGTCGGTGCCGTGGACGACAAGGACGGGCCGCGATGCGCGCGCGGTCACTTGGCTGCCTTGCGCTGGTAGTTCTCGATCCATTCGGCCGTCGCCTTGAGGCCGCCGAAGGCGTAGAAGTGCAGGCCCACCTCGCCGTGCTCGGGGGTGAGCCGCTCGGTGAGTTCGGTGATGAACTTGTCGGGCCCCGCGGTGCCGAGCAGGTTCGTCAGCGAGAATCCGTACTTCTTGACGATCATCGCGTTCGCCCCGACGCCGAACCGGCCCGCGAAGGCGAGGAGCCGCTTGATGCCGGCCGGGCCGGGTACGCCGATGCGGATGTGGGTGTCGACGCCGCGCTCGCGCACCTGCTCGATCCAGTTGATCGTCGCGTCGATGTCGAAGAGGAACTGCGTGAGCACGGTCGAGCCGAGCCCCGCGTCCTTGAGGGCGGCGTACTTGCCGGTCAGTGCCGACCAGAGCTGCTCGTCGGTGATGTCGGGGTGGCCCTCGGGGTAGCCGGCGATCGAGACGTGCTCGACGCCGTACTTCGGCAGCAGGCCGGTCTGGATGAGCTGGAGCGAGTCCTCGTAGGGGCCGAAGGGCGGGTTCGGGTCGCCGCCGACGGCGAAGACGCTCTGCGTCGCGCCGACGCCCTGCAGCGCGGCGAGGAACTCCTCGAGCTCGGCCTGCGAGTGCAGTCGGCGCGCGGACAGGTGCGGGACGGGGACGAAGCCCTGCTGCAGCACCGCGGCGCTCGCGGCGGTGCGCATGGGCAGGTCCTCGTTGCCGAGGTAGGTCACGTTGACGCGGGTGCCGGGCGCGAGGTGCGGGGCGGCCTCGAGGAGGGCCGGGATGTCCTTGCCCGTCATCTCGATGGACGGGCCCTGCAGGACGGCGGGGAGTTCGGTCATCGGTGTTCGCTCCTCACGGACGGGTCCGCGGCCTCGGTGCTGCGGGACGCCCGAGCACGAGAATACCTATGGACATAGGTATTGGCAAGCCGCGTTCAGCGCAGCGCGTCCGCGAGCGACCCCGTCGTCCGCGCGGCGGGATCCGACACGACGCACAGCACCTCGCGGTCACCCTGGTCCCACGTCGCCGCGCTCGGCGCGACGAAGCGCAGCGCGAGCTCGCTCGCGTCGTACTCGAGGCCGACGAAGGCGGAGAACGCGGTGCGGCAGCGCTCCCGCGCCGTCGCCTCGAGCGTGTCGCGGGGGTACTCGTCGGCGTCCAGCAGCAGGCTCGCGAAGACCTCGTAGGTGTGCGCCTCGCCGCAATCGAGCACGAGCACGACCCCCTGACCAGCCTGGTCGTAGCACTCGCCCGCGGCGAGATCCGTCAGCGCCGTCGTCGTCTCGGTCGGCGTCGGCGAGGGGGTCTCGGCGGGAGCCGGGCCCGCCGCGCACCCCGCGAGCAGCACGGCGGTGGCGACGCCCGCGGTGGCGAGGAGCCGCCTCACGCGCGCAGCCGATCCAGGAACGTCTCGTGCAGCCGACCGTTCGTCGACAGGGCCGAGCCGCCCCACGGGCCGGCGGTCCCGTCCGCGTCGCTGAAGCGCCCGCCCGCCTCCTCCACGATCGGCGCGATCGCGGCGACGTCGTAGGGCTGCACGTCGAACTCGGCGGCCGCGTCGATGAGCCCCTCGGCGACGAGCATGTGCTGCCAGAAGTCGCCGTAGCCGTGGTCGCGCCACACCTCGCGGGCGATCGCGGCGAGCTGCGCGCCACGGCCGAGGTCCTCCCAGAGCCGGATCGCGCCGTGGCTGAAGTAGGCGTCCTCGATGCGCTCGACGCCGCTGACCCGCATCCGCCGCGGCGCGTCGCCGTGCGGGCCGTCGGTGCGATCCACCCAGGCGCCGAGACCGCGCGCCGCCCACCAGCGAAGCCCCAGCGCGGGCGCGCTCACGACGCCGACGACCGGCACGCCGTCGATCGCGAGTCCGATGAGCGTCGCCCAGACGGGGACGCCTCGCAGGAAGTTCGCCGTCCCGTCGATCGGGTCGATGATCCACTGACGACCGCGCCCCTCGGGGTCGCCCACCGTGCCGAACTCCTCGCCGTAGACGCCGTCGCCCGGCCGTGCGGCGGCGATGCGCTCGCGGATGAGTCGCTCGACCGCGCGGTCGGCATCGGTCACCGGGCTGCGGTCGGGCTTCGCCTCGACCCGGAGGTCGGCCGCGCGGAACCGCGGGCCCGACACGAGGTCGGCGTCGGCCGCGATCGAGCAGGCGAGCGACAGGTCGTCGGCGAGGTCCACGGGACCAGGCTACCGAGCGATCTGGGTGAGCAGCCGGCGCAGCGAGTCGAGCCGGGCGGCGCCGCCCGCACCGAGCCGGCCGTCCTCGACCGCCTCCGCGATCGCGCAGTCGGGCGCATCGGCGAGGTGCGTGCAGCCGCGCGGGCAGCCCGAATCCGGATCGTCGGCGATCGCGGCGAGATCGCCGAAGGCGTCGAGCACGCGATCCGGCTCGACGTGACCGAGCCCGAAGGAGCGGATGCCGGGAGTGTCGACGATCCAGCCCGAGCCGAGCGGATAGGCGACGGAGGAGGAGCTCGTGTGCCGGCCGCGCCCCGTGATCGCGTTGACGTCCCCGGTCGCGCGCTGCGCCTCCGGCACGAGCGCGTTGACCAGCGTCGACTTGCCGACGCCCGAATGTCCGACCGCGACCGCGATGTGCCCGTCGACGAGCTCACGCAGCCGCGCGATCGGCGGGTCGGCCCGCGTGCTGCGCACCACCCGCATGCCGATGCCGTCGAAGTTCGCGATGAACGGCTCCGGGTCGGCGAGATCCGTCTTCGTCACGACGAGGATCGGCTCGATGCCGACATCGACCGCGGCCACCAGGTAGCGGTCGACGAGCCGCGGGCGCGGCTCGGGGTCGGCCGCGGCGACGACGATGAGCATCCGGTCCGCGTTCGCGACGATGATGCGCTCATCGCGTTCTCCCGTCGGAGCGTCGTCGGCGCTGCGCCGCAGCAGCGTCGCCCGCGGCTCGACTCGGACGATCCGGGCGAGCGCCCCCGGGGCGCCCGAGGTGTCGCCGACGAGCCCGACCCGGTCGCCGACGACGACCGCGCCGCGCCCGAGCTCCCGCGCACTCGTCGCCGTGATCTCGGACTCGCTGTCCCCACCCACAGCGACGCGGTAGCGCCCGCGGTCGACGCCGGTCACGAAGCCCGGCGTCGCGTCCTCGTACTTCGGGCGCACCTTCGTGCGGGGCCTCGAGCCGCGGGGATTCGGCCGGATCCGGACGTCGTCCTCCGACCACTCCTCCCAGTCGGTGTCCTCGCTCACGCGAGCATCCGCTCCCAGAGCTCCCGGAACTCCGGCAGGGTCTTCGCCGTCGAGCCGATGTCGTCGACCTCGACCCCCGGGACGGCGAGGCCGATGAGCGCCCCGCTCGTCGCCATCCGGTGGTCCTCGTACGCGCCCCACCGCCCGCCGTGCATCGCGCCCGGCGTGACGACGATCCCGTCGGCCAGCTCCTGCGCACGCACGCCGATCCTGGCGAGGTCGGCGACGAGCGCCGCGAGCCGGTCCGTCTCGTGCCCGCGCAGGTGCCCGATCCCCGTGAAGCGCGACGGACCCGACGCGAAGGCGGCGAGCGCGACGAGCGTCGGGGCGAGCTCGCCGGCCTCGCCGAGGTCGAGGTCGACGGGCTCGAGCCGGGCGCCGCCGAGCACGCCGTCGCCGCCGTCGACCGAGAGTGCCCCGTCCGCGAGCCGACTGCGCCCGCCGAACGCCTCGAAGAGCCGCGGCAGATGCGCGCCGACCTGCGTCGTGCGCCCCGGCCAGCCCGCGATCACCACTCGGCCCCCCGCGACGAGCGCGGCGGCGAGGAACGGCGCGGCGTTCGACAGGTCCGGCTCGATCTCGACGTCGAGCGCGCCGATCCGTCCCGGCGGCACGATCCACACGCCCTCGTCGGGGCTCGTCACCGCGACGCCGCGCGCCGCGAGGCACGCGATCGTCATCTCGATGTGGGGAAGCGACGGGAGCCGTTCGCCCTCGTGCCGCAGCACGAGGCCCTCCGCGAAGCACGGGGCGGCGAGCAGCAGGCCCGAGACGAACTGCGAGGACGAGGACGCGTCGATCGTGAGCTCGCCGCCGCGCACCGAGCGCGCACCGTGCACCGTGAACGGCAGCGCGTCGCCGTCGACCTCGACACCGAGCGCGCGGATCGCGTTCGTCATCGTCGACATCGGCCGTCGGCGGGCCGCCGCATCGCCGTCGAAGACGGTCGCGCCGCCCGCGAGCGCCGCGACCGGGGGGACGAAGCGCATGACGGTGCCCGCGAGGCCGACGTCCAGGGTGGCGGCGCCTCTCGACTCGCGCGGCAGCGGCACGACCCGCCAGTCCGCGCCGAAATCGCCGTCGCCCTCGACGTCCTCGATCCCCGCGCCGAGCGCCCGCAGTGCCTCCACCATGAGCTCCGTGTCGCGGGCGCGCAGCGGACGGCGCAGCAGCGAAGGCCCGTCGGCGAGGGCCGCGAGGACGAGCTCCCGGTTCGTCAGGGACTTGCTGCCCGGCAGCGAGAGTCGTGCATCGATCGGTCCGGAGGCGACCGGGGCGGAATAGGAGGGGTGCGGCATCGGTTCCAGCGTAGTGATGAGCCTCCTGACCGCCCCGCCGAAACCGGGCGTCCCGCGCCTAGACTTGCGCGGGATGCCGGATCTCAGTGTCGACGACGACGAACTCAAGCGACTCTTCGAGGAGCAGGCGCTCCCGTTCATGGACCAGCTCTATGCCGCGGCAATGCGCATGACGCGCAACCCCGCCGACGCCGCCGACCTCGTGCAGGAGACCTACGTCAAGGCGTTCCAGGCGTTCAAGTCCTTCGAGCAGGGCACGAACCTCAAGGCCTGGCTCTACCGGATCCAGACGAACACGTACATCAACCTCTACCGGAGGCGACAGCGCGACCCCTACCGCGGTTCGATCGACGAGCTCGAGGACTGGCAGCTCGCTGACGCCACCTCGGCGACCTCGACCTCGAGTCGCTCCGCCGAGGCCGAGGCCATCGACCACCTGCCCGACTCCGACGTCAAGGACGCGCTCGCGGCCATGCCGGAGGACTTCCGGCTCGCCGTCTTCCTCGCCGACGTCGAGGGCTTCTCCTACCAGGAGATCGCCGACATCATGAAGACGCCGGTCGGCACCGTCATGAGCCGGCTGCACCGGGGACGCAAGCAGCTGCGCGAGCGACTGCGCGACTACGCGATCGAGCGGGGCTTCACGGCGGGGGAGGTGACACGATGACGGACTGCGGGTGCGAGAAGGCGAAGGCCGAGCTCGAGGAGTACCTGCGCCGTGAGCTGTCGGACGCCGACTTCGCGGACATCACGGAGCACCTGGCGAACTGCGAGGACTGCAGCCAGGACCACCTCGTCGCGCTGACGCTCACCGAGAAGGTGCGCCGTGCCTGCCAGGAGCAGGCACCCGAGGAGCTGCGTCTCGCGATTCAGCTCAAGATCTCGTCGCTGCGCGGGTAGCGGGGTCTCGATACGGCGCTGGCGCGCCTACTCGACCCGCGGTAGCTGCCGCTGCCGCGGCAAGGTCCGCAGTCGCGGTGTCCCCGGATCGAGTGCCGCCGAAGGCGGCGTATCGAGATCTCAGAGCGCGAACGCGGCGTCGAGGAGCACCGTCTGCTCCGCCGCGTGCCGCTTCGGCAGACCCGTCGCCGTCGCGGCCGAGGAAGGCCGTGAGACGACCCGGATCGGCCGGTCGAGGTGCTTCGAGAGCTCCTGGTTCACGAACGGCCAGGCGCCCTGGTTCTCCGGCTCGTCCTGTACCCACACGAGCTCCGCCGAGGGGTAGCGCGCGACGATCGCCTGCAGCTCCTCGACGGGCTCCGGGTAGTACTGCTCGAGCCGCACCAGCGCGAAGTCACCCGCATTGGCGAGCTTCTCCCGCTCCGCCGCGAGGTCGTAGAAGATCTTGCCGGCGTGCAGCAGCACGCGCTTGACGCTCGACGGATCGGCGACGTGCGCGTCGTCGAGCACCGGCTGGAAGCCGCCGCCCGTGAAGTCCGCGATCTCGCTCGTCGCGCCCTTGAGCCGCAGCATCGACTTCGGGGTGAAGACGATGAGGGGGCGCCGCGGCCTCGCGTACGCCTGGCGGCGCAGCAGGTGGAAGTACGACGCGGGCGTCGAGGGCCGCGCGACCGTCATGTTGTCCTGCGCGCACAGCTGCAGGTAGCGCTCGATCCGCGCCGACGAGTGGTCGGGGCCCTGGCCCTCGTAGCCGTGCGGCAGCAGCAGCACGACGCTCGAGCGCTGGCTCCACTTCTGCTCGCCCGAGGACAGGTACGTGTCGATGACGGTCTGCGCGCCGTCGGCGAAGTCGCCGTACTGCGCCTCCCAGAGCACGAGCGCGTCCTCGCGCTCGACCGAGTAGCCGTACTCGTAGGCCATCGCCGCGTACTCCGACAGGAGCGAGTCATAGACGTAGAAGCGGCCCTGCGTCTCGGCGAGGTTGACGAGCGGCAGCCACTCCTGGCCGTTCGTCTGGTCGAAGAACACGGCGTGACGCTGAGCGAAGGTGCCGCGTCGCGAGTCCTGGCCGACGAGGCGCACCGCCCGGCCCTCCAAGAGCAGCGAGCCGAAGGCGAGCAGCTCGCCGAAGCCCCAGTCGATTCCGCCCGACCGGCTCATCTCCACGCGCCGGCCGATGACGTTCTGCGCCAGCTTGTTGTGGACGTGGAAGCCCTCGGGCGCGTTCGCGTGCGCGTCGCCGACCGCCTGGATCATCGCCTCCGTCACGAACGGCACCGCGGGGGAGGGCTCCTCCGCGGTCGGGTGGATGATCGGAATGGGGCTCGTCTGCGCCGCGTGCGTCTCCGCGAAGGCGCGCTCGAGGCGGTCCTGGAAGTCGCGCGCCGCCTGGTCGTGCTCCTCCTGCGTGATGTCGCCTCGGCCGACGAGCGCCTCGGTGTAGAGCTTGCGGGTGGAGCGCTTCGCCTCGATGAGCGAGTACATGAGCGGCTGCGTCATGCTCGGGTCGTCGCCCTCGTTGTGACCGCGCCGGCGGTAGCACACGAGGTCGATGAAGACGTCGCGGTGGAAGCGCTGGCGGTACTCGAAGGCGAGTCGCGCGACGCGCACGACCGCCTCGGGGTCATCCCCGTTGACGTGGAAGATGGGCGCCTGGATCGTCTTCGCGACGTCGGTCGAGTACGTGCTCGTGCGCGCCTCGTCGACGGGGGTCGTGAAGCCGACCTGGTTGTTGATGTTGATGTGGATCGTGCCGCCCGTGCGGTAGGCGCGCAGCTGCGACATCTGCAGCAGCTCCACGTTGATGCCCTGACCGGCGAGCGCGGCGTCGCCGTGGATCAGCACCGGCACCGTCGTGAACGTCGCGATCGGCAGCCGGTCCTGCTTCGCGCGCGTGATGCCCTCGAGGACCGCGTTGACGACCTCGAGGTGGCTCGGGTTCGCGGCGACGTAGACGGGGACCCTGGCGCCGTCGGGCGACTCGAAGACGCCCTCCGTGCCGAGGTGGTACTTGACGTCGCCCGAGCCGCCGGTCTGGCCGAAGTCGCCCTCGAACTCGCGGAAGATCTGCGCGTAGGTCTTGCCTGCGATGTTCGTCAGGACGTTGAGCCGGCCGCGGTGGGCCATGCCGATCGCGACCTCGTCGACCTCGTCGCTGTGCGCGGCGCGCTGCAGGAGCTCGTCCAGCAGTGCGATGGTCGACTCGCCGCCCTCGAGGCTGAAGCGCTTCTGGCCGACGAACTTGGTCTGGAGGAACGTCTCGAATGCCTCGGCCTCGTTGAGCTTGCCGAGGATGCGCATCTGCTCCGCGTGCGTCGGCTTCTCGTACTTGACCTCGAGCTTCTCCTGGAACCATCGGCGCTGCTCGGGGTCGGCGATGAACATGTACTCGACGCCGACGGTGCGGCAGTAGGAGTCGCGCAGGATGCCGAGGATGTCGCGCAGCTTGGCGCTGCGCCGCCCGCCGAAGCCACCGGTCACGAACTCGCGGTCGAGGTCCCAGAACGTCAGGCCGTGGTTCGCGAGCTCGAGGTCCGGGTGGGTGCGCTGGACGTACTCGAGGGGGTCGATGTCGGCCATCAGGTGGCCGCGGACCCGGAACGCGTTGATGAGCTGCTGGACGCGCGAGGCCTTGTCGACCTGGACCGCCTCGTCGACGGAGACGTCCTCGGCCCAGTGGATGGGCTCGTAGGGGATGCGCAGCGCCGCGAAGATGTCGGCGTAGAAGCCGCGCTGCCCGATGAGCAGCTCGTGCACCTTCTTCAGGTACTCGCCACTGCCGGCGCCCTGGATGACGCGGTGGTCGTACGTCGAGGTCAGCGTGATGGTCTTGCCGATGCCGAGGTCCGACAGCGTCCGCTCGCTCGCGCCCTGGAACTCTGCGGGGTACTCCAGCGCGCCGGCACCGATGATGCAGCCGGCGCCGCGCATGAGCCGCGGGACGGAGTGGACGGTGCCGATGCCGCCGGGGTTGGTGAGCGAGATCGTGTTGCCCGCGTAGTCGTCGGCGGTCAGCTCGCCGGCGCGCGCGCGGCGCACGACGTCCTCGTAGGCGGCGACGAACTCGCCGAAGCCCATCGTCTCGGCGCGCTTGATGCCGGGGACGACGAGCATGCGGGTGCCGTCGGGCTTGGGGAGGTCGATCGCGATGCCGAGGTTGATGTGCGCGGGGGTCACGACGGCGGGCTTGCCGTCGACCTCGTCGTAGTAGACGTTCTGGCTCGGGAACTCCTTGAGCGCGCGGATCATCGCCCAGGCGATGAGGTGCGTGAAGGAGACCTTGCCGCCCCGGGTGCGGCCGAGGTGGTTGTTGATGACGATCCGGTTGTCGATCATCAGCTTGGCGGGCACGGTGCGCACGCTCGTCGCGGTGGGGACCGTGAGCGAGGCGTCCATGTTGGTCGCGACCGAGCGGGCGATGCCCTTGAGGATCTGCACCTTCGGCTCGTCGGCGGGCGCGGGCTCGGCGGGGCGCGCGACGGGTGTCGTGGGCGCGTCGGCGGGGACCGGGGCGGCCTGCGGCGGCCGTGCGGTCGTGCGCGCGGCGATCTGGCCGGTGGTCGCCGGCGGGTCGCTCGGGGCGGCCGGCGTGGGGTGGGGGTTCGGCGTCGTCGCCGAGGCGCCGGATGCGGCGTAGCCCGGCGCGGTCGGGGCCGCCGCCGCATTGTCCGCACCGACATGCGTCGCACCCTCGGTCGCGAGCTCCGCGAACGCGGCGTCGAGCGCCGCGAGCTCCGCGGCGTCGGCGACCTCGACCTGGCCCGCGCGCGCCTGCTCGGCGAGCTGCGACTGCATCTGGGCGATGATGAGATCGTCGGCGCTCTGGTCGCCCGAGTTCTCGGTCACGGGAGGGTTGGGGTTCGACACGGGCGGTCAGCCTGCCTTCGGGCGTGGTTTCCGGATATCTGTCAGCCCGGTTCCCCGGGCATACCGCTTTCAATCCTAGCCCTCGCGCCGAGGCCTCGGCTGAGCGTCGGGTGCATCCCGCAGCGACGCGATTACCCTGGCGTCATGAAGTTCCTTCAGGGGAAGCCGGCGCACGACCTGACCTACAGCGACGTGTTCCTCGCCCCCTCGCGGAGCACCGTCGCGAGCCGCTTCGACGCGAATCTCGCGCCGGGCGACGGGACCCCGGCGACGATCCCGCTCGTCAGCTCCAACATGAACTCGGTGACGGGGCCGCGGCTCGCCGCGGCGATCGCGCGGCGCGGCGGTCTCGGCGTCCTGCCGCAGGACCTGCCGCTGCAAGACCTCGACGAGGCGCTGCACTGGATCAAGGCGCAGCCCATCGCGTTCGACACCGCGATCGAGCTGGGCGCCGACCGCACGGTCGCCGACGCGCTCGCGCTCGTTCCGGCCGCAGCGGGCTACGGGATCGCCGTCGTGGATGCGCACGGCGCGCCGATGGGCGTCGTCGACGCGCAGCGCCTGCAGGACGCGCTGCCGGAGGCGCCGCTCGCCGACTTCCTCCAGCCTGCGCTGCCGAGCGTCGACCTCGACGAGGTCCGCGATGCGCGGGCGGCGTTCGACCTGATGGCGCAGGCGCAGCTCCAGTTCGCCCCCGTCGTGCACAACGGGCATCTCGTCGGGACGATATCGCGCCGCGGCGCCCTGCGCTCGACCCTGTACGCGCCGGCGCTCGACGCACGCGGCCGGCTCGCGGTCGCGGCGGCGATCGGGATCAACGGCGATGTCGGCGCGAAGGCGCGTGCGATCGTCGAGGGCGGCGCCGACGTGCTCGTCGTCGACACGGCGCACGGACACCAGATGGGCACGATCCGGGCAGTCGAGACCGTCGCGGCGCTCGGGCTCGGCGTGCCGATCGTCGCGGGCAACGTCGTGACGAAGGCGGGCGTGCGCGATCTGGTGAACGCCGGTGCGACGATCCTCAAGGTCGGCGTCGGTCCCGGTGCGATGTGCACGACGCGGATGATGACGGCGGTCGGTCGCCCGCAGTTCTCCGCGGTGCTCGATGCGGCCGAGGCGGCGCGCGAGCTCGGCGCGCACGTGTGGGCCGACGGCGGGGTGCGCTATCCGCGCGATGTCGCGCTCGCGCTCGCCGCGGGCGCGCAGTCCGTCATGATCGGCTCCTGGTTCGCGGGGACCGTCGAGGCGCCGGGGGCGATCGCGCGCGACGCCCAGGGTCGGGCGTACAAGGAGTCGTGGGGGATGGCCTCCGCGAAGGCGGTCAACGAGCGCTTCCGCCGCATCGATCCCTACGAGCTCGCCCGCAAGCAGCTCTTCGCCGAAGGGATCTCGTCGTCCACCATCTACCTCGACCCGCTGCGTCCGTCCGTCGAGGACCTCATCGACATGATCGTCTCGGGCGTGCGCAGCTCGATGACGTACGCGGGCGCGCGCGACCTGCCGGCGTTTCACGACCGGGCCGTCGTCGGCATCCAGTCGGCCGCGGGCTACGAGGAGGGCAAAGCGCTGCCGGTCTTTTAAATGGGAACATGCTGGCGATTAGACGCTTGTCGTAGTTCGACGCTGTAGCCACGTTTGTTGAAGGGGCTGATATGGCGTCCATGCGATACACCTCATAAGTAGACCGCTGAGATGTGACACGCCGACCGACACGCGATCCGAAGAGTCGTTTCGACATCTTCTCCACAGCTACTTTCATCTATGTCGGTGAGTGCGGCACAAAAATTGCTGATGAGGGCGCTGCGGTTCGGAGCATAAATGACACCTGTGTAGTTCTGAGTTGAGTTACTCACAACCACAGCATCTAGTGCCTCTGAGTGACTTCTGACCCCAGATGTAGTATTGATGAGCCCCTTTCAGCTTTTCGTAGATCGGTGATGAGGGGTCGCCCGAGCGGACTTGCAAGGGCGGGTACTACGGCCACGAGAGGAGGTTCAGATGGTTAGTGGCCACTACATCTACCGCGATGCCCGAACGGGTCAGATCGTGACGAAGGCGTACGCAGATGCGCACCCTTCCACGACGGTGCGGGAGTGGGTCCCGGGCAAGTAGCCGGACGCTCATGATGTGCTACGAGGTCGCCGCGCTACGACGTGCAACAGCTCGTCCTAGCGCAGCGATCATCTCGAAGAGGAAGTAAGGAACCCTTCACGAGACACCAGGCCCGGTGGTCCCTGCCAGGACTGCCGGGCCACTCTCATATCTCCCCGGCACTCTACGGACGCACGCGGGACTCGGTCAAATGCCGTACGGCGTGTTGCTGCGGGGCAAGGCGCTGCCGGTCAGCTGGTAGCAGGCCTCGCTTCGCTACAATCGGACGCGATGGACGACCCCGGCCATAGTCCCAGCCGCTCGCGCGTGGCAGCCCGCCATGCCTGAGTGGCTGCTGTTCACCATCGGCGTCGTCCTCACGGTCGGCACGGGCTTCTTCGTCGCGAGCGAGTTCTCGCTCGTCAGCCTCGGTCGCGCCGAGCTCGAGGCGCGTCGCGCGCGAGGCGAGCGGGGGCTCGGCTGGATCATCCGCGCGCTGCCCGAGACGAGCACCCACCTGTCGAGCGCCCAGCTCGGCATCACCCTCACGACCCTCCTCGCCGGCTTCACGCTCGAGCCCGCGCTCTCGGCCTGGATCGGCCCGCTGCTCGCCGGCTGGGGCGTCGCCGAGGGCGCCGTCCGGCCCATCGCCTCCGTCATCGCGCTCGTCATCGCGACGATGCTCTCGATGATCATCGGCGAGCTCATCCCCAAGAACCTCGCGCTCGCCGTCGCGCTCCAGACCGCGCGCGTCGCCATGCCGTTCCAGGTCATCTTCACGACCGTGTTCCGCCCCGTCGTCTGGCTGCTCAACGCGACCGCCGGCGCCATCCTGCGCCTGTTCGGCATCGAGCAGAAGGAGGAGCTCTCCAGCGCCCGCACCGCCGAGGAGCTCGTGTCGCTCGTGCGCCGCTCGGCGAGCGAGGGCGGGCTCGAGAAGGACACGGCGACACTGCTGACCCGCACGCTGCGCTTCAGCGAGCACACCGCGGCGGATGTCATGACGCCCCGGCCTCGCCTGGAGACGATCGACCGCACCGACACCGCGGAGGACGTCATCGCGCTCGCGCGCCGCACCGGCTACTCGCGCTTCCCCGTCGAGGACGGCTCGCCCGATGAGATCGTCGGCGTCGTCCACGTCAAGCAGGCCGTGTCCGTGCCGAGAGAACGCCGTCGCGAGGTCCCCGTGGCCGCCATCGCGACGAGCGCGCACCGGGTCCCGGAGACGATGCGGCTCGACCGCCTGCTCGGGCAGCTGCGGGCCGAGGGCTACCAGATGGCCGTCGTCGTCGACGAGTACGGCGGCACCGCGGGCATCGCGACGCTCGAAGACCTCGTCGAGGAGCTCGTCGGCGAGGTCTCCGACGAGCACGACCGCAGTCGCGCGGGCGTCGTGCGCTCCCGCGGCGGCGTGCTCTTCCCCGGGATGCTGCGCCCCGACGAAGCGCTCGAGCTCGTCGGCGTCACGATCCCCGAGGACGGCCCCTACGAGACCGTCGGCGGCTGGCTGATGTCCGAGCTCGGGCGCATCCCCGTCGTCGGCGACGAGGTCACGACCCCGCAGGGCGCGTTCCGTGTCGTGCGACTCGACGGCCGGCGCGTCGATCGCGTCCGCTACACCCCCGGGCCGGGAGGCGATGCGTGATGGCCGACCTCTGGGGCATCGTCTGGCTCGTCGTGCTGCTCGTCGTCAACGCGTTCTTCGTCGGCGCCGAGTTCGCGGTCATCTCCGCCAAGCGCTCGCAGATCGAGCCGAAGGCCGAGGCCGGCTCACGCGCCGCCAAGACCGCGCTGTGGGCCATGGAGCACGCGACGCTCATGCTCGCGACCTGCCAGCTCGGGATCACCGTCTGCTCGCTGCTCATCCTGCTCGTGAGCGAGCCCGCGATCCACCACCTGCTCGAGATCCCGCTGTCCGCGATCGGCTGGTCGGAAGCGGTCGTCAGCGGCGTCGCGTTCGCCATCACGCTCGTCATCGTGACCTTCCTCCACGTCGTCATCGGCGAGATGGTGCCGAAGAACCTGTCGTTCACGATCCCCGACCGCGCGGTGCTCGCGCTCGCGACCCCGCTCGTCGCGGTCGCGACCGTGCTGCGGCCGATCGTCGCCGCCCTCAACGGCATCGCCAACGGCGCCGTGCGGCTCATCGGCGTCACGCCGCGCAACGAGGCCGCGAGCGTCTTCACGCTCGACGAGGTCGCGACGATCGTCCAGGAGTCGACGAAGGAAGGGGTGCTCGAGGACCGCACGGGCGCGCTCGGCGCGGCCTTCGAGTTCACGACGAAGCGGGTCGACGACGTCGCCGTGCCGCTGGCGGGGCTCGTCACGCTGCCCGAGGACGCGACGCCCGCCGACGTCGAATCCGCGGTGTCCAAGCGCGGCTACTCGCGCTACATCCTCGTCGACGCGGCGGGCGAGCCGAGCGGCTACGTCCACCTCAAGGACGTCATCGACCTCGAGGACGGGGAGTTCGAGGAACCGATCCCCGGCAAGCGCGTGCGCCGGCTCGCCTCGATCTGGGACGAGACGGAACTCGAGGACGCGCTCGCGACGATGCGGCGCGAGGGAGCCCACATCGCGCGGGCCTTCGACACGACGGGGCGCACGACCGGTGTGCTGTTCCTCGAGGACATCATCGAGGAGCTCGTCGGTCAGATCGACGACATCACCGAGCGGGACTGAGCCCCGGCGGCTCAGCGATCCTCGGCGAGCAGGCGCCGGATCGCCTCCGGCAGCGCCGCGCCGAGCTCGAGGATCGCGAACGGCCCGCCGCCCGTCCCGTCGGATCCGGTCTGCGCCGCGATGCGCGCCGCCGTCCCGTGGACGAACGCGGCGGTCGCGCCGAGCCGGGCGATCGCCGCCGCGTCGAGCTGGCCTCGAGCGGCGCGGGTCGCGATGAGCGCACCCAGCACCCCCGCGAGCGCATCGCCGGCGCCCGCCGTCGCGAGCCACGGCGTCGCGTGGTGGACTGCGAGCACGAGCCCGCCGCCGACCACGTGGGTCGTCGCCCCCTTGAGCAGCACGACCGCGCCCGAGCGCTCGGACGCCTCGCGCGCCGCCGCGACCGGATCGTCGAGCACGTCGTCGCGCGTCGAGCCGAGCAGCTGGGCGAGCTCCCCGGCGTGCGGGGTCAGGATCGTCGACGCGGGCGGCGTGACGACCCGGCCGATCGCACCGGCGTCGAGGATGAACGCCGGCCCCTCGCTCGCGCTGAACGGCACCTCGGGTCCGTCGACGGTCCCGGAGCCGACGACCCAGGCCTGCGCACGACCGTCCTCCAAGACGGCCTCGGGGCGCCGCTGCAGCACGAGCGCGCCCACATCCGCGGGCCCCAGATAGCGAACCATGCCGACACCGGCATGCACTGCGGCGTCCACGCCGATGACGGCGGCCCCTGGGTAGCGCGTCGAGCCCGTCGCGAAGCCCGCGACGCCCCGCGAGTACTTGTCGTCGTCGGCGCGCGGCGGCGTGAGCCAGTCCGCCGCATCCGCGGCGCTCCAGTGCTGGAGCCCCGCCGTCATGGCGCCGCCTCGGCGTCGAGCGCCTGGAACAGCCGGATCGACGCGCCCGAGATGGGAATCGACATCCCCGGCCGGTAGGCGATCTCGCCCGGGAAGACCTGCACCGCGGAGTCCCAGAGCAGCGTGTACGACTCGACTCCCTCATGCGCCGGCAGCACGACCTCGATATCGCCCTCGAGCCCGTGGACGACGATGAGCACGCGGTTGAAGGGCTCGAACTCCGGGGTCGAGGCGGCGAGGTACTGGAGCGTGCGCTCGGCGGGCGAGTCCCAGTCCTCCATCGTCATGGGCTCGCCGTCCTTGTTGTACCAGTCCATCTGCGTCGCGCCGGGCACCGTCTCGCCCCACACGCCGTAGCGCACCGGCCGCAGCGCAGGGTGCTCGCGGCGGAAGCGGGTCAGCTCCCGGGCGACCGTGAGCAGGTCGCGCTGCCACTCGTGCAGCTCCCACGGCAGCCAGGTCAGCTCCGAATCCTGGTTGTACGCGTTGTTGTTGCCGCGCTGGCTGCGGCCCATCTCGTCGCCGGCCGTCAGCATCGGCACACCACTGGACAGCAACAGCGTGCCGAGCAGATTGCGCATCGCCTTGCGCCGCGCATCGAGCACCGCGGCGTCCTTCGTCGGGCCCTCGACGCCGTGGTTGAAGCTCAGATTGCTCGACGCGCCGTCGCGGTTGTCCTCGCCGTTGCCGAGGTTGTGCTTCTCGTCGTAGGCCGTGACGTCCGCGAGCGTGAACCCGTCGTGGGCGGTGACGAAGTTGACCGAGGCGAGCGGACCGCGTTCTGCCGAGAACACGTGCGCCGAGCCGGCGATCCGCCGCGCGAGCGGGCCGATACCGTCGGGCGCCTCGCCGTGCTCCCGAGCGGCGCGGATGTCGGTCAGCCAGAATCGGCGCATCCGGTCGCGGAAGCCGTCGTTCCACTCCGACCAGCCGTCGGGGAAGCGGCCCACCTGCCAGCCGCCGAGGCCCACGTCCCACGGCTCGGCGATGAGCTTCGTGCCGGCGAGCACCGGATCGCCCGAGATCGCCTCGAGCAGCGGGTGGCGCGGGTCGAACTCGTGGTGCTCGTCTCGGGCGAGCGTGACCGCGAGATCGAAGCGGAAGCCGTCGATCCGCACTTCCTCGACCCAGTAGCGCAGCGAGTCGAGCACGAGCCGCGAGACCGCCGGCACGCTCGTGTCGAGCGCGTTGCCGCACCCGGTCGTGTCGATGTACTCGCCCTCGTCGCCCTGCCGGTAGTAGGAGCGGTTGTCGAGGCCGCGGAAGCTCGTCGTCGGGCCCGAAAGGCCCTCCTCGGACGTGTGGTTGTACACGACGTCGAGGAACACCTCGATGCCCGCCTCGTGCAGCAGTCGGACCATGCCCTTGAACTCGCGCAGAATCGCGCCCGTGCCGCCGATCTGGGCGGCGCGGCTCGCGTACGGCGCGTGCGGCGTGAAGAAGTTGAGCGTGTTGTAGCCCCAGTAGTTGATGAGGCCCTGGCGGATGAGGCGCTGCTCCGACACGAACTGATGGATCGGCAGCAACTCGATCGCGGTGACGCCGAGGTCCTTGAGGTACGCGATCGTCGACTCGTGCGCGATGCCGGCGTAGGTGCCCCGCAGCTCCTCCGGGACGGCGGGGTTGAGCTTCGTGAGGCCCTTGACGTGCGCCTCGTACACGACCGTGTGGTCCAGGCCCGTGCGCGGGTGAGTCGAGACGCCCCAGTCGAACGGGTCCTCCTCCTGGACGTAGCCGCGCCATTCGCCGCTGTGCGCTCGCACGAGGCCGCGCGCGTAAGGGTCCAGGAGGTTGACGCCCGGGTCGAAGACGTGCCCTGGCCCCTCCGGTCCGTCCGCGCGCAGCGAGTAGCGCACGCCGGGCTCGAGGTGGCGCGACTCCAGCGCCCACAGCCCGTCGCCCACCGGCTCGAGCGGCATGCGCGCGGCGATCGCGTCGGCGTCGTGCGGGTCGAAGAGGCAGGCCTCGATCGACGTCGCGTGGGCCGACCACACCGCGAGCCGACCGCCGTGCGGGGTGAGGTGCACCCCGAGCGGCAGGTCCGTGGCGGTCTCGGGCATGCGGCCCAGGCTACTCAAACCGGCGCACGGAGCCTGACCGCACGCCTTCGCGGCGAAGTCAGAACGCCGGGGGAGGATTGGGGCGTGAACGTCTACCTCGACCACGCCGCGTCGGCGCCCGTGCTGCCGGAGGCGGCGAGCGCATACGCGGACGCGATCGGACGGGTGGGCAACCCGTCGTCGATCCACGCCGCTGGCCGCGCCGCGCGGGCGCAGCTGGAGGAGGCGCGGGAGCGCTTCGCGGCGGTCGCCGATGCGCACCCGACCGAGGTGGTCTTCACGGGCGGCGGCACCGAATCGGTCAACATCGCCGTCAAGGGCCTCATGTGGGCCGCCGGCGCGGGCCGCGACCGTATCGTGACGTCCCCGGCGGAGCACCACGCGACACTCGACGCCGTCGAGTGGCTCGTCGCCCGGGGTGCGCGCGCCGACCTCGTCCCGGTTGATCCGGTCGGCCGCGTGATCGTGCCGGAGCTCGGCGCCCTCATCGAGGCGGGCGGCACGCGCTCGGTCGCGGTCCTCAGCCTGCTTTGGGCGAACAACGAGATCGGCACGATCGAGGACGTCGATGCGATCGCCGACCTCGCGGCCGAGGTCGGGGCGCCGCTGCACTGGGACGCCGTCGCCGCGTTCGGACACGTCCCGATCTCGTTCCGACGCAGCGGGGCGACCGCGATGTCGATCTCGGGCCACAAGTTCGGCGCGCCGATCGGCACGGGCGCGCTCCTGGTGCGCCGCGGAGCCACGCCGGAGGCGCTCGTCCACGGCGGCGGCCAGCAGCCGGCCCGCTCGGGCACGATGGACGTCGCGGGCGCGGTGGCGCTCGCGGTCGCGGCCGAGTCGGCCGCTGCGAGCATGGCGGCGGAGGACGTCCGGTTGCGCGCGCTCGCGGATCGCCTCGCGGCGGCGATCCGCTCCGAGTTCCCCGACGCCCGGCTGAGCGGGGACGAGCACCGGCTGCCGGGCCACGTGCACGCGACCTTCCCCGGGCTCCTCGGCGAGACGCTCCTCTTCGTGCTCGACCAGGCCGGATTCTCCGTCTCGGTCGGCTCGGCGTGCCGCGCCGGCGTGTCCGAGCCCTCGCACGTGCTCCTCGCGGTCGGGCTCGACGAGCCGGCGGCCCGTTCGGCGCTGCGCGTGACGCTCGGTCGCACGACGACGGAGTCCGACGTGGAGGCGCTCCTCGGCGCGCTCCCGGAGGCGGTCGCGGCGGCGCGCGCCGCGTTCTGAGCGGGCCGCACACGTCCTGAACCAAGGAGATCCGGCGACGCCAGGACCTTTGCGCCCCAAGATCTCCTACGTCCGCCGGATCTCCTACGTGCGTCAGGGGGAGAACGCCGTGGCGAGCCCCGCGCCCGCCTCGCGGAGCCAGCGCGCGGGCTCCGCGATCGCCCGATCGGCACCGCCCGCGAGATCGGCAAGCACGAGGAGCTCGTCGGGGCCGCCGCGGGCGGCATCGAGCACCGCGTCGGAGCCGAGCGCACCCGCGACGACCGCGACGCGCGCTCCCGCGGCCCGGGCCGCGGCGATCGCGTGGCCCGCGACCTTGCCGATGCTCGACTGGGCGTCGTAGCGTCCCTCGCCGGTGACGACGAGGTCGGCGGTCCCGAGCGCGGCGCTCAGGCCGGTGAGGTCGGCGATCGCCGCCGCACCGGGCTCGATCCGCGCGCCGAGGAAGGCGGCGAGGCCGTAGCCGGTGCCGCCCGCGGAGCCGCCGCCCGGCGTTCTCTCGTCGATCGCCTGCGCGAGCGGAGGGGATCCGCTCGAGCCGAGGGCATTCGCGCCCGCCCCGCCCTCGTGCGGGGCACGCGCCCTCGCGCCGGACGAGACCTCCGCCAGCCGCGCGAGCGCCGCGTCGAGCGCTTCGACGTCCTCGGGCGTCGCGCCCTTCTGCGGACCGAACACGGCCGCGGCGCCCCCCGGGCCCGTGAGGGGCGCCGTGACGTCGCTGAGCACCCGCGCGGGCGGCACCGCGACGAGTCCGGACACGTCGATCGTGGCGAGCCGGGCGAGCGCGCCGCCGCCATCGGGGAGCTCGCGCCCGTCAGCGTCGAGGAACCGGGCGCCGAGCGCCGCGAGCGCACCCGTCGCGCCATCGGTCGACGCCGATCCGCCGGCCGCGATGACGAGTCGCGACGCCCCCTCCTCGACCGCGCGCCGGATCACCTCGCCGAGGCCCCGCGTCGTCGCGCCCAGAGCGTCGAGCTCGAGCATGAGGGTGATCCCGCTCGAGACGGCGAGCTCGACGACCGCGGTGCCGTCCGGCAGCTGAAGCCAATGGGCAGGGACGGGGGCGCCGTGCGGTCCCGTGACGAGACCCGCGTCGAGCACCCTGGCGCCAGGGGTCGCCGCCGCGATCGCGTCGAGCGTCCCCTCGCCGCCGTCGGCCTGCGGGAGCAGCAGGAGGTCGTCGTCGGGGCGCACCGAGGCCCAGCCGTCCGCGATCGCGGCGGCCGCCGCCGCGGCGTCGAGCGTGCCCTTGAACGAGTCGGGGGCGATGACGATCCGGGCCACGACCTCAGGCTATCCGGAGGGGTTCAGCGCGCCGAGTCGGCGATCACCCGCGCTCGGATCCGGCCGAGTGCGCGATAGCGGGACGCTTGCAGTGTCACGAGGACGAGGGCGAGCCCGACCGAGACGCACGAGCCGAGCAGGACCGCGAGGATCGCCTCGGTGCGCAGCTGCGGTTGGGATGCGAAGGCGAGTGAAGCGAGGAGCAGCGAGACGGTGAAGCCGATGCCGCCGAGCGCGCCGAGACTCGTCAGCTCGAGCAGCGTCATCCGGTTCCGTCGCTGGCGCGTCAACGCCCGGTCTGCGAGCCATGCCGCGCCCGCGATGCCGACGAGCTTGCCGACGGGGAGCGCGACGAGAATGCCCCAGAACGCCGGCGCGAGGCCGCCCGATACCTGGGGGAACACGACGAGGCACGCCGCGAACGCGAAGAGCGGCAGCACGATCGCGTTGACGGCGGGTCCGAGGATGCGTCGAACGGCGTGCCCGGCGCGTGCCGGCAGCAGGAAGCCGAGCGCGACCGCGGCGAGCGTCGGGAGGCGGTGCGGATCCGCCCCGAACATCAGCGCGATGATGAGGATCCCGACGAGGTCGTCGATGATCGCGAGGGCGAGCAGGAAGGCCCGGACGCGCTGCGGGAGCAGCCCGCGGCTCGCGATCGCGAGCACCCCGAGCGCGAACGCGACGTCGGTCGCGGTCGGGATCGGCCAGCCGCCTTCCTGTCCGGTCCCCGCGGTGAATGCGAGGTAGCACGCGACCGGCACGAGCACGCCGCCCGCCGCGGCGATCGCGGGCCGCGCGGCGGTCGCGGGGGTCCGGAGCTCCCCGTTGGTGAACTCGTGCCGGAGCTCGATCGCCACGATCAGGAAGAAGAACGCGAGGAGCCCGTCCTCGATCCAGGCGTGGACGCTCCAGCCGAGCTCGAACGCCATGATCTGCTCCACGGCGTGACCCGCGGGCGAGTTCGCGACGACGAGTCCCGCGATCGCGGCGGCGAGGAGGAGGACGGCGGCGACGCGTTCGCTGCGCAGGAGTTTCATGGGTGCCCTTCGGTCGTCGTCGACCAGGCTTCCCGACACTCCGCGGTCCAGCGTACGGGACGGACGCTCGGCTTCGGTACGACAGGATGGTTGCCCGTGGCGCACCTCCTCGGGGCCGAGTCCCTGCACGTCGAGTATCCGACGCGCGTCGTCTTCGACGGCGTCACGCTCGGCGTCGACGAGGGCGACCGCATCGGCATCGTGGGCCGAAACGGCGACGGCAAGTCGACGCTGCTGCGGATCCTCGCGGGCGTCCAGGAGCCGGACTCGGGGCAGGTCACGCGCCGCGGCGGTACGACGATCGGGGTCTTGTCGCAGGCCGACGACCTGGATCCGGACCTCGCGGTCGGCCCGACGATCGTCGGTGAGCGCGCGGAGCACGAGTGGGCGGGCGACGCGCGCGTCCGGGACGTCATCGCGGGGCTCGCGCGCGACATCCCGTGGGATGCGCCGGTCGGCACGCTCTCGGGCGGCCAGCGCCGCCGCGTCGCGCTTGCGGCGCTGCTGACGCGGGACTGGGATGTGCTCGCGCTCGACGAGCCGACGAACCATCTCGATGTCGAGGGCATCGCCTGGCTCGCCCGGCACCTGAGGTCGCGCTGGGGGCAGAACGCGGGCGCCCTCCTCATTGTGACGCACGATCGCTGGTTCCTCGATGAGGTGTCGACGACGACGTGGGAGGTGCACGATCGCATCGTGGAGCCGTTCGAGGGCGGCTATGCGGCGTACATCCTGCAGCGGGTCGAACGCGATCGGCAGGCGGCCGTCGTCGAGCGCAAGCGGCAGAACCTCGCGCGCAAGGAACTCGCGTGGCTGCGCCGCGGGGCGCCGGCGCGGACGGCGAAGCCGAAGTTCCGCATCGACGCGGCGAACGAGCTCATCGCCGACGTACCGCCGCTGCGCGACCCCGTGTCGCTGCGCTCGCTCGCGACCGCGCGGCTCGGCAAGGACGTCGTCGACCTGATCGGCGCGGGCGTCGCGTTCGACACCGACCGCTCGCTGAGCGAGCGCGGCGAGTCGTTGGCCGTCGCCTCCCACGGATCGACTGCCGCCGAGGGCGGAGCATCGAGACCGGTCCTCCACGACGTCACCTGGCGCATCGCCCCGGGCGAGCGCACCGGCATCCTCGGCGCGAACGGCGCGGGCAAGTCGACCCTCCTCGGCCTCGTCGCGGGGGAGATCGCGCCGACGAGCGGCCGGGTCAAGCACGGCAAGACGGTGCGCATCGGCGTGCTCGACCAGGGTTATGGCGCGCTCGCGCCGGTCGAGGACGATCGCGTGCGCGAGGTGCTCGCCCGGACGAAGACGACGTTCGTGATCGATGGCAAGGATGTGACGCCGGCGCAGCTGCTGGAGCGTCTCGGCTTCCCCCGCGAGCACCTCTCCGCGCGCGTCGCGGACCTGTCGGGTGGCCAGCGGCGGCGGCTCCAGCTGCTGCTCGTACTGCTCGACGAGCCGAACGTCCTGATCCTCGACGAACCGACGAACGACCTCGACACCGACATGCTCGCGGCGCTCGAGGACGTGCTCGACTCCTGGCCGGGGACCCTCATCGTCGTGAGCCACGACCGCTACTTCGTCGAACGGGTCACCGATCAGCAGTATGCGGTTCTGGACGGGGGCCTACGCCATCTGCCGGGCGGGGTCGACGAGTACCTGCGCCTCGCGGCCGGCCCGTCCGCCGCGCGTGCCGCCACCACCCGGCTCCCTGAGGGAGCCGCAGGCGAGTTGAAGGGTGCCCCCGGCCCTGCCCCCGCCCTCACCGGCGCCGAACGCCGCCAGGCGGAGAAGGACCTCGCGTCGACCGAGCGCCGCCTCGAGCGGCTCGCGGCGCTCATCGCCGCGAAGCACGAGGATCTCGCGGCGCATGAGCAGTCCGACTACGAGGCGCTCCTCCGGCTCGGTGACGAGCTGCGCGCGCTGGAGGCGGAGCTCGCCGAGCGCGAGGAGCGCTGGCTCGAGCTCTCGGAGGCGCTCGGCGGCTGAGCCGAGGATCGCGAGCTCGCATGAGAGAAGGGCCCCGCGTCGCGGGACCCTTCTCGATCAGCGTGCCCCCGGAGGGATTCGAACCCCCGACCTACGGCACCGGAAGCCGGCGCTCTATCCACTGAGCTACGGAGGCGTGCGGTCAACGATCCTATCAGCGGGCGACGCCCGTCTCGACGGCGCGGGCTCAGCCGATCGACGCGATCGCGATGCGCAGCGCGGCCGCCAGTTCCTCGGGCCCGAAGTAGCTCGCGGCCTCGGCGCTGAGCACGAGGTCGCCACGGAAGGCGAGCAGCGCGGTGCCGGTCGAGTAGGCCTCGAAGCCGGCCTCGCCGAGCTCGGCGGGGGTGGTCGCGGCCGCGCGCAGCGCCATGAGCGTTTCGCTGCCAGGCGTCGCAGCGGCGACGAGGAGGATCTCGCCGTTGGAGTTGTGGATGAGGTCGCACGCGACGCCGAGTCCGCCGACGAGCGTCGCCGCGATGGTCCCGGCGGCGGGCTCGGGGTCGGGCACGACGGAGAGGTTCGGGTTGAGGTCGTAGACGCCCTGGAGGCTGAGCAACCCGTCGCAGCCGACGCCGATCGGCTGGGCTTCGGTCGCGGGGGCGGTCGTCGGCGTGGGGGTCGCGGTGGGCGTCGTCGTAGTGCTCGGCGTCGGGGCGGTGCTCGGTGTCGGCGTCTCGGTGCCGACCGGGGCGGCCGGGCCCTGCCCCGCGCACCCGGCGAGGAGCGCCGTGAGTGCGAGTGCGCAGAACGCGATGGTCGGGCGGGCGAGGCGGCGTCGTTCCATGCGCCCATTGTCGGGCGCGGTGCCGGGGATCCGCCCGCGGCGGCCCGGCCCCTCGGAAATTTCGCAGATTCGCGTCAGCGCGGCGCCGCACGCTCATCCTCTTTCCGAAGGCCCCCTCTTCCGTCGTACCCAGCGCTGGTCCCGCCCGAGACGGAGGAGGGGGCCTCGGCCCGATTAGGCTTGGCTCCCGTGAATCCGGAGGATCTCGCCGCCCTCGTCGCGGCCGCCCTGCACGCCGCGGCCGATGCCCGCGGCACGGCGCTCGAGGTCGCGGCGGCGGATGTGCCGCTCGAGCGGCCGAAGAACCCGGAGCACGGCGATTGGGCGTCGACCGCGGCGATGAAGTTCGCGAAGCCGCTCGGGGTGGCGCCGCGGGAGCTCGCGGCCGAGCTCGTCGCGTCGCTGACGGCGGCGCCGGGGATCCGCGAGGCGGAGATCGCGGGCCCGGGTTTCATCAACATCCGGCTCGATGCGGCGAGCGCCGGCGAGCTCGCGCGCACCATCGTCGCGGCGGGCGACGGCTACGGACGCGGGGCGCTGTATGCCGGCGAGCGCATCAACGTCGAGTTCGTCTCGGCGAACCCGACCGGGCCCATCCACCTCGGCGGCACCCGCTGGGCGGCGGTCGGCGATTCGCTCGCGCGCATCCTCGCCGCGCAGGGCGCCGCGGTGACCCGCGAGTACTACTTCAACGACCACGGCGCCCAGATCGATCGGTTCGCGCGCTCGCTCGTCGCGGCGCATCTCGGCCGTCCGGCGCCCGAGGACGGGTACGGCGGGGCGTACATCGGCGAGATCGCGGCGCGCGTCGCGGCGGCGTACCCGGGCGAGCTGGGTGCGCTCGGCGAGGCGGAGCTCCAGGAGGTGTTCCGTTCGATCGGCGTCGATCTCATGTTCGCGGAGATCAAGGCGTCGCTGCATGACTTCGGCGTCGACTTCGACGTGTACTTCCACGAGAACGACCTGCATG
This sequence comes from Microbacteriaceae bacterium, assembly GCA_035555435.1. GTDB lineage: Bacteria > Actinomycetota > Actinomycetes > Actinomycetales > Microbacteriaceae > 73-13. Next base: position 19,241 of record DATMGN010000043.1, on the reverse strand, counting down.
CCTCGGGCGCGGTCGAGCGCGCGGTCGCGCGGCTGCGCGAGCTCGGGCACATCTTCGAGCGCGACGGCGCGACGTGGCTCGGGACGACGGCGTTCGGCGACGACAAGGACCGCGTCGTCATCAAGTCGGACGGGGAGGCGGCGTACATCTCGGGCGATCTCGCCTACTACCTCGACAAGCGCGAGCGCGGCTTCGACCGCTGCATCATCATGCTCGGCGCCGACCACCACGGCTACGTCAAGCGGATGATGGCGATGTGCGCGGCATTCGGCGACGAGCCGGGCGTCAACCTCGAGATCCTCATCGGCCAGCTTGTAAACCTCGTGCGGACGGACCCGGTGACGGGCGAGAAGGCGCCCGTGCGGATGTCGAAGCGGGCGGGCACGGTCGTCACGCTCGAGGACCTCGTCGACGCGGTCGGCGTCGACGCGGCGCGCTTCGCGCTCGTGCGCTCCACCGTCGATACGAACATCGACATCGACCTCGACGTGCTCGCGAGCCGGACGAACGACAACCCCGTCTTCTACGTGCAGTACGCGCACGCGCGGACGGCTGCGGTCGTGCGCAATGCGGATGCCGCGGGCGTCGAGCGCACCGCGTTCGACGCGTCGCTGCTCACGCATGACACGGAGGCGCGGCTCCTCGGCGCGCTCGCGGAGTTCCCGCGGGTCGTCGCCCAGGCGGCGCAGTGGCGCGAGCCGCATCGCGTCGCGCGCTACCTCGAGCAGCTCGCGGCGCTCTACCACCGCTGGTACGACGCGACCCGCGTCGCGCCGATCGCGGGCGAGCCGGTCACCGATCTGCACCGCACGCGGCGCTGGCTCAACGACGCGACCGCCCAGGTGCTGCGCAACGGCCTCGGCCTCATCGGTGTCGGCGCCCCCGAGCGCATGTAGCCGCCGGCTCACCGAGCGAGCGAAGCGAGTCGAAGTGCGCCAGCCCCCGATCCTGCAGAACGCGATCGTCCGACTCGAGCCGCTGCGTCCCGACCACGCGCCGGGCCTCGCGGCCGCGGCCGCGGGGCCGCGCGAGAGCTACGGCTGGACGACCGTGCCGACGCCGGGGACGATCGAGGCGACGATCGCGGAGGAGCTCGCCCGCCCGGCGTTCTGGCCGTTCGTGCAGTTCGATGCCGCGACCGCGCGGATCGTGGGGCACACGTCGTATCTGACGCCGCGCGCCTGGCTGGACGGCCGGTTGCTCGCCATCGAGATCGGCTCGACGTGGCTGCACCCGGACGCGCAGGGCACGGCGATCAACTCGGCCGCGAAGCTGCTGCTGCTCGACCACGCCTTCGACGTGCTCGGGGTGGAGCGCGTCGACCTCAAGACGGATGCGCGGAACGCGCGCTCGCGAGCCGGCATCGCCGCGATCGGCGCGACGTTCGAGGGCGTGCTGCGCGGCTGGCAGCCGTCGGCCGCGCCCGGGGAGGAGGGCCGCGTCCGCGACACCGCGATGTTCTCGATCGTGCGTGCGGACTGGCCGAGTGCACGGGCGGGCCTCCGGCAGCGCGTCGCCGACAAGTCCGGCCCTCGTTGACCCGTGGGGGTCCGACGCGCGGTCATCCGGCGCGAATGCATGCTCCGCGGGTCTGGAGGATGCGTTCGCGCCGGATGAACCGCGGGAAGCGCCCCCGAGTACGCTTGGCGGGTGTCCGGGAACCCGCTTGCGCCTGAATGGCTCCGTGTCCCCGAGGACGCGAACGACCTGGCGCCGGGCGTGTGGTCGCAGCACGCGGTCCGCACGGCCGACGGCGTCATCGCGATCGCGGGGGTGCCGGTGAGCGAGCTCGCGGCGACCTATGGCACGCCGCTCTACATCGTCGACGAGGCAGATGTCCGCGACCGCGCAGCGACGACGAAGCTGGCCTTCGACACCGCGATGCGGGCGATCGGCACGAGCGCGAAGGTGTACTACGCGGGCAAGGCGTTCTTGTCGACGGAGGTCGTGCGCTGGGTCGATGCGGCGGGGCTCGGCGTCGACGTCGCGAGCGAGGGGGAGCTCGCGGTCGCACTCGCGGGCGGGATCGATCCCGCGCGGATCGGCGTCCATGGCAACAACAAGTCGCCGCGCCAGATCGCCCGTGCGGTCGAGGCGGGCGTCGGCGCGATCGTGATCGATTCGGCGATCGAGGTCGAGCGGGTCGCGGCGGCTGCGGCGTCGGCAGGCAAGGTGCAGCGCGTGCGGCTGCGCATCAACTCGGGCGTGCACGCTTCGACGCACGAGTACCTCGCGACGGCGCACGAGGATCAGAAGTTCGGCGTGACGGTGGCGGATGCCCCTGGCATCGTCGCGGCGATCCGCGGCCTGCCGAGCCTCGAGTTCATCGGCCTGCACTCGCACATCGGCTCGCAGATCTTCGAGGCACACGGCTTCGCGGAGGCGGCGCGGCGCCTGCTCGAGCTGCACGCGTCGCTGCTCGCCGGCGGCCCGGTCCCGGAGCTCAACCTGGGCGGGGGATTCGGCATCGCGTACACGAGCGCCGACGCGCCGATGCCGATCGAGCGGATCGCTGAGGGGATGGCCGCCGCGCTCGCCGCCGCCGCCGACGAGCTCGGGATCGACGTGCCGGTCATCGCGGTGGAGCCGGGGCGCAGCATCGTGGGCCGCGCGGGCACGACCTTGTACACGGTCGGCACCGTCAAGGCCGTCACGGTCGAGACCGCCGCCGGCCCGGCGGTGCGCAAGTACGTCTCGGTCGACGGCGGCATGAGCGACAACGTGCGTCCCGCGCTCTACCACGCGGCCTACAGCGCACGGGTCGCCTCGCGCGTGTCCGCCGACCATCCGGCGCTCGCGCGCGTCGCGGGCATGCACTGCGAGTCCGGCGACATCGTCGTGCGCGACGAGTACCTCCCGATGGACGTCGGCCCTGGCGACCTGCTCGCGGTGCCCGTGACGGGCGCCTACGGCTGGGCGATGGCCTCGAACTACAACTGGGTGCCGCGACCGGCCGTCGTCGCGGTGCGCGACGGCGCGGCGCGCGTCATCGTCCGGGGGGAGACGATCGAGGATCTCCTCGCCCGCGACGCGGGCGCGGCCGGCTGAATCGGCCGAGCGCGCGCCAGAACGCCGGCGACGCCGCGCCCCGGGAACGCCGATACGCTGGATGCCGATGATCGACTACAGGAACCTCAGGATCGCCGTCCTCGGCGGGGGCAACGTCGGCGCGAACGTCGTCGACCTGCTCACGCGCCATCGCGAGGAGCTCGAGGCGCGGGTCGGCGCGGGGCTCGAGGTGGTCGGCGTCGCCGTGCGCGACACCGGTGCGACGCGCACACCTGCGATCCCCGCGGCGCTGCTGACGACCGACGCCGAGTCGCTCGTCACGAGCGCTGACATCGTCGTCGAGCTCATCGGCGGGATCGAGCCCGCCCGCACCCTCATCTTCGCCGCCCTCGCCGCGGGGGCGGACGTCATCACGGCCAACAAGGCGCTGCTCGCGACCCACGGCGAGGAGCTCTTCGAGGCCGCGGCCCAGGTCGGCGCCCAGCTGCACTACGAGGCGGCGGTGGCGGCCGCGATCCCGATCATCCGGCCCCTGCGCGAATCGCTCGCGGGCGATCGCGTGCGCCGCATTCTCGGCATCGTCAACGGCTCGACGAACTTCATCCTCGACAAGATGGATCAGGAGGGCTGGGCGACCGAGGAGGCGATGCGCGTCGCACGCGAGCTCGGCTACCTCGAGGCCGACCCGACGCTCGACGTCGAGGGCTTCGACGCGGCGCAGAAGGCGGCGATCCTCGCGAGCCTCGCGTTCCACACCCGCGTGCCCGTCGAGGCGGTGCACCGCGAGGGCATCACCTCGATCACGGGTGCGGACGTCGCGGCCGCGAAGGCCGCCGGTTACGTCGTGAAGCTGCTCGCGATCGCCGAGCGCGTGAGCGACGAGGACGGCACGGAGGGCGTCGTCGCCCGCGTCCACCCCGCGCTCGTGCCGCGCGAGCACCCGCTCGCGGCGGTCCACGGCGGCAACAACGCGGTCTTCGTCGAGGCGGAGTTCGCCGGCCCGCTCATGTTCTACGGGGCCGGCGCGGGCGGCGTGCAGACGGCTTCGGCGGTCCTCGGCGACATCGTCTCGGCGGCCAGGCGCCACCTCGCGGGCGGCCCGGGCGTCGCGGAGTCGACGAGCGGCGGCATGCCGATCCTCGACTTCGAGGCCGTGCCGACCCGCTACCAGATCGTGCTCGAGGTCGCCGATGTGCCGGGCGTGCTCGCACAGGTCGCCGGCGTCATCGCCGATCAGGGCGTCTCGATCGAGCAGGCGCTGCAGTCGGCCGGCCGGGGCGAGGCCGCAGACCCGACCGCTACGCTGGTCGTCGTCACGCACCGCGCGCGCGAGGCGGCCCTCGTCGCCACCGTCGCCGCTCTAGGCGGCTCGTCCGCGGTCCGCCGCGTGACGAGCGTGATCCGAGTCGAAGGACTGTAGCTGTGGCCCATCTTTGGCGCGGAGTGCTCCGCGAGTATGCCGACCGTCTCGACATCTCCGAGGCGACGCCGATCGTCACCCTCGGGGAGGGCGGCACGCCGCTCATCCCGGCGCCGGCGCTGAGCGCCCGCACGGGCGCGGACGTCTGGGTGAAGTTCGAGGGCATGAACCCGACGGGCTCGTTCAAGGACCGCGGCATGACGATGGCGGTCTCCAAGGCGATCGAGCACGGCGCGAAGGCGATCGTGTGCGCGTCGACGGGCAACACCTCGGCCTCCGCCGCCGCCTATGCGGCGCACGCGGGCATCGTCGCGGCGGTCCTCATCCCCGAGGGGAAGGTCGCGATGGGCAAGCTGTCCCAGGCGGTCGCCCACGGCGCGCGGATCGTGCAGGTCGAGGGCAACTTCGACGACTGCCTCGACATCGCGCGCGAGCTCGCCGACAACTACCCGGTCCACCTCGTCAACTCGGTCAACAACGACCGCATCGAGGGCCAGAAGACCGCGGCGTTCGAAATCGTCGACGTGCTCGGCGACGCGCCGGACTTCCACTTCGTGCCGGTCGGCAACGCCGGCAACTACACCGCGTACCACCGCGGCTATCGCGAGGAGCTCGACCGGGGCAAGACGACCCGGCTGCCGCGGATGTTCGGATTCCAGGCCTCGGGGTCCGCGCCGATCGTGCGCGGCGAGGTCGTGAAGCAGCCCGAGACGATCGCGACCGCGATCCGGATCGGGAATCCGGCGTCTTGGGAGCTCGCCCTCGCGGCGCGCGACGACTCCAAGGGCCACTTCGGCGCGATCGACGACGACACGATCCTCGCGGCGCACCGCATCCTCTCGCAGGAGGTCGGGATCTTCGTCGAGCCGGCGTCCGCGATCTCGATCGCGGGTCTGCTGGAGCGGGCCGAGGCGGGTGCGATCCCGAAGGGCTCGCGCGTCACCTGCACGGTCACCGGACACGGCCTCAAGGATCCGCAGTGGGCCTTGCGCCAGCCCGACGGCACCGAGGCGAGCCCCACCGTCACGTCGGTGGACACCGCGAGCGTCGCCGGCGTCCTCGGCCTCGCCTGAGCCCGCACGACGATGACCGTCATCGGCCGTTCGGTCCGCGTCCGCGTCCCCGCCTCGTCCGCGAACCTCGGACCCGGCTTCGATACCTTCGGCCTCGCGCTCGCCGTCTACGACGAGATCGTCGTGACCGCGGTCGACGGCCCCTCGCACGTGCAGGTCAGCGGCGTCGGTGCCGGCGAGGTCGCCGAGGACGCGACGAACCTCGTGGTGCGGGCAGCGGCGCGCGCGTTCGAGGCGGCGGGCGTGGCGATGCCCGGCCTGTCGATCCGGGCGCAGAACGTCATCCCGCACGGCGGCGGGCTCGGCTCGTCGGCCGCGGCGATCGTCTCGGGCCTCGTCGCGGCGAAGGGTCTGCTCGAGCCGGATGTCGTGCTGACGTCCGACCGGTTGCTCGCGATCGCGACGGACATGGAGGGCCATCCCGACAACGTCGCTTCGGCGCTCCTCGGGGGCCTGACGATCGCGTGGACGGTCGGCGGCGAGCCGCGGGCGAAGCAGCTCATCGTGCACCGAGGCGTCTACCCGCTCGTGTGCGTCCCCAACTTCTCCGTCTCCACGGAGCACGCCCGCTCGCTCCAGCCGGAGTCGGTGCCCTACGAGGACGCGGTGTTCAACCTGTCGCGGTCCGCGCTCCTCGTCGCGGCGCTCGTGCAGAGCCCCGAGCTGCTCTTCGAGGCGACGGCGGATCGGCTGCACCAGGACTATCGTGCGGCGGCGATGCCCGAGACGCACGACCTCGTCACGCGGCTGCGCGCCGCGGGCCACGCCGCTGTGGTGTCCGGCGCCGGCCCGTCGATCCTCGTGCTCGCCTCGGATCTGGCGGCTCGCGCCGCCGCCGCCGCGCTCGTCGCGGACTCGGCGACGAGCCGCTGGGACTCGATGCTGCTCGCCGTGGACGTGCGGGGTGCTACAGTGAATGCGCTCCCGTTGGGCGCGGACTGACCCGCCGCCCAGGCAGCGACCATCTCGTTCCGGGTCGATCGCGTTCTGCGGTCATCGCCATTTCGACGGCGTCCGGGACATCGACGCTCCGCCACAGGAAAGAACCTGGATCGCGCGGAGAAAGGAATCACAAGGCAATGACCGAAGACAAGCCGACGTCCGAGAACCCCGACGTCGACACCCAGCGCCAGGCCGAGATCGACGCGCTCGCCGCCCAGCTCGCGAGCGCCGCGGCGGGCGAGCCGGAGGCGGCCGCGCCGCGCAAGCGCGCCTCGCGTCGGGTGACCGCGAAGAACCCCACCGAGTTCACCCCGACGGAGTCGGAGGAGGCGCCCGCGGCGCCCGCCGCCGAGGAGGCGCCCAAGCGCCGCCGCAGTGCCGCCGCCGAGGCGAAGGCCGCCGCGGCCAAGGCCGAGGAGGAGCAGGCGGCGTCCGATGAGGTCGCCGAAGCGTCCGCCGAGGCGAGCGATGGGGGCGACCCGGCCGCGGACGCGCCGAGCGACGCCGCCGAGCCCGCCGACGCCGACGCCGACGCCGAGTCCACCGAGCGGGAATCGTCGGAGAGCGACGTGGCCGAGGGCGAGTCCGGCGAGGGCGAGCAGCGCTCCGGGCGATCGCGGCGCGGCCGCAGCCGCAACCGCTCGGGCGCCGACGGCAACCAGAACGGCCAGAACGGCCAGAACGGCCAGGGCGCGCAGCAGAGCCAGCAGGGCAACCGCCGCGGACGCGGTCGCGGCCCCGTCGGCGACGACGTCGAGCCCGAGATCCTCGAGGACGACGTCCTGATCCCGGTCGCGGGCATCCTCGACGTGCTCGACAACTACGCGTTCGTGCGCACGACCGGCTACCTGCCCGGCCCGACCGATGTCTACGTCTCGCTCGGCCAGGTCAAGAAGTACGGCCTGCGCAAGGGCGATGCGGTCGTCGGCGCGATTCGCCAGCCGCGCGACGGCGAGCAGCCGGGTCGCCAGAAGTACAACGCGCTCGTCAAGGTCGACTCCGTCAACGGGCAGACCGCCGAGCAGTCGATCGCGCGCGTCGAGTTCGCGGCCGCGACCCCCGTGCGGGCGACCACGTCGCTCGGGCTGTCGGGCGCTGTCTCCGGGCTCGGCAAGGGCGCCCGTGCGCTCGTGATCGGCGAGACCGGCAAGACCGCGCTCGTCGCGCAGATCGCCGAACAGGTGAGCGCGAATCAGCCCGAGTCGCACCTCATGGTCATCCTCGTCAGCCCCCGACCCGAGGAGATCACCGATTTCCGCCGCAGCGTCAAGGGCGAGGTCGTCGTGGCCGGGCTCGAGCAGACGGCGGAGGACCACGTCACCGTGATCGACCTCGCGGTCGAGCGCGCGAAGCGGCTCGTCGAGCTCGGCATCGACGTGACGGTCCTGATCGACTCGATCACGGGCCTCGGCCGCGCGCACTACACGCTTGCGTCCCGTCCCTCGATCGAGGACCCGGCGATCGCGCTGCCCGCGAAGCGCCTGTTCGCCGCGGCCCGCGCGGTCGAGGAGGGCGCCTCGCTCACGATCATCGCGACCGCGTCCGAGGGCGCCGCGATCGACCGGCTCGTGGCCTCGGAGCTGCGCGGCACGGCGAACGCCGTCGTCCAGCTGCCGTGAGCCGCCGCTGACACCCATGTTCGACAACGTCGCCGCGCTCGTCGCGGAGCACGCGGAGCTGCAGGAGCAGCTCGGCGATCCCGAGCTGCACGGTGATCCCGTCCGCGCGAAGCGGGTGAACCGGCGCTACGCCGAACTCTCCCGCATCGTCGCCGCCCACGCCGCATGGCGCCAGTCGACCGACGACCTCGAGGCCGCCCGGGAGCTCGCGGCGGAGGACCCCGTGTTCGCCGCCGAGATCCCGGGACTCGAGGCCCAGATCGCCGAGCAGTCCGACCTGCTCCGCCGCCTGCTGATCCCGCGCGACCAGAACGACAGCCGCGACGTCATCATGGAAGTGAAGATGGGGGAGGGCGGCGAGGAGTCGGCGCTCTTCGCCGGCGACCTGCTGCGCATGTACCTGCGCTACGCCGAGTCCAAGGGCTGGCGCGCGGAGATCATCGAGCAGACGCCGACGGACCTCGGCGGCATCAAGGACGTCCAGCTCGCGATCAAGGGCTCCTCGTCCGACCCCGCCGAAGGCGTGTGGGCGCACCTCAAGTACGAGGGCGGGGTGCATCGCGTCCAGCGGGTCCCCGTGACCGAGACGCAGGGGCGCATCCACACCTCGGCGGCCGGCGTGCTCGTCTTCCCCGAGGTCGACGCGCCCGAGGAGATTCAGATCGACCAGAACGACCTGCGGATCGACGTCTTCCGCTCGTCGGGCCCGGGCGGCCAGTCGGTCAACACGACGGACTCGGCGGTGCGGATCACGCACATCCCGACGGGCATCGTCGTCTCCATGCAAAACGAGAAGTCCCAGCTGCAGAACCGCGAGGCCGGCATGCGCGTGCTGCGTGCCCGCCTGCTCGCCCGCCAGCAGGAGGAGAGCGAGGCGGAGTCGGCGGCGCTGCGCAAGTCCCAGATCCGCACCGTCGACCGATCCGAGCGCATCCGCACCTACAACTTCCCTGAGAACCGCATCGCCGACCACCGCACGGGCTACAAGGCCTACAACCTCGACCAGGTCATGGACGGCGCGCTCGGCCCGATCATCGACTCGTGCATCCAGGCCGACGAGGCGGAGCGACTCGCGAACGTCGGCCAGTGACCGCACTCGACGCGGCGCTCGCGGACGCGGCGAGGCGGCTCGCCGAGGCCGGGGTCCCCTCGCCGCAGGCGGACGCCGAGCTGCTCGCTGGGCACGTCCTGGAGCTCGGTCGCGGCGAGGTCGCGGCAAGGGCGCTCGCGGGCGCGGAGCTTCCGGAGGCCGCGGCGATCGCGTTCTGGCGGCTCGTGGGTCGCCGTGCCGCGCGTGAGCCGCTGCAGCACCTGACGGGCGTCGCCCACTTCCGGAGCCTCAGCCTGCGAGTCGGACCGGGCGCGTTCGTCCCCCGCCCGGAGACGGAGGTCGTCGCGCAGTTCGCGATCGACGCGCTCGCGGCGGTCGCGGCCCCCGAGCCGATCGCCGTCGATCTCGGCACGGGGTCGGGGGCGATCGCGATCGCGCTCGCGACCGAGGTCCCGCACGCCCGCGTCTACGCGGTCGAGCTCTCGCCCGACGCGTTCGTCTGGGCGAAGCAGAACGCGATGGCGGCGCGCGCGGACAACCTGACGCTCGTGCACGGCGATCTCGCCGACGCGCTGCCCGAGCTCGACGGCGCGGTCGACGTCGTCGTCTCCAACCCGCCCTACATCCCGACCGGCGCGATCCCGCGCGACCCCGAGGTGCGCCTCCACGACCCCGAGCTCGCGCTCTACGGCGGCGAGGACGGCCTCGACGTGGTCCGCGCGCTCGAGGCGACGGCCCGGCGGCTGCTGCGCCCCGGCGGCGTGCTCGTCATCGAGCACGGCGAGCTGCAGGGGCCTGAGATCGCGCGCCTGCTCGCCGACGCCGGCTGGCGCGCCGTCGCGACGCACCCCGATCTCGTCGGTCGGCCGCGTGCGACGACGGCGCTCCGGTAGCCGCCGGTAGGCTTGGCCCGCGATGGGCGCGATCTACGACTCCAGCCAGCCCGATTCGCTGCAGACGGGCTTGCGCCTCGCTCGGGCGGCGATCGGGCGCGGCGAGCTCGTCGTCCTCCCGACCGACACCGTCTACGGCGTCGCGGCGGACGCGTTCAACGCGGAGGCCGTCGTCTCGCTCGTGACCGCCAAGGGGCGGACCCCCGCGAGCCCCCCGCCCGTCCTCATCGGCAACCTGCCGGCGCTCGACGCGCTCGCCGAGGAGGTCCACGACGAGGTGCGCGCGCTCGCGGCCCGGTTCTGGCCCGGCGCTCTGACGATCATCGTCCCGGCCCGCGCCTCGCTCGACCTTGACCTGGGGGAGACCCGCGGGAGCGTCGCGCTGCGGATGCCCGACGACCCGATCGCGCTCGAGCTGCTGCGCGAGACGGGGCCGCTCGCCGTCTCCAGCGCGAACCGCACGGGGGAGCCGCCCGCTTCGACCGCCGCCGAGGCGCAGGCCGCGCTCGGCGAGGCGGTCGCCGTCATCCTCGACGGGGGCGAGCGCGGCGCCGTCGCGAGCACGATCGTCGACGCGACGGCTCTGCCGGGCGGCCGGCTTCGCATCGTGCGCGCGGGCGCGATCGGCGCCGAGGACATCCGCGCCATCGTTGGCGCCGACCGCCTCGACGATCCCGCGGCCGGGACCGCCTGACGTGCGCACGCTCTTCTACGCGATCGTGCTCGTCGTCTCAGCCGGGGTCACCTTCGGCGTCTCGATGCTCGTCTGGCGGCTGTCCCGGCGCTATCGCCTCACCCCGCGCATTCGTGAGCGCGACGTCCACACCCGCCCCACGCCGCGGCTCGGCGGCATCGCGATGTTCATCGGCATGGCCGTCGCGATGGGCGTCGCCGCGCTCATCCCGTCGTTTGACCTCGTCTTCGCGGAGCGCAGCGCGATCATGGGGCTTGCGCTCGCGAGTCTCATCGTCGTGGTCGTCGGCGTCGCGGACGACATCTGGGACCTCGATTGGACGCTCAAGCTCGCGGCCCAGATTCTCGCGGCGGGCGTGCTCGCCTGGCAGGGCATCCAGCTGTACACGCTGCCGATCGGCGGGCAGACGATCGTCAGCCCGTGGATCTCGCTCGTCGCGACGATCGTCGCCGTCGTGCTCGTGATGAACGCGATGAACTTCATCGACGGCCTCGACGGTCTCGTCGCGGGTGTCGCGACGATCGCGGGTGGCGTGTTCTTCGTCTACGCCTACCTGCTGCAGACCCGCGCGCAGACCGAGTACTTCAATCTCGCGACGCTCGCGACCGTCGTGCTCGTCGGCGCGTGCCTCGGCTTCCTGCCGCTCAACTTCCACCCGGCGAAGCTCTTCATGGGCGACTCCGGCTCGATGCTCGTCGGGCTCATGATGGCCGCGTCGACCATCTCGATCACGGGCCGGATCGACTCGGGGATCGCCGAGCGCGAGGACATCTTCTCCGCCTACTTCGCGCCGGCGTTCATCCCGCTGCTGCTCCCGCTCGCGGTGCTCGCCGTGCCGCTGCTCGACTTCGCCCTCGCGGTGATCCGCCGCGTCGCGGCCGGCAAGTCGCCCTTCAGCGCCGACCGCAAGCACCTGCACCACCGGCTCCTGGACATGGGGCACACGCATCTCGGCGCGGTGCTCATCCTCTACATGTGGACGTTCCTCGCCGCCGTCGGGGTGCTGCTGTTCATGTTCGTACCCTGGTACATCGCGGCGGGCGCCCTCGTCGCGGCCGCAGCGGTCTGCGTCGCACTGACGTTCCTGCCGCTGACGCGCAGCCGGCGCGAATCGATCAAGGAGGACTGACCCCAATGCACGTGACCAAGATCCTCGCGCGGGCGCTCAAGTGGGGCGGCGCCTACAGCGCGGTCGTCGCTGTCGTCGGCGCGGTCATCGGCTGGTTCGTCGCGGCCGAGCGCGGGCTCATCGCCGCGATCATCGCCGCCGCGATGACACTCGTCTTCCTCGGGCTCACGGCCGCGAGCATGATCGTCGCCAATCGCGTCGCGAAGCACGGCATGAACGATCCGGGCGTCTTCTTCGGCATCGTGCTCGGGACGTGGTTCCTTAAGCTCGTCATCTTCTTCATCACCGGGATCGCGCTGCGGGGGGCCGCCTGGTTCGACCCCGTGGTCTTCGGCGCGACCGTGATCATCGCGGTCATCGGCACCCTCGTGATCGACCTCGTGACGGTCGTGCGGGCCCGGCCGGCGCCCATCGAGGTCGAGCTGCCGACCGTCTCCGACGATGGCGAGGAGCCCAAGGCGTAATCCGGGGCCCCAAAGTGTTGATAGGATTTTCACCGAAATAATCCGTCGCCGCGGGTCTCTTAGGATCCGCCCCGATTCAGGAGACTGTTCTGTCCATCAGCAGCCTCACCCGCGGTGCCCTCCCGTTCCTCAGCGCCGAAGACGCGGACGAGACGGGCGGCCCGGCGTTCCACGGTCCCTCGATCTCGGAGTTCTTCCCGGACCCGGTCCTGTTCATCGGCACCCCGTTCGAGATGAACCGGATCATGATCATCCGCGTCGTGGTCCTGATCCTCATCATGGTCGTGCTGTGGATCGCCGTCTCGCGCTTCAAGATCGTGCCGGGCCGGTTCCAGGGCGCCGTCGAGTACGTGCTCGGCGTCCCCCGCAAGATGGCCGACGAGCTGCTCGGCGAGCGTGACGGGCGGCGCTTCCTCCCCCTCCTGACGACGATCTTCCTGCTCGTCCTCGGCTCCAACTTCACGGGCATCATCCCGCCGGCGAACATCGCCTCGACGGCGCTCATCGGGCTGCCGCTCATCCTCGCGGTCGTGTCCTACGTGACATTCATCTACGCCGGTCTCCGGCGGCACGGGCTGCGGTTCTTCAAGAACTCGCTGTTCCCCGCGGGCGTGCCGAAGCCGTTCTACATCATCGTGACGCCGATCGAGTTCATCTCGACCTTCGTCATCCGCCCGGTCACGCTCACGCTGCGACTCATGATGAACATGCTCGTCGGGCACCTGCTGCTCGTGCTGTTCTTCGTCGCGACGTCGTTCTTCCTCTTCGAGATGGACGGCGCCTGGAAGGGGCTCAGCGCGCTGACCCTCGGCGTCGGCTTCGCCTGGACCGCGTTCGAGGTCCTCGTCGCGATCCTCCAGGCCTACGTCTTCACGATCCTCACCGCGCTCTACATCCAGCTCGCCCTCGCGGACGAGCACTGAGCCCGGCCGCAAGTCCTCAAGAACCATCCAGGAAGGAAACACACATGGAGATCACCGGCAGCCTTGCCACTCTCGGCTACGGTCTCGCAGCGATCGGTCCGGCCATCGGCGTCGGCATCGTCGTCGGCAAGACGATCGAGTCGGTCGCGCGCCAGCCCGAGCTGCAGGGTCGCCTGCAGACGCTGATGTGGATCGGTATCGCGTTCACCGAGGCGCTCGCGTTCATCGGTATCGGTACCGCGTACATGTTCGGCTTCTGAACCAGCCCAAACCGAGATCGGATATTCAGCGATGGCGTTCCAAGGACTGATCCTCGCCGCCGAAGACGGCGGGCACGAGGTGATCAACCCCCTGCTGCCGGCGGTGCCGGACCTGCTCTGGGGCACGGTCGTGTTCGTCGTGCTCGTCATCTTCGTGTCGTGGTACGTGATGCCCCGGATCAACCGGGCGCTCGACGCCCGCGCCGAGGCGATCCAGGGCGGCATCGCGAAGGCGGAAGAGGCCCAGGCCGAAGCCGCCGCCGCGCTCGCGCAGTACCGCACACAGCTCGCCGAGGGGCGCGCGGAGGCCGCGGCCATTCGCGAGCAGGCCCGCGTCGACGGGCAGAAGATCCTCGCCGAGCTCAAGGGCCAGGCGCAGGAGGAGGCCGCCCGCATCGTCGCGAACGCGCACACGCAGATCGAGGCCGAGCGCGCCGCCGCACTCGTGTCGCTGCGCAGTGAGGTCGGCACGCTCGCGCTCGACCTCGCGGGCGGCGTGATCGGTGAGCGCCTCGCCGACGACAAGATCGCCGGCGCGGTCGTCGACCGCTTCCTCAAGGACCTGGAGGCGTCCAAGTAATGGGCTCCGCGTCCCGCTCCGCACTCGAGGCCGGCATCGCCGCGCTCGACGCTGCCACCGGTGTCACGCTCGTCACCGGCGAGGAACTCCTCGCCGCGGCGCGTGCCGTCGAGGGTAACGCCCAGCTGCGCGCGATGCTCTCCGACCCGACGCTCGCGCCGGAAGAGCGCGCCGCGCTCGTGGCTCGGGCCTTCGGGACGCTGAGCGCGACGTCCCGCTCATTGCTCGCCGGACTCGCCGGGTCGCGCTGGTCGAACCCCGCGCAGCTCATCGACGGCATCGAGGAGATCGCGGTCCGCGCGATCGCGCGCTCGCAGGCCGAAGTCGACGTCGTCGGCGAGCTGTTCGCCGTCGAGCGCGCGGTCGCCAGCGACGCCGAGCTCGAACTTGCGCTCGGCTCGAAGCTCGCCTCGGGCGACGCGAAGGCGGCGCTCGTCTCGAAGCTCCTGCAGCAACAGGGCAGCGAGGCCACCACGGCCATCGTCCGTCACCTCGTGCGCAGCCCGCGCGGGCGCCGGATCGGGGCGATGCTCCGGCACGCCGCCGAGATCGTCGCGGACGTCGCGGGCGCGATCGTCGCGCGCGTGACCGTCGCGGCCCCGCTCACGCCCGCCGCGCGCACCGCGCTCGAGCGCGACCTCGCCGAGCGGATGGGTCGCTCGCCCCGCATCCACTACGTCATCGACCCGGCGGTGCTCGGCGGTGTCCGGGTGCGGGTGGGCGACACGGTCATCGACGGCACCATCGCGTCGCGCCTCGCCGACCTCCGACTTCAACTCGCCGGCTGACGCCGTCCGACTACGACAAGAACAGGCACTGACATGGCAGACATCACCATCAGCCCCGACGAGATCCGGGATGCGCTCAAGGACTTCGCGGCGAGCTACCAGCCCACGACGGCGGCGGCGACCGAGGTCGGCACCGTCATCGACGCCGCGGACGGCATCGCCCACGTCGAGGGCCTGCCCGGCGCCATGGCCAACGAGCTGCTCCGGTTCGCCGACGGCACCCTCGGCCTCGCGCTGAACCTCGACGAGAACGAGATCGGTGTCATCGTCCTCGGCGAGTTCACCGGCATCGAAGAGGGCCAGGAGGTCACCCGCACCGGCGAAGTGCTCTCGGCGCCCGTCGGCGACGCGTTCCTCGGCCGGGTCGTCGACCCGCTCGGCAACCCGATCGACGGGCTCGGCGAGATCAAGGCGGAGGGTCGCCGCGCCCTCGAGCTCCAGGCGCCCGGCGTCATGCAGCGCAAGTCGGTGCACGAGCCGCTGCAGACCGGCATCAAGGCGATCGACGCGATGATCCCCGTCGGCCGCGGCCAGCGCCAGCTCATCATCGGCGACCGCCAGACCGGTAAGACCGCGATCGCGATCGACACGATCATCAACCAGAAGTCCAACTGGGAGTCCGGGGACGTCGACAAGCAGGTGCGCTGCATTTACGTCGCGATCGGCCAGAAGGGCTCCACGATCGCGGCCGTCAAGGGCGCGCTCGAGGACGCCGGCGCGATGGAGTACACGACGATCGTCGCGGCGCCCGCCTCCGACCCCGCGGGCTTCAAGTACCTCGCCCCCTACACCGGCTCCGCCATCGGCCAGCACTGGATGTACGGCGGCAAGCACGTCCTGATCATCTTCGACGACCTGTCGAAGCAGGCCGAGGCCTACCGCGCCGTCTCGCTGCTGCTGCGCCGCCCGCCGGGCCGCGAGGCGTACCCGGGCGACGTCTTCTACCTGCACAGCCGCCTGCTGGAGCGTTGCGCGAAGCTGTCCGACGAGCTCGGACGCGGGTCGATGACCGGCCTGCCGATCATCGAGACGAAGGCGAACGACGTCTCGGCGTACATCCCGACCAACGTCATCTCGATCACCGACGGGCAGATCTTCCTGCAGTCCGACCTGTTCAACGCGAACCAGCGTCCCGCGGTCGACGTCGGCATCTCGGTCTCGCGAGTCGGCGGCTCGGCGCAGGTCAAGAGCATCAAGGGCGTCTCCGGCACGCTCAAGCTCGAGCTCGCCCAGTACCGCTCGCTCCAGGCCTTCGCGATGTTCGCCTCGGACCTCGACGCGGCCAGCCGCCGTCAGCTCGAGCGCGGCGCCCGCCTCACCGAGCTGCTGCGGCAGCCGCAGTACACGCCGTACCCCGTGGAGGAGCAGGTCGTCTCGATCTGGGCCGGCACGAACGGCAAGCTCGACACGATCGCGGTCGAGGACGTGCTGCGGTTCGAGCGCGAGCTCATCGATCACCTGCGGCTCAACACCGACATCCTGACGGTGCTGCGCGACACGAACGTGCTGGACAAGGACACCGAGGCGCAGCTCGCGGCCGAGGTCGACAAGTTCTCGCTCGAGTTCCAGAGCAGCGTCGAGGAGCCGCTCAATGAGGTGTTCGAGGCGGAGACGCCCGAGGACATCAACCAGGAGAAGATCGTCAAGGCGAAGCGCTGACGCGCTTGCCCGAACGCCATCGCGGGTCGAGTAGCGCGAAGCGCGTATCGAGACCTCATCAACGAGACAGTTAAGGAACCGACGACATGGGAGCCCAGCTTCGGGTCTACCGGCAGAAGATTCGTTCTGCCCAGACGACCAAGAAGATCACCCGTGCCATGGAGCTCATCGCGGCGAGCCGCATCCAGAAGGCGCAGCAGCGGGTGTCGGCGTCGCTGCCGTACGCCCGAGCGGTGACCCGCGCGGTCTCGGCGGTGGCGACGTACTCGAACGCGAAGCACCTGCTGACGACCGAGGTCGAGCAGCCGACGCGCGCGGCGATCGTCGTCTTCGCGTCCGACCGCGGTCTCGCGGGCGCGTTCAACGCGAACGTGCTGCGCGAGTCCGAAGAGCTCGCCACGCTCCTTCGGGAGCAGGGCAAGGAGGTCGTCTACTACCTCGTCGGGCGCCGCGCGGTCGGGTACTACAACTTCCGCAAGCGCGCCTTCGAGGAGTCGTGGATCGGCGGGACCGACACCCCGACATTCGAGACGGCGCAGGCGATCGGCGAGGCCGTCGTGGCGAAGTTCACGCAGCCCACCGAAGAGGGCGGCGTCGACGAGGTCCACATCGTCTACAACCGCTTCGTCTCGATGCTCACCCAGACCCCCGAGATCGTGCGGATCCTGCCGCTGGAGATCGTCGAGGGCGTGGCGGACGAGGCGGACTACAAGCCCGCGGCGCTCCCGCTGTACGAGTTCGAGCCGGACGCGGACACCGTGCTCGACGCACTCCTGCCGGTCTACATCGAGACGCGACTGTTCAACGCGATGCTGCAGTCCGCGGCCTCGAAGCACGCGGCGACGCAGAAGGCGATGAAGTCGGCCTCCGACAACGCCGACAAGCTCATCCGCGACTACACCCGCCTCGCCAACAACGCCCGCCAGGCAGAGATCACCCAGCAGATCAGTGAGATCGTCGGCGGCGCCGACGCACTGGTCGACTAAGCACCCGCCGTCCGCGACGACTGAGACCTACCAAGTAAGGAATAGCCCACCATGGCAACGACCACCGCCAAGAAGAAGGCCGTCGAGACCTCCGCCGCCGGCGTCGGCCGCGTCGCCCGCGTCACGGGGCCCGTCGTCGACATCGAGTTCCCGCACGACGCGATCCCCGAGGTCTACAACGCGCTGACGACCGAGATCACGATCGGCGAGGAGACGTCGACGCTGACGCTCGAGGTCGCGCAGCACCTCGGCGACGACCTCGTGCGCGCGATCGCCCTCAAGCCGACGGACGGCCTCGTCCGCGGCCAGGAGGTCCGCGACACGGGCGCCGCGATCTCGGTGCCGGTCGGCGACGTGACCAAGGGCCGCGTTTGGAACGTGACCGGCGACCTGCTCAACGGCGAGCCGGGCGAGCAGCTGGAGATCACCGAGCGGTGGCCGATCCACCGCAAGCCCCCGGCGTTCGACCAGCTCGAAGCGCGCACGCAGCTCTTCGAGACCGGCATCAAGGTCATCGACCTGCTGACGCCGTACGTCCAGGGCGGCAAGATCGGCCTGTTCGGTGGTGCGGGCGTCGGCAAGACGGTCCTCATCCAGGAGATGATCTACCGCGTCGCCGCCAACCACGGTGGTGTCTCGGTGTTCGCCGGCGTCGGCGAGCGCACCCGTGAGGGCAACGACCTCATCGTCGAGATGGAGGAGGCGGGCGTCTTCGACAAGACGGCGCTCGTGTTCGGCCAGATGGACGAGCCGCCCGGGACGCGTCTTCGCGTCGCCCTGTCGGCCCTCACGATGGCGGAGTACTTCCGCGACGTGCAGAACCAGGACGTGCTGCTGTTCATCGACAACATCTTCCGGTTCACGCAGGCCGGCTCCGAGGTCTCGACGCTGCTCGGCCGCATGCCGAGCGCGGTCGGCTACCAGCCGAACCTCGCGGACGAGATGGGCGTGCTCCAGGAGCGCATCACGTCGACCCGCGGTCACTCGATCACCTCGCTGCAGGCGATCTACGTCCCCGCGGACGACTACACCGACCCCGCGCCCGCGACGACGTTCGCGCACCTCGACGCGACGACCGAGCTCTCCCGTGAGATCGCGTCGCGCGGCCTCTACCCCGCGGTCGACCCGCTGACCTCGACCTCGCGCATCCTCGACCCGCGGTACCTGGGCGCCGACCACTACCGCGTCGCGACGGGCGTCAAGCAGATCCTGCAGAAGAACAAGGAACTGCAGGAGATCATCGCGATCCTCGGTGTCGACGAGCTGTCCGAAGAGGACAAGATCACCGTGTCGCGTGCGCGGCGCATCCAGCAGTTTCTTTCGCAGAACACCTACATGGCGACGAAGTTCACCAGCGTCGAGGGTTCCACCGTCCCGCTCAAGGAGACGATCGAGTCGTTCGACGCGATCATCAAGGGCGAGTTCGACCACGTCGCGGAGCAGGCCTTCTTCAACGTCGGAGGCATCTCCGACGTCGAGGAGAAGTGGGCCAAGATCCAGGCCGAAGGCTGAAAGGTCGCAGGTTGAGGCGGCGCGCAGCGCCGGCTCGAAACCGAGGAGATTGATATGGCGAAGCTCATCCAGGTCGACATCGTCTCGGCGACCAGCGCGGTCTGGTCGGGCGAGGCGGTGCAGGTGTCGGCGAAGACCGAGCTCGGCGAGATCGGCATCCTCGCGGGGCACGAGCCGGTGCTCGCGATCCTCGCGGAGGGCACGGTCCGCGTGACGACCGAGTCCGGCGAGCGGATCGC
>DATMGN010000042.1:0-7718 GCA_035555435.1 Microbacteriaceae bacterium | reverse complement strand
CTGCCGCCGCTGATCGCCGTGAGCGCACCCCCGAGCACCCCGCCGCCGATGAGCAGCGGGCCGAAGACCGACTTGAGCCCGTAGCCGACGTCCTTGATCTCCTCGAGCACGAGCGGGCACTCGTCGCATTCGACGAGGTGCGCCTCGACGCGGGCCGCGTCGCGCTGCGACAAGGAGGAGCGCAGGTAGCCGCCCATGAGCCGGCGCGCCGGCGCGCAGTCGACGTGGACCGGGTTGTCGGAGACGTGCGCCTGGATGTAGGCGACGCGCAGGGCGTCGCGGGCGCGGACCGCGAGCGCGCTCGTCGCGTTCGGCGACAGTCCGAAGAGCGGCGCCGCCTGCAGCGGGGTCAGGCCCTCAACCTCGAGGTACCAGAGGACCGATTGCTGGCGCCCGGGGAGCGTCGCGAAGGCTTTGGCGACGAGCTGCGCCTCTAGCGTGCGCTCCGGATCGTCGCTCACCGCGGTCCGCGCCTCGAACGGCGACCAGTCGTCGGTGTCCTGCTCGCGCGACTTGAGCATGCCGGCGTCGGAGGCGAGCCGCCGGATGACGGTGTAGAGGTACGCGCGGAACGAGTCGTCGGGCCCGGCGCCGCGCGTGATCGCCCCGTGCACGCGTTCGAACGCGGCGCTGACGAGATCCTCGGCGAGGTGCGGGTCGCGGCACGTCGCACGCGCGACGCGCAGCGCGGCCTCGCGATGGCGCTCGTAGAGATCGCCCATCGCGTTCACGTCGCCGCTTCGGACGCGGATGATGAGTTCCGCGTCGCTGACCTGTTCGGGTTCCATCGGTCCAGTTCTCGGGTGAAATCCGGGCACGACGGCAGGGCGAAATGCGACTGCCGTTCGGGTCCGGCGGCCCAAGTCTAGGTTCGAAGCAAAGATGAGAATATCCCCGGTTCGGGGCGCAAGCCGCGTCACGACGGGGATGCTTCGCCCTCTCTTCCTATGTGATGGAGAACGCGGATCGGAGTCTCGACCTGGCGGTGGCGCGTCTCGCCGCCGCGACCGAGTCCGGCGACCCCGCGTCCGCCGCGACCGCGCTCGGCCGCGAGCGCGGATCGCACGGCGTCGGTCTCGGGCAGTCGCTCGACGACCTCGAGGTGGTCCATCGGATCGTCACGAGCCGGGATCCGACCGCCGCGATCGTGCGCGCGTTCGCCGACGCCTGGGCCGATGCGGCCGTGACCGTGCTCCTCGGGCGCGGCGCGATCGACCACCGCACCGGGCTCGCGACGATCGAGTTCCTCGCGACGCGGCTGCGCGATCTCGCGCGCACGGGTGAGCACGACGGGCGCCGCCTCGTGGTCGTGCGCTGCGCCGAGCAGCCGCGCGGCCGGCTCGGCGCGCTGCTCTGCTCGACGCGGGTCGCGAGCGAGCTGGCCCGCTCGTTTCCCGGCGCCGAGACCCCGGTCGGGCTCGCCGACTGGCGCATCGCCGCGATCATCCCCGCCGCCGATGTGATCGACGCGAACCTCGCGCACGCTCGGCTCGTGATCGGCCGGCTCTCGGGGGTCGAGCTGAGCGGAGTCGAGGTGCTCGAGCTGCCGGACCGTGAGAACGCCGTGCAGGAGTTCCTCCGGACGCTCTGACGCGCGCCATCCCGGCGCGCATTCAGGTGCGCGGCGCGTGACCTCACGCTAGGGAGGCCGGGGCGATCCGGGCACGATGGTCGCCTACCGCCCCACCCGGCGCAGAAGGAGGTCCAATCTCGATGACCGTCGTCCCGCCCCCGTCGTCTTCCGTGACGCCTCGCACGGACGAGGCGTGCCTCGTCGTGCACGGCTCAGACCGCCCCGGACTCGTCGCCGCGATCTCGGCCGCGGTGACCCGGGGCGGAGGCAACATCATCAGCCTCGACCAGTACTCGGACGATCCGGAGGGCGGCGCGTTCTTCCAGCGCATCGTCTTCCATCGCCCCGACCTGACCGGCTCGATCGGCGACATCGAGGTCGATCTCGCGACGACGCTCGACCCGCTCGAGCTGCGATGGCGTCTGACGGACCGCTCCATCCCGAAACGGATGGCGATCCTCGCGTCGACCTCCGACCACTGCCTGCTCGACCTGCTGTGGCGACACCGGCGCGGTGAGCTGCCCGTGTCGATCCCGATGGTGATCTCGAACCACACGAACCTCGCGGACGACGTGCGGTCCTTCGGCATCCCGTTCTTCCACGTGCCGTCGCAGGGAGCGGACAAGTCCGTCGCCGAGGCGCGGATCCTCGAACTGCTGCGGGGCGAGGCGGACTTCGTCGTGCTCGCCCGCTACATGCAGATCGTGTCGGAGTCCTTCCTCGACGAGGTCGACGTGCCCGTCATCAACATCCATCACTCGTTCCTGCCGGCCTTCGTCGGTGCGGGACCTTATCGCAAGGCGCACGAGCGCGGGGTCAAGCTCGTCGGTGCGACGAGCCACTACGTCACGAAGGAGCTCGACGAGGGCCCGATCATCGAGCAGGACGTCGTGCGCGTCGACCACTCGATGACCGCCGCGGATCTCCAGGCGCGCGGCGCGCTGGTCGAGCGCGCGGTCCTGTCACGCGCCGTGCAGTGGCACGCGGAGGATCGCGTCATTCGGCACGGCAACCACACGATCGTCTTCGACTGACGTCCTACTCGCCGCTGTGCCGCGCGACCCAGACGGCGATCTGGCTGCGCGAGCGGAACCCGAGCTTCGCGAGGATCCGCTGCACGTGCCCCTCGATGGTGCGCCGCGACAGCACGAGTCGCGCGGCGATCGCCGGATTCGCGAGCCCCTCCGCCACAAGGGACGCGACCTCCCATTCGCGCGCGCTGAGCACCCCGGGCGCACCGGTCCCCGCGCTGGTCCCCGCGCTGCGCGTGCCCCCGAGTATCCGGTCGAGGATGTCGGCGAACGCGAGCGGATCGATCGTCGGCCACGGCGACTCGACGAGTGCGAGCACCGATCCCGGCCCGAACTCGGGGATCGGGATCCGCTGCCCGGAGGCACCAGTCACGGGGGCGAGCTCCTCGATCCGCGACGCGACGGCATCGGACGCGGCGCCCAGGGCACTGGCGAGCAGTTCGCGGCAGAACGCGACTCCCGATCGGTCCCCAAACTCGGCCATCGTCTGTGCGGCATCGCGCAGGCCCAGGACGGCCTCGTCTCGGCGCCCGGCACGGAACGCGAGGAGCGCCCGAAGCCACCAGGCGTACGCCCGGCCCCACACATCCCCGACGAGGTCGCAGTGCTCGACGGCGAGATCGAGCGTCGCCTCCGCTTCGGCCTCCCGCCCCTGGCTCACCTGCGCCGCGGCGAGATACCAGTACCGCTCGCCGAGGTGCTCGACGAGCCCCAGTTGCTTGGATTCCTCGATGACCGCCGCGAAGCGCTCCGCGGCCGCGTCGACGCCGCCGTCGGTCAGCAGGGCGATCGCCTCGAGGAATCGGTCGAGGAGCCGCTCCGGAGGCCCCGACCCGACCATGCCGAGGATTGCTCGGGAGTCCGCGAGTCGCGTGTGCACGGCCTCGACATCGCCTTCGTGGAACGCGATGTACGCGTCCGTCTGCAGGGCCCGGAGTCGGATGACGTCGATGGTCGGGTCGGCGGCGAGACCCGCCTCGATCCACTCCCGGGCCCTCGGCCAGGCGTCCACGGGGTGCAGCTGCCAGTAGAACCGCAGCGCACTGATGATGTCGAGCGCGGTCCGCGCCCGCGCGGGGTCGACGGCCATCGAGCCGAGGAGCGCCGTCACGTCGGCCGCGTGCGCGTTGAGGAACCGGATGGACGCGAGGTGATCCTCCGAGAACCATTGCTCCCCGCACCGGCGCAGCCGATCGATCAGACCCCGCTCGATCCGTCGGACGTCGGCAGCGCGATCCTCGACGGCGAGCGCAGCGACGGCGCACCGCCGGTACATGGCCGGGACGCGGACGAGTCGCAGTCGACCGTGCGTCGTCGAGAGGATGAGGGACGCGCCCGCGAGCTCTCCCACGAGCGGCACGATCGCGGCGAGTCGGCGCTCGGCGAAGAGCTCGGCCGCGAACTCGAGGTCGCACCCGCCCTCGAAAAGCGCGAGCCGGCCGAGCAGCGCCCTCGCCTCCGGGGAGACCCGCGCGATCGCGTTCTCGAAGGCCTCCCGAGTCGACTTCGCCGGCTGGGAGGTTGGGATGAACGCGTCGAGCACCGCCAGATCGTCCCGGATCGCGCGGAGCGTGGCGGGCACGCCCACGACGCTGAGCATCCTGGCCGCCGCCTCGACGAGTCGCGGCACCCCTTCCGTCGCGCGCGCGATCTCGACGAGCTCCGCATGGGTCTCGGCCGGGGCGGCGAAACCCGGGTCCTCCTCCTCGATCCGGCGCAGCAGCAGATCGAGGCCGGGAGCGCCGCCGCCCCAGTCGGGCGCCGGCAGGGGTGCGAGCACGTACGTCGTCTCACCACGGATCCACGTGCGCTGCCGTGAGGTGACGACGATGCGGGTCTCGGAGGTCAGCCGCAGCAGCTCCTCGATCACCTCGGCAGCCTCGGGCGCGCAGTCGAGGTCGTCGATGACGACCAGCAGCGGGCGGTCGCCGATCGCGCGGGCCGCGTCCGCGATCGTGGTCTCGGTGGAGCCGAGCCCGGCCAGGATCGCCGGGCCGACGCCCTCCGGCATGACGCCCGCGACCCCGATGAAGCAGACCGCGCCGCTGAACGAGCGGCGCAGCAGCTCGGCGAGTCGCAATGCGATGCGCGACTTGCCGACCCCCGCGCAACCGGTGATGGTGATGAGCCGTCGCGCCCCGACGAGGTCGCGCAGCCGTGCGAACTCGGCCTCGCGACCGATGAACTCGGTGAGATGGCTGGCGGGCAGACCGCGGTGGATCGTCGTCATGGCGTGCAACCTCCGGTCAGCCTAGCCACGGGTTCGCGGCGTCGCGTCACGCGTTCGCGCAAGCGCGGGGACGATAGGGGCGCTTTCGGGTGAGTTCACGCTACGACCTCCGTCCGACGACGCGAAGGATCGGACGACGGGCAACGACGCCCGCGAGCGACAGGAAAGCAGGAACCCAATGAGTCTCGATCAGGCAATGGCAGAGGGCGTCTTCACCCTCTTCCCCGCAGGGCCGGTCATGTCCCCCCTGGAGTACAACGGCTACGTTCCGGAGGTGCTCGCGACCAAGCGGACCGCCTCGCTCGGCACCTCGCTCAACGGCAACTCGCCGGTCTACGACGTGACCGGTCCCGATGCCCTGGAGTTCCTGCGGTCGGTCTGCGTCAACTCGTTCAAGGGCTTCGAGGTCGGTCAGATCCGGCACGGCGTGCTGTGCGACGAGCAGGGCCGGATCCTAACCGACGGCGTCATCGCGCGGATCGCGGACGACACCTATCGGACCTACTGGCTGGCTCCCGCGCTCGCCTACCGTCTCGAGCGCTCGGACTTCGACGTCACCGGCGTCGACCAGAGCTTCTCCGAGTTCTTCTTCCAGATCGCGGGCCCGCGCTCCCTCGAGATCCTGGAGAACGCGACGCGGGAGGACCTGCACGACATCGGCTTCGGTCGCCACCGGATGAGCTCGATCGCGGGGGTGCCGGTGCGCGTCCTGCGGCTCGGCATGGCCGGCGGACTGGCCTACGAGGTGCACGGCGACATGGCACAGGCGGAGGCGGTCTACCGCGCCATCTGGGAGGTCGGGCAGCCTTACGGGATCGTCAAGCAGGGACGCATCAGCTACGTCATGCAGCACACCGAGGCGGGCTTCCCGAACATCAACATGCACTACCCGATGCCCTGGTACGAGGACGCCGACCTTGGCGCTTACTACGACCAGCACCCGATGCACAACTTCTACAACAAGTACCGCGACCTCGTCGGCAGCGTCGGGCAGGAGCTCGAAGCGCGCTACGTCACGCCGTTCCAGGTCGGGTGGGGCAACCTCGTCGACTTCGATCACGACTTCATCGGCAAGGAGGCGCTGCTGCGCGAGGCGGAGGCCGATCGCTGGGCGCGAGTCACGCTGGTCTGGAACGCCGATGACATCGCCGACGTCGTCGCCTCGCAGTATCGCGGCGAGGAAGTCGAGCCGGCAGACCGGATCGAGGAGCGTCCCGTCGACGTCTACTTCAATCTCAACGGGCACACGGGCTTCGTCTACCACGCGGACTGGGTGCTCGCCGACGGCGAGCGCATTGGCACGTCGGTCGGGCGCATCAACAGCGTGCACTACCGGCGGATGATCTCGATCGGCCTCATCGACAAGCGGTATGCGGCCGAGGGCAACGAGATCACGGTGCTCTGGGGTCGCCCCGGGACGCCGCAGCGGCAGATCCGCGCCACGGTCGCGCGATCGCCCTACTTCGACCTGCCGAACAACAACGCGACCGACGTCGAGTCGATCCCGCGGGTGAGCGCCTGACCCTTCGACTCGCTGCGCTCGCTCAGGGACCGGTGCCGGTCCCTGAGCGAGGCGCGCAGCGCCCCCTCCCGACCCCTGAGCGAGGCCGAAGGCCGAGTCGAAGGGCGTCTACGCCTCGCCGTTGGCGATGCGCGAGTGGTGGCGGATGACCTCGGCGACGATGAAGTTGAAGTACTTCTCGGCGAACTCGGGATCCAGCCGCGCCTCCTCGGCGAGCGCCCGGAGCCTCGCGACCTGCCGCTTCTCGCGTTCTGGATCCGACGGCGGCAGCCCGTGCTGGGCCTTCAGCCGACCGACCTTCTGCGTCGCGGCGAAACGCTCGGCGAGCAGGTGGATGAGCGCGGCGTCGATGTTGTCGATGCTCTGACGCAGCTCCGCGAGATCGGGGTCGACGGTCATGGGTTCCACGTTAGCGGGGACGGATTTCGGCCGGCTCGATCAGCGGGAGAGGAGGTCGTGTCGGACCACGATCGCGTCGCGGTCGGCGCCGACCCCGATCGCCGAGATCCGTGTCCCGCTCATCGCCTCGAGCGCCTCGACGTAGCTGCGCGCGTTCGGCGGCAGGTCGTCGAACTCGCGCGCGCCCGAGATGTCCTCGGCCCAACCCGGGAACTCCTCGTAGATCGGCTTCGCGTGGTGGAAGTCGGTCTGGTTGACGGGGATCTCGTCGACGCGCTCGCCGTCGACGTCATAGGCGACGCAGACGGGGATCCGCTCGAGGCCCGACAGCACGTCGAGCTTCGTGAGCACGAGGTCGGTGATGCCGTTGATCCGCGAGGCGTAGCGCGTGATGAGCGTGTCGTACCAGCCGGTGCGCCGGGGTCGCCCCGTCGTCGTGCCGAACTCGTGGCCGATGCGGCGCAGCCGCGCGCCCGGCCCCTCCGGCTCAGCGCCATCCGCGTCGTGGAGCTCCGTCGGGAAGGGTCCCGCGCCGACGCGCGTGACGTACGCCTTCGCGATGCCGATGACGCGGTCGATCCGGTTCGGCGCGATGCCGGAGCCCGTCGCCGCGCCGCCGGACGTCGCGCTCGAGGACGTCACGAACGGGTACGTGCCGTGGTCGACGTCGAGCATCGTCGCCTGCCCGGCCTCGAAGAGCACCGTGCGGTCGTGCTCCAGCGCCTGGTGCAGGACGAGCGCGGTGTCGGCGACCATGGGCCGCAGGCGCTCGGTGTACGACAGCAGCTCCTCGACGATCTCGTCGACGGTGATCGCGCGGCGGTTGTAGATCTTGACGAGCAGGTGGTTCTTGACGTCGAGCGCCGCCTCGACCTTCTGCCGCAGGATGCTCTCGTCGAAGAGGTCCTGGATGCGGATCCCCACCCGGTTGATCTTGTCCGCGTAGGTCGGGCCGATGCCGCG
>DATMGN010000041.1:0-27537 GCA_035555435.1 Microbacteriaceae bacterium | reverse complement strand
GCAGCTCGACGTCGCTGGCGCGATCATCGACTACATCGCCGGTCAGGTCGCGTTCCCCGAGATCGACGTGCGCCAGCGCCTCAGCGTCTCGACCGGCTACGGCGTCGCGGAGCTCCTCGTGCACAACAACGGCGACTTCGTCGGCCGCAGCCTCAGCGAATCGGGCCTCGGTGAGCGCGACATCACCGTCCTGACGGTGCACCGCGGCGCGAGCGTCATCCCGAACCCGAAGCGCAGCACCGTGCTGGAGGCGGGGGACCGGCTGCTGTGCTTCGGCAAGCTCGAGGAGATGCGCTCCATGATCCCAGAACGCCGTCGCCGCCGGACCAAGGTGCGCCGGCTGCCGGCGGCCCAGCCCCCGGCGCCGAGCACGGAGTCCTAGTTCGCGGACTACTGCGGGGGCATCCCCTGCAGCGCTTCGAGCGCGGCCGGCGCGAGCTCCAGCAGCCCCGGGTAGCCGGGCGACGCGCCCGCGGGGTCGATCGCGTTCAGCACCACGATCGTCAGTCCGCTCTCGGGACAGTGCGCACCGACGCCGTTCGCGCCGGGGATCGCGCCCGCGTGGCCGTGGCACACGCCGACGCCCGGCACCTCCCAGCTCGCGAGCCCCGCGCCCTCGCCGAGCTGGACGGCCGGGATCCCCGCCTTCGCATAGGCATCCCCGTAGTACTTCGCCGATAGCGGCGTCAGCTCCCGCATGAGCCGCCGGTGCTCGGCGTCGAGGACGTCGCCCGCGACGAGCGCGCGCAGCCACACGGCCTGGTCGCGCGCGGTGCTGACCATCCCGCCGGCCGACCAAGCGCCCGTCCACTGTGGGGAGGAGGCGACCGGCTTCAGCGTGATCGTCTCGTGCACGCATTCGAGTCCCGACCCGGCGTCGCAGAGCAGGTCGAATCCGTGCACGCCCTCGGGGCCCGTCCCCTCGCCGTCGATGTACGTGCTCGCCAGGCCGAGCGGCGCGATGAACCGCGTGCGCACGAGCTCCTCGTACGGCTTGCCCGCACCGAGCTCCGCGATCCGGCCGAGCAGGATGTAGCCCGCGTTGAGGTACTGGTACGCCTCGCCGGGCGCGGAGATCGGCGTCTGCAGGAAGACGTCGTCGATGAGGTGCTGCGGGGTGACGTGCCCGACGAGGTCGAAGTCGAGCTCGTACAGGCCGCTCATGTGCTCGAGCAGCATCTGCACGGTGATCGCGTCGGCGTTGGGTGCCTCGGGGAACCACGCGTCGATGGTCGTCGCGAGCGGGACGACGCCCTCCTGGTCGAGCTGCATGATGAGCGCTGCCGTGAAGAGCTTCGTCATGCTCCCGATGTGGAAGGCCTCGTCGCCCGAGAGCGACTCGCCAGGAGCCCCCTCGCCGCTGCCCGCCACGACGACGACGCCGTCGCCGGCCGCGGCGCCCGCGACGGTGCCGGGGATCGTGAACGCGAGCGGTCCCGACTCGGGCGACTCCCGCCAGGTGGTCAGCGGCTGCGCCATCGCCGCCGCGAAGGCGGCCGCCTGCGCGGCGCTCGGCGCTGAGGAG
This sequence comes from Microbacteriaceae bacterium, assembly GCA_035555435.1. Classification (GTDB taxonomy): domain Bacteria; phylum Actinomycetota; class Actinomycetes; order Actinomycetales; family Microbacteriaceae; genus 73-13. Next base: position 26,012 of record DATMGN010000041.1, on the reverse strand, counting down.
GGTGCGCCGGCGCAACCGGCGAGCAGCCCGACGGCGGCGAGCGCGACCACCGTCGTGCGCAGGGGGCGGGGGATCACCGGGTTACAGCGACTTGTAGAAGACGAGGCCGTTGCCCTGGTCGTCGTAGACGACGGCGCGGCGCTCGTGGGCGTCGTTGTACGGCGCGCGGGCGATCCCGCCTCCCGCGTCCTCGATCGCCTTCGCCGCGGCATCGACGTCGTCCGTCTTGATGCCGACGACGACCTGCCCGTGGATGGGGTGGTCGACCGACGTCGCGAGGGCGAGCGTGATGCTGCCGCCGTCGAGCGCCGCGAAGTGGGTGCCGTCGCGGAACTTCAGCGGGAAGCCGAGCGATTCGTAGAACGCGATGGACGCGTCGAGATCGTCGGTCGACAAGACCACCATTCGGACCTGTGCCTCGGCCATGGTCGCCTCCTTCATCGGATGCGGAATGCTATCGCGCCAGGGGCCGCGCGGTCGCGCGCTCAGCCGCCGAACAGGCGCAGCACCGACACGACGAGCGCGGCCGCGCCGACGACGAGGATGACGATCCGGTACGCGAGCGGCGGCAGGCGCTTCGCCCAGCGCGCGCCGACGAGCCCGCCGACGATCGAGCCGGCCGAGATGAGGCCGACCGTCACCCAGTCGATCTGCGACCAGGCGGTCGCGATGAAGACGATCGAGCCGACGAGGTTCGCCGTGCCGCCGAGGACGTTCTTGATGCCATTGACGTGCCCGTAACTGCCGCCGAGCGCGAGGCTCAGCGCGACGAGCAGCAGGATGCCCTGCGCGGCGCCGAAGTAGCCGCCGTAGGCGGCGAGCAGCGTGAGGACCGCGATCGTGGTCCAGCGCACGCTCGTCGCCATTCCGTCGGCGCCCGTCTCCAGATCGCCCGCGGCCGCGAGCCGCGCGCGAGCGATCCGTTGGAACCACGGCTGCAGGATGACCGCGACGAGGGCGAGCGCGATGAGCACGGGCACGATGCCGGCGAAGACGCCGGGCGGCAGCGCGACCACGAGCACGCTGCCCCCGATGGCGCCGAGGATCGTGAAGGGCAGGATGCGCGCGAGCAGCGACCTCGAGGCGACGAGCGTGCGGCGGTATTCCCACACCGACGCCGCGGCACCCGGCACGAGGCCGATCGTGTTGCTGACGTTCGCGACGACGGGCGGGACGCCGAGGATCAGCAGGATGGGGAACGTGATGAGCGTGCCCGAGCCGACGACCGCGTTGATCGCGCCCGCGACGAGCCCGGCGACGAGCACGAGGGCGAGCGCCCAGGGCAGATCGCTCGGGCTCACCGACCCGAGGAGACCTTCTTCCACGTGCACCCCCGTCGCTTCTATCGTCGCACGCGTCGGCGCCCGCGCCTGCCGGGCCGGGGCGCGGGCGCGCGGATGAGCCGATAAACTCTGGGGCAGTGCCCGCCCCCCGGACCTCGGAGGACCTATGACGATGTTCCTCGCGGCGTTCGCGCTCGGGGCCATCGTCCTTCCGATCGTCGCGAGGTTCCTGGGCCGCTGGACCTTCCTCGTCGCGGCCGCGCTCATGGCCGCCGCCTTCGTGCACGCGCTCGTCGCACTTCCCGTGCTCGTCGACGGCGGTGCGGTGTCAGAGCACCTGCCCTGGATCCCGCAGCTCGACCTCGGCCTGTCCTTCCGGATGGACGCGCTCTCGGGCATCCTGACGCTCGTCGTCACCGGCGTCGGCGCGCTCGTCTTCTTCTACTGCCTGCGCTACTTCGCGCGCGACGACCGGGGCATCCCGCGCTTCATCGGGGTGCTCACCGCGTTCGCCGGCTCGATGTACGGGCTCGTGCTCGCCGACGACCTCCTGCTGCTCGTCATCTTCTGGGAGGCGACGAGCATCTTCTCCTACCTGCTCATCGCGCAGCACTACGAGCGCCGGGCGAGCCGCGGTGCCGCGCTCCAGGCCCTGCTCGTCACGACGCTCGGCGGCCTCGCGATGCTCGTGGGCTTCCTCATGCTCGCCGTCCAGGCCGGCACGACGTCGATCAGCGCGATCGTCGCCGACCCGCCGCCCGACATCGCGCCGCTCGCGATCATCTTCATCGTCGCCGGCGCCGTCACCAAGTCCGCGCTCATCCCGTTCCACTTCTGGCTGCCCGCAGCGATGGCCGCGCCGACCCCCGTGAGCGCCTACCTGCACGCCGCCGCGATGGTCAAAGCGGGCGTCTACCTCGTGCTGCGCTTCGGCCCCGCATTCCAGGACGCGCCCGGATGGCGGGAGATGCTCCTCGTCATCGGCCTCGCGACCATGCTCTTCGGCGCCGTGCAGGCGCTGCGCCAGGTCGACCTCAAGCTCCTGCTCGCCTACGGCACCGTGAGTCAGCTCGGACTCCTCATCTCCGTCGCCGGCTACGGCGGCGCCGCGATGACCATCGCCGCCGTCGCGCTGCTGCTCTCGCACGCGCTCTTCAAGTCCTCGCTCTTCCTCGTCGTCGGCGCGATCGACCATGCCTGCGAGACCCGCGACATCCGGCGCCTGAGCGGCGTCGGGCGGCGCTTCCCCGTCCTCGCGACCGCCGCGGGACTCGCCGTGCTGTCCATGGCGGGCCTGCCGCCCGCGCTCGGCTTCGTCGCCAAGGAGGCCGTCTACACCGCGCTCATCGACGATGCCGCGACCGGCTCCTGGGTACCCGTCGTCGTGCTCATCGTGATCGCGCTCGGCTCCGTCCTCACCCTCGCGTACGGCCTGCGCTTCCTCGTCGGGGCCTTCGGCCGCAAGCGCGGGCTCGAGCCCACGAGCGTCGACGGGTCGAGCCGCTCCGACGCGTTCGCGCTCGTCGGACCGAGCGTCGTGCTCTCCTTCATCGGCCTCGCGCTCGGGCCGCTCGCGGGGCTCATCGACCCGCTCGTCCAGCCGACCGCCGCCGACTATCCGGCCGCGGGGGAGATCGACCACCTCGCGTTCTGGCACGGCTGGGAGCCCGCCCTCGCCGTCAGCGCCGGCATTCTCGTGCTCGGCGTCGGCGCCTACCTCCTCGCGGCCCGGGGACTGCGCGAGGACGATGCCCCCGCGAGCCCCGCGGCCCGCGCCTACGCCGCGACCGTCCGCGCGCTCGACCGGCTCGCCGCCGCCGTCACCGGGATCACGCAACGCGGCTCGCTGCCCTTCTACCTCGCGGTCGTCTTCGTCGTCACGATCGGGGCGACCGGCCTCGCCCTCCTCGGCGTGCGCGACTGGCCCGAGGAGATCGTGCTCGCGCACACCCCCGTGCAGCCGATCATCGGCCTGCTCATGATCGTCGGCGCCATCGCGACCGTGCGCTCGACCAAGCGCTTCCAGGCCGTCATCCTCGTCGGCGTCACGGGCGTCGGCATGGCGACGCTCTTCGCGACGCAGGGCGCGCCCGACCTCGCGCTGACCCAGGTGCTCGTCGAGATCGTCACGCTCGTCACCTTCGTCCTCGTGCTGCGTCGGCTCCCGTCGCGGCTCGGCGAACGCAACGGCAGCCGGCATCGCATCAAGCGCGCCCTCGCCGGTATCGGCGTCGGCGTGACGATGGCCGTCGTGGCGTTCATCGCGACCGGGGCGCGTATCGCGACGCCCGCGTCGGAGGACTGGCCGTGGCTCGCCGCCGAGATCGGCCACGGCAAGAACATCGTCAACGTCGCGCTCGTCGACATCCGCGGGTGGGACACGATGGGCGAGCTCTCCGTCATGATCGCCGCGGCGACCGGCGTCGCGAGCCTCATCTTCGTGCGCTCCCGCGCCGACCAGCTCCCGCGACTGCCCGGCATCCCCGCCCGCCCCTCGCTGCGCGCGGCCGCCCAGCACGTCGAGCCGGACCTGCCCGCCCGTCGGCGCTGGCTCGTCGCCGGCGCGACGCTCGAGCCGCGGCGCCGCTCGATCATGCTCGAGGTCGTCGTCCGGCTCATCTTCCACGCGCTCATCGTCGTGTCGTTCTTCGTCCTGCTCGTCGGGCACAACGCACCCGGCGGCGGCTTCGCCGGGGGCCTCATCGCGGGCCTCGCGCTGTGCCTGCGCTACCTCGCGGGCGGCCGCTTCGAGCTCGGTGCCGCCGTCCCCATCGACGCCGGCAAGACGCTCGGCGTCGGCCTCCTGCTCGCGACCGGCGCCGCGATCGTGCCGCTCCTCTTCGGCGTCGACGCGCTCACCTCCGCGTGGTTCACGATCGATCTCGGCTTCGCCGGCGCGATCGACTTCGTCACCTCGACCATCTTCGACGTCGGCGTCTACCTCGTCGTCGTCGGCCTCGTGCTCGACATCCTGCGCAGCCTCGGCGGCGAGGTCGACCGCCAAGGCGAGGAAGAGCTCAGCGGGGTGGTCTCGTGAGCGTCTCGATGGTCCTGCTCGTCGTCATGGCGGTGCTCTACGCCTGCGGCGTCTACCTCTTGCTCGAGCGCAGCATGACGAAGGTGCTGCTCGGGTTCCTCCTCGTCGGCAACGCGACGAACCTGCTCATCCTCGTGGTGTCCGGCGCCCCCGGCTCGCCGCCGATCGACGCCGACTCGCTCGAGGGCATCTCCGACCCGCTGCCGCAGGCGCTCACGCTCACCTCGATCGTCATCACGTTCGCCGTCTCCGCCTTCCTCCTCGCGCTCATCTACCGCTCCTGGCGGCTCGCGCAGGGCGACGAGGTGCAGGACGACGTGGACACGATCGCGCTGCGCGACGCCGAAGTCGACGAGAGCGAGCTCCTTACCGACACCTCGGACGACTCCGAGTTCGACGAAGGTCACGAGCGGGCATCATGAGCTGGCTCGTCCCCCTCGTCGTGCTCGTGCCGCTCATCGGCGCGGCCGCCGCCCTGACGCTGCGCAAGTCCCGCGCGCAGGTCGTCGTCGCGGTCCTCAGCCTCGCCATCACGCTCGCGATCGGCGCCGCGCTCCTCGTCGCGGTCGATGCGGAAGGCCCGCTCATGATGTCGGTCGGCGGCTGGCCCGTGCCGATCGGCATCGTCCTCGTCGTCGACCGGCTCTCTGCGCTCCTCGTCGTCGTCTCCGCCGTCGTGCTCCTCGGCGTCTTCCTCTTCTCCGTCGGGCAGGGATTCGCCGACGGCATCGAGCAGACGCCCGTCACGATCTACTACCCGGCGTACCTCATCCTCGCCGCCGGCGTCATGACGGCGTTCGTCTCCGGGGACCTCTTCAACCTCTACGTCGGATTCGAGATCCTCCTCGTCGCGAGCTACGTGCTCATCACGATCGGGGGCACCGAGTCACGGATCCGCACCGGGACGACCTACATCGTCGTGAGCCTCGTGTCCTCCGCGCTCTTCCTCGCCGCGATCGCGATGCTCTACGGCGCGCTCGGCACCGTCAACCTCGCGCAGCTCGCGGAGCGGATCCCCGAGCTGCCACCCGCGATCCAGACTGTGCTGCAGGTCCTGCTGCTGCTCGGCTTCGCGATCAAAGCCGCCGTCTTCCCGCTGTCGTTCTGGCTGCCCGACTCGTACCCGACCGCGCCCGCACCCGTCACCGCCGTCTTCGCCGGCCTCCTGACCAAGGTCGGCATCTACGCGATCATCCGCACCGAGACGCTGCTCTTCCCCGGGACCGTGCTCGAGCCGATACTCGTCGTCGCCGGATCGGCGACCCTGCTCTTCGGCGTGCTCGGCGCCATCGCGCAATCCGACCTCAAGCGTCTGCTGTCCTTCACGCTCGTCAGCCACATCGGCTACCTGCTCGTCGGCGTCGGACTCGGCACCATCGATGCGATGACCGCGACCATCTACTACATGGTCCACCACATCATCGTGCAGACGGCGCTCTTCCTCGCCGCGGGCCTCATCGAGCGCATCGCCGGCACGACCGCGCTCCCGCGCATCGGCGGACTGCTCAAGGTCGCGCCGTTCACCGCGGCGCTCTTCTTCATCTCCGTCATCAACCTCGGCGGCATCCCGCCGTTCTCCGGCTTCCTCGGCAAGGTCGGCATCCTGCTCGCCGCGCTCGAGGAGGGCTCGGCGATCGCGTTCGTCTCCGTCGTCATCGGCACCCTCGTCTCGCTGCTGACCCTCTACGCGCTCATCCGGGCGTGGAACTCCGCGTTCTGGCGCCCCCGCCCCGCGGAGGAGGACGTCGCCGACGACGAGCCGTCCAAGCCCGCCGTCGCCACCAAGCGCACCATCGGCCTCATGACCACCTCGACCGCCGCCCTCGTCGGCATCGGCGTGTGCCTCACGATCTTCGCCGGACCGCTCTACGCCTACGCCGAGCGCGCCGCGATCGGCCTCAGCGAGCAGGCGTACCAGGCCGTCGTCTTCGAAGGGGAGGAGGCGCCGTGAGCGACACCGACCGCCCCTTCGAGCCGCTGCGCGGCCGCGAGCTGCGCTGGCGCATCTGGCAGCAGCTGCCGCTGCGGATCATCCTCGTCGTGCTCTGGATGATGCTCTGGGGCGAGATCAGCTGGCTCAGCTTCCTGAGCGGCGTGCTCATCGCGGTCGTCGTCCCGCAGCTCTTCTACCTGCCGCCCGTCGACCTCCCGGGCCGCCTCAACCCCTTCTATCTCATCGCCTTCCTCGCCGTCTTCCTCATCCAGGTCGCGGTGAGCTCGATCCAGGTCGCCGTGCTCGCATTCGGACCGAGAGTGGATCGGAACGCGATCGTCGCGGTCTCCCTGCGCACCTCTTCCGACTTCATCCTCACCATGACCGCGATCGTCACGAGCCTCGTGCCCGGCTCCTTCATCGCCGACATCGACCGCGAGCGCACCATCCTCTACGTCCACTTCATCGGCACGAAGGACGCCGACGCCGTCGAGCGGGCGCGCCGCGGGGTGCTCGCGACCGAGCGGCGGCTCGTGCGCGCGCTCGGCTCCCGCGCCGACCTGGAGAGGATCCGCTCGTGAGCGACATCCTCGTCCCCTTCACGATCGTCGCGGCCGTGCTGCTCGCGATCTCCGCCGTGCTCGCCGTCATCCGCATGGTCCGCGGCCCCTCGGTACTCGACCGGATCATGGCCTCCGACGTCGTCGTCACTGTGCTGCTGCTGACGATGGGCGTCGAGATGATCATCGACGCCAACACCCGGACCCTGCCGATCATGCTCGCGCTCGCCGCGACCGCGAGCATCTCCACGATCGCCGTCGCCCGCTACGCCTCGCGCCGCAGCTCCTCCGCCTCGGTGCCCACGTCCGACGGCGCCGATCGCGCGCCGAGCGAGCCGGCGCCGCCCGCCTCGCCGAAGGAGGACGCATGATCGACTTCTGGCTCGACCTCGTCGCCGGCATCTTCCTCGTCGGCGGCGCGGCGCTCTCCGTCGCCGCCGGCGTCGGCCTGCTGCGATTCCCCGACCCGCTCGTGCGCCTGCACGCCGGCACCAAGCCGCAGATCTTCGGGCTCGCGCTCATCATCATGGCGATCACCCTCGCGACCCGCGAGTGGTCGGTGTTCCTCATGCTGACGCCCGTCATCGTCTTCCAGATGCTGACGCAGCCGATCGCCGCGCACATGGTCGGTCGCGCGAGCTACCGCACGCGCAACTACGACCCGCGGCTGCTCATCGTCGACGACCTCGCCAAGGACGCCGACCGCACCGAGTCCTCCTCGGACGACGAGGACTGAGCTCGCTCAGTCCTCCCGAGCCGAGCGCTGCGGTTCGTTGAGCGCGAGCAGCACCGCGAAGACCGCGAAGAGCGTCGCGAGCGGCATCGCCGTGTCCTTGCCGTTCCACGCGCTCGACTGCCACATCGCGAACCACTCGGAGCCGATGACGATGAAGCCGAAGAACCAGATGAGCAGCGCCAGGCCGTATGTCGCGAAGCCCCAGCGGCGGGTCTGCGCGTAGCGCGTCTGGTCGGCGTTGCGGCGCACGAAGAGCAGGATGCCGCCGATGATGCCGAGCGCGGCGACGAGGCCCTCCGCGACGATGATGCCGAGATACGCGACCGTCCACACCCACGGCTCGGTGATCGCCCGCCACATCAGCGCGTTGCCCTCGAACGTCGTATCCATCGACAGGACGTGCTGGACGAAGGCGTAGTTCGAGCCATAGTCCATGAGGTTGCCCATGAACACGAACAGTGCGTAGAGGCCGGTAAGCAGGAGCGTCAGGGACTGGATGAGCCTCAGGGGATGCTTCATTGCGATTCGCCTTTCTCGGTGGGGTGATCCTTGCACTTGCGCTTCGGGGCCTTGCGCCGGAAGACGAGATCGACGTGCGGGCGCACGTGCTGCTCGAGCACGATCGCCTGCACGAACGCCCAACGGTCGGCCGTCCGGGCGCGGATGAGTTCTCGGTAGTCCTCGGCGAGCTCGAAGCCCTCCCGGTGGCGCGACAGCTCGACGCGCACGAAGTCGTACTCGTACTCGGACACCCGGGCACCTCCAGGAGCACTTCGCCGTGCTCGTCGTCGCCAGGCTAGCGCGTAGAGCGTCGGCTCAGCGCGTGTCGAATAGGTTGTGTCGGTGTTCCGCACGCCGAAAGCCCTGTTTCGCACGCTCGCAATCGCGGAGGCCGTCTCGTGGACGCTGCTCATCACGGGCCTCGTGCTGCGCGCGACCGCAGGCATCGAGGTCGCGACGACGATCGGGGGTGCGATCCACGGTTTCGTGTTCCTGTCCTACGGGGCGAGCGCGGTGCTCGTCGCGCTCAACAACCGCTGGCGCGCCTGGCCCGTCATCGTCGCGCTCGTGAGTGCGGTGGTGCCCTACGCGACGATCCCGGCCGAGATCTGGTTGGCGCGTAGTGGGCGGCTGGACGGGGGGTGGCGGGTCACGGTGACCGAGGACGCCGCCGATCGCCGCTGGTACGACGGCCTTCTGCGCTGGTTCCTGCGACGGCCCTGGATCCTCGCGATCCTCATCGCCGTCGCGGTCGCGGTCGTGTTCACCGTGCTCCTCCTGATCGGACCTCCCGGCGGGCGATGAGGTCCATCGGCAGCCGCGGTTGGCGCACCTAGCGCCATTGCGGTCGGTTCGCGCATCCATTGCGCTGAGCGGGGCCCGGGGAGACAATCGGCCCATGAGCGAAGCCGGCCAGGACCTCGACTACTTCGAGCACACGCCCATCGTCCACATCGCGACGACCAACGACGCCGGCCACGAGGTCGTGACCCCGATCTGGGCCGTCGTCACCCGCGGCCACGCCTACATCCGCAACGCGCACGGTCCCGAGTCCAAGTGGTTCGGGCGGGTCGTACGGGCGCACGCCGCCGAGTTCGCCGACGGCGAGCGGCGCATCCCCGTCACGGCCGAGTCGGTCATGGACCGCGACACGCTCGACCACGTCGACCAGGCCTACCTCGCGAAGTACACCTATCCGGACTCGCCCGTCGAGATCATGCTGACCGCCGACGCGCGCGGCGACACGCTGCGCATCACCCCCCAGGAGCCTCGCCACCCCGCGACGGGCGCCCAGGAGCACATCTAGGACTGTCGCCGCACGCGCACCTGCTTATACGGGTGCGCTGTCGCCTGCGCCGTCGCGTCGGCGATGAGCCGGTCCATCGTGCGATTCTTCGCCGCGATCCGCATGAAGAGTCCCATCCAGCGCCGCCCCGAGCGCACGCGCCTGCCCTCGATGCCGTCGAGCCCGTACAGCCGCAGCGCCCACTTCGGCAGCAGCGCGATCAGCCCGTACTGCGTGTGGCGCGCGACCCAGCGTTCGATCGCGTTCTTCTCCGCGGCCGGATGGCGCAGCGAGAACGCGATGTCCGCCGCATCCAGCGTCAGCGCCGCCCGCTCGCCCCAGGTCTCGATCGTCGCGTCGAGCTCCGCCTTCGTCGCCGGCAGCGGGTGCGGGACGTGCAGCAGGGCGGCGGCCCGGTGCTGCTCGACCACGAACCGGTCCTGCTCCTCGGGTGTGAGCTTCAGCCCGTATGCCATGACGGAGGTGAGCGCGCCCCACACGAACGTGTTGTGCGTCCAGCGCAGCCAGTCGTCGGTCTTCGCGCGGCTCGTCTCGCCCGTCAGCGGGTCGGTGTGCACCGAGTGCTCGTGGAGCCGGTCGACGTGCGCCGCCGCTGCGTCGGCATGCGCCTTGTCGCCGAAGTTGACGGTGATCAGGTAGGCGGCGGTGCGCTGGAAGCGCTGCTCCGCGGCCGCCCCGCCCTCCGCCGCGATCGTGGTGCGCGCGAGGTGGCGCATCTCGCCGGGTTCGAGGACCTGCAGCAGCACGGCGACGCCGCCGCCGATGTTGAGGGCGGCGGGATGCGCCATGACCTTCCACGTGACGCTGTCGGGGCCGAAGTAGCCCTCGTCCTGGCGGGCGGCCGCGAGCGTCGAGGCGATCGTGATCGGCTCTGGCGCGGTCGGTGTCGTCGTCTGGATCCCCATGGCGCCAGCATTACAGGCCGGGGCGGCCCGGCACCAGGGTTGTCGTGTTCTCGCCAGCGGTGCGCGCGTAGCGCATGCCCAGCTGGAACCGGGAATGCACCCCCGCCGAGGTCATCGCCTCGGCGACGCGCCGGCTCACCGTGCGACCCGAGATGCCGAGCGCCGCGGCGATCCGGGCATCGCTCCAGCCGAGCGCGAGCAGGTGCAGCACGCCCGCCGCGCCCTTGAGGTACTCCCGCCAGGCGATCGCCGCCGCCCAGTGCAGCTCGAAGAGCGCGACCAGTGGCTCGACGACGGACGGTCGGCGGATGAGGCGGTGCCCCGCGCGCCCCGCCTCATCGGACTCCGGCAGCACGACGGCCCGGGCGTCGTAGATCGCGCAAGCGGTCAGGCCCGTCGCGACCCGGACCTCGAAGCCGATCCCGATCGCGAGCTCCACGAGCGCCTCCGCGGGGGACTCGAGCGTCTCCGGCGGGACGATCACGCGGCCGGCGACCATCGCGTTCTCCACCACGTGGGACACGACGGCCGGATCGAGCTCTGCGAGCCAGGCGCGCTCGGCGAAGTCCGGCTCGACGATGACGTCCATGCGCAGGGGCCCACCGGGGGCGTCGGGGCGCTCGGTGAGCGCGGTGCGCCAGTGCTCCCAGAAGCCCTCGTCGCCCGTGAGGAACACGTCGGCGGTCATGGCTCGGAAGCCTACCGAGGACCGTGTCCACGCGCGGCAGGCGGCCATGCGGTATACCTGCCCTGTGTCCACGCATTCGGCCCAGCCGCGCACCGTCCGTGGCGAGACCGAGGCGATCTACGCGGCGCTGTCCGCTGGCGCGCTCGGCGCCATCCTCGGGATCGTCGCGACGATCGGCATGGGGCTGGAGTTCTGGGGCTGGCCCTCCGCGGGAGCCTTCGCCTCGTTCGCCGCAGCGGGGGTCGCGGTCGCCTCCTCGGCGACCGCGTACGCGCGATCGTCCCGGGTCTCGGGGCAGGAGTGGCGCAAGACCCTGCCGCTGTGGCGCATCATCGTCAACACGATCGCCGTGACCGTCGTGCACGCCGCGCTCGCCGCACTCGTGATCGCGCTCGTCTACCTCGTGCTCGGACTCGGCTTCGTCGGCGTCGTGCTGCGGCCCTTCGGCGGCGGCATCCTCGGCGCCGTCTCGATCGGCCTCGTCGCCTACCTGACGTACCTGTCCGCCTCGCGCATGACGACGCAGCGACTGTCCTCACTGCTCGTGTCGTTCGTCGCGCTCGGCACGCTGAGCGCGATGGCGACGTCGCCGGAGCAGGACTGGTGGCGCTACCACTTCAGCGAGCTCGGCACCTTCGGCACCTTCTCCAGCTTCGCCTTCAACGGCACGCTCATCGCCGGCGGCCTGCTCGTCACCACGTTCGCCACCTACGTGCAGTCCGATATGACCGCGCTCGTCGTCGCCGACCGGCTCCGCTCCCGTCGCGGTCCCGGGGTGGTCGCCGTGCTGTTCGCGATCATGGGCGTCATGCTCGCGATGGTCGGGATCGTGCCGCTCAACGTCAACGAGCCCATCCACAACCTCTCGGCCTCCGGCATGGCCCTCATGTTCTTCGGGCTGCTCGGCTCCTCGCCGTGGCTGCTGCGCGGACTGCCTCGCGCGTTCTTCCTGTCGACGGCCGCGATCGCGATCGCGTTCGTCGGCTCGATCGTGCTGTTCCTCACCGGCTACTTCAATCTCACCGCGTTCGAGATCGCCGTCTTCGCGCTCATTTTCGGTTGGATCGCGATCTTCATCCGCTTCCTCACCGCGACGGCCGAGCGGAGCGAGTAGCGGCCGATCAGCCGGCGAGCGCCGCCTTCGCGTAGGCGACGATCGCGTTCGCATGCCCGTGCCCGAGCCCGTGCTCCGACTTGAGCCACGCGACGACCTCCATGTGCGGGTGATCGTCGAGACGGTCGGCGGCGAGATCGAGCCAGTCCTGCACCGCGCGCCCGTAGGTGCGCTCGATGCTCGGGAAGTAGGAGGCCGGGCCCTTCAGCTGCTCGCCCGGCGCGATGGCGGGCGCCGGAACGCGATGCTCGGACATGCGCACGATGGTATCGCCGGGCGGGGGCCCCGGACCGCTAGCATGCAAGCAATATCCAGACTGGACGCCGTCGTCCGTCATCACAAGGAGGCACGAGTTGTCTGAAAGCTCGACCGCAAAGAAATCTACGAACGCCATCCGCGTCGTCCTCGGCATCGGGGGTCTCGTCGCCGTCGTGCTCGGCATCCTGGTGCTCGTGTGGCCGCTCAAGACCGCCGCGATCATCACCATCCTGATCGCGATCTACGCGGTCGTCGCGGGGCTCGTCTACCTCGGCCTCGGGATCTTCTCCAAGGGCCTCGGTGCATGGGCGCGCATCGGTCACATCGTGCTCGGCGCGCTGTTCATCGCGGCCGGCATCATCGCGTTCCTCAACCCGGGTGACGCGACGCTCATCCTGGCCTTCATCGTCACGATCTTCATCGGCGTGAGCTGGATCGTCGAGGGCATCGTCGCGCTGACGCTGCTCGGCCAGGTCGCCTCGAAGGGCTGGACGATCTTCTACGCGATCATCAGCATCATCGCGGGCATCTTCATCCTGCTCGCGCCGCTGTGGGCCGCCGCGCTGCTGTGGCTGTTCCTCGGCATCGCGCTCATCGTCCTCGGCATCGTCCAGGTCATCCGCGCCTTCACCTACAAGGGGGGCTCGTTCGGCGCCGCTGTCGCCTACTGAGTCCGCACGAATCGGCGAGGCGTCCCATCACGGGGCGCCTCGCCGCGTTCGTGTCGGGGGTGCCCGCCAGACTGACGGCAGGAGAGGAGACCTCATGACACACCGACCGATCCCGATCGATCCGCCGTCGAGCTTCCACAGCCCCGCCTTCGCGCAGGGCATGGTGCTCGCAGCGGGCCGCACGCTCTACGTCGGCGGGCAGAACGGCACGGACGCGACAGGTGCGCTCGTCGACGGCGGGCTCGGACCCCAGACCGAGCAGGCGCTGCGAAACGTCATCGCCGTCCTGGAGGCGGCGGGCACCGACATCCACCACGTCGCGAAGCTCACGATCTACCTCGATCCGAGCATCGATCCCATGGAGGCGTACGCCGCCTCGCAGCGGGTCTGGTCGGCGCGCACGGCCGTGTCCGTGCTCGCGGTGAAGCCGGCCAATCCAGGGGCGCTCGTCGAGGTCGAGGCGGTCGCCGCGGTGCCGGGGGACTGAGCGCCGGACGGTAGTCTCGCGGGATGAGCCTGACTCCCGGAGCGTTCCAGTTCGTCGCCGAGCACCGCGCGGCAGCCATGATCACAGTCGACGCGCACGGCGTGCCGAAGCCGGTGCGCATCGCCTACCAGGTGGTCGACGGCAAGATCTGGTCGAGCGGGACGCGGGACCGGGTGCGCACGCGCCGGCTGCGCGAGGACCCTCGTTCCACGCTCTTCATCTGGGACGACGTGTTCGATTTTCTGAGCGTCCACGCCGAGGTGACGATCCTCGACGGGCCGGACGCCGCCGAGCTCAACCTGCGCTACTTCCGCCAACTCCAGCGCAAGCCGGAGGGACCGTTGACGTGGTTCGGGCAGGGAGAGTTCGACGACGACGCGTTCCGCGCGCAGATGGCCGCCGACGGCCGGCTCATCTACCAGTTCGAGCCGATCTCCGCCTTCGGCAACAAGCCGTTCTGAGCCGCGCTCAGCCGCCGTTGTAGAGCGTCGCGAGGGCGCCACCCTCGACGTTGTACTCGCCGCCGGTCACGTACGCCGCGGCGTCGGACAGCAGGAACGCGACGACCTCCGCGACCTCGAACGGCGAGCCGATGCGCCCGAGCGGCACCGACGTCGAGACGGCGGCGAGTCCCGCCTCCTCCTCGCCGACGAGCTCGGTCACGAGCGCCCGGAGCATCCGGGTGTCGATCATCCCCGGCAGGACCGCGTTCACCCGCACGCCCGAGTCCTTCAGGTCCGCGACCGCCATCTTCGTCAGGCCGACGACCGCGTGCTTCGCCGCGCCGTAGGCGGCGGAGCCCGACAGCCCCGTCGCCGCCGCGATCGACGCCGTGTTGACGACCGCGCCGCGTCCGCGCGCGATCATCCCCGGCAGTACGTACTTGAGCCCGAGGAAGACGCCGCGCACGTTGACCGCCATGACCTGGTCGAAGACGTCGGTCGGATACTCGGTGATATGCGCGACTGCGCCCTCGATCCCCGCGTTGTTGAAGAACGCGTCGATCCCGCCAAGCTCGTCGCGGGCATACTCGGCGTATGCCTTGACCTGCGCTTCATCGGTCACGTCGGAGGGGAACGCGTGGATCCGGCCGGCGGCGTCCGCCTCGCGGGCGACCCGATCGACGGCCTTGGCCAGCAGGCCCTCGTCCCGGTCGACGAGGAGCACCCGCGCCCCGCGTCTCGCGAGCACGATCGCCGTCGCCTGGCCGATGCCGCCGGCGCCCCCGGTGATGACAGCGTTCTTCCCTGTGAAGTCCCGAGTGGCGGACATGAACATCTCTCCTTGCCCCCTGCCCCATTGCAGGAGTTGGTGCCTCTCACGATAGACCCGCTAGCGTGGCGGATGAGCGGCGACGCGGCCGCGAAACCGGGACGAGGAGGTCCGCAGGTGTCCGACGCACGCGAGATGGTCTACGGGATGCTGCGCGGCAGCGGCTTGGACTTTCAGGGTCCGGTCGAGGCGCTGCGCCGCGACTTCGATGCGATGCTCATGGCGGCGCCGCTCCCGGAGCATGTCGACTACGCGGATGCTGAGATCGCCGGCATCCCGGTCCTGACCGCGCGCACCGCGCAGACGGGCGACCGCGTCCTCATCTACCTGCACGGCGGCGCCTACGTCTCCGGCTCCACACGCGGCTACGCCGGTATCCTCGGCGCACTCGTCGACGCGTCGGCGGCCGAAGGCATCAGCGTCGCGTACCGGCTCGCGCCCGAGGACCCGTACCCCGCCGGCGTCGAGGACGCCGTCGCCGTCGTCTCGGCCGTCATCGCGAAGCACGGGGCCGACCGGGTCGCGATCGCGGGCGACTCCGCCGGCGGCGGGCTCGTCGCCGCGACACTCGTGCGGCTGCGCGACGCGGGCGAGCCGCTGCCCGCATGCGCGGTGCTCTTCTCGCCCTGGGTCGACCTGAGCTGCGAGTCGGACTCCTACGAGACGAACGCCGAGGCCGATCCGAGCCTCACACGCGACGGGCTGCTCGCCTCCGCCGCGCGCTACGTCGGCGACGTCGACCCCGGAGACGAAGGTGTGAGCCCGCTCTACGCCGACCTCAGCGGCCTGCCGCCGACGCTCATCCAGGTCGGCTCGATCGAGATCCTGCTCAACGACTCGCTCGAGTTCGCGGCGGCCCTCGCGACCGATGGAGTCGAGGTCGACCTGCAGGTGCGCCCCGGCATGCCGCACGTCTACGCGAGCTTCGCGGGCCTGCTCCCGGAGGCCGATCGCGCGATCGCCGACGTCGGCCGCTTCGTCGCCGAGCACACGGCCTGAGCGGGCCGCGCCGTGAGCATGCACGAAGGCACGGGGGAGCTCGACCTCGTCATCGTCGGCGCCGGCTTCGCCGGGATCCACATGCTGCAGCGAGCACGGGCCGACGGCCTGCGCGCCCGCGTCTACGAGCGCGGCGCCGGGATCGGCGGCACGTGGTACTGGAATCGCTACCCGGGCGCGCGCTGCGACTTTGACTCGTTCGACTACTCCTACGAGTTCGACCCCGAGCTCGAGCGCGAATGGGTCTGGTCCGAGCGCTACCCCTCGCAGCCCGAGATCCTGCGCTACCTCGACCACGTCGTCGACCGCTACGGGATCCGAGACGGGATCCAGCTGAACGCGACCGTCACGGCCGCGCGCTGGGACGAGGCGAGCGGACGCTGGGTCGTCACCGTCGACGGCGCGGCCGAGAGGGAGACGGTAACGGCGAAGTGGCTCGTCCTCGCCGTCGGCGCCCTCTCCCGCCCCCAGCTGCCGGACTACGACGGCCTCGACGACTTCGCCGGGCTGCAGCTCGTCGCGGGCGACTGGCCCGAGACGGAGCCTGACCTCGCCGGCAAGCGCATCGCCGTCATGGGCACCGGCTCCAGCGGCGTCCAGGTCATCCCGCCGCTCGCGCAGATCGCCGAGCGGCTCACGGTGCTCGTGCGCACCCCGAGCTACGTCGTGCCCGCCCGCAACCACCCGGTCTCGACAGCGGAGTACCAGGAGCTGCTCGTCGGGGGCGCGGAGCGCCGCGAGCGCAACCGGAACGCCCCCCTCGGCGTCCACTTCCCGTCGTACGGCCCGTCGGCGAAGGCCGCGAGCGCCGATGAGCGGGAGGCCGCGTTCCAGTCCGCGTGGGACGCGGGCGGCTCTGCCATCCTCAGCACCTTCGACGATCTCCTCGTCGACGTCGAGTCCAACGAGCTGCTCGCCGAGTGGCTGAGGGCCAAGGCCCGCGGGATCGTGCGCGATCCCGCGATCGCCGCGACCCTCACGAGCCAGACGTACCCGGTCGGCGCGCGTCGCATCGTCATCGACACCGACTTCTATGAGACGTTCAACCGCGACGACGTCGACGCCGTCGACCTGAACGCGACGCCCATCGCACGCTTCACCCGCGACGGCGTGCGCCTCGCCGATGGACGGGAGATCCCGCTCGACGCGATCGTCTTCGCGACCGGCTACGACGCGGGCACGGGGCCCATCCTCGCGATCGACATCGTCGGCCGCGACGGCCGAGGGCTGCGCGAGGCGTGGGCGGGCGGCCCCGCGACGCACCTCGGGATCCAGGTCGTCGGCTTCCCCAACCTCTTCATGATCTCCGGCCCGCAAAGCCCATCGATCATGGCGAACGTCGTCAAGGCCATCGAGCAGCACGTGCCATTCCTCGCGGACCTCATCGCCCACGCCGAGGCGCACGGCGTGCGCACCGTCGAGCCCGAGCCGGCCGCCGCCGCCGACTGGGGCGCGCAGGTCGACGGCATCGCGCAGATCCTCGTCCACTCGCGCGCGACCGGCTCCTGGTACTTCGGCGCGAACGTCCCCGGCAAGCCGAACGCGTTCCTCGCATATGCGGGCGGCATCCCCGCCTATCGGAACGTCCTCGCCGACGTCGAGGCGAGCGGATACGAGGGCTTCGTCCTCGCGAAAGCGGGTGAGACATCCGAAGGTTGATCGCGGCCGCTCTCACCGCGGTGCTCGCGCTCGGTATGCTCACCGCCTGCGAATGGCCGAGGCGCCTCTTCGACGGCGCCGTCGAAGCAGGACTCGAGGGCTCGTTCTACTCGGTCCCGACCCCCACGCCGAGCGGCGCGCCCGGAGACATCGTCCGCAGCGAGCCAATCACGAGCGCCCCCGACGGCGTCGACGCCTACCGGGTCGTCTACCACTCGACCGACCTGAACGGGCAGGACATCCTCGTGTCCGGCGTCGTGGCGGTGCCCCAGGGCCCCGCGCCCGACGGCGGCCGCACCGTCATCGCCTGGGGTCACCCGACGACAGGATCCATGGGACGGTGCGCGCCCTCCGTCGGAATCGACCCCTTCGACCTCATCGAAGGCTTCGCCGACCTCATCGCGCGCGGCTACGCCGTCGCCTACACCGACTACTCCGGCATGGGCCTGCCCGGAGAGAACGCGTACCTCGTCGGCTCGACCGAGGGTCGCAACGTGCTCGACTCCGTCCGCGCCGCTCAGCAGCTCGGTGTCGGAGCGAGCGAGCGCGTCGCGTTCTGGGGTCACTCGCAGGGCGGCCACGCCGTCCTCTTCGCCGCGCAACTCGCCGACGAGTACGCGCCCGAGCTGCAGGTCGAGGCGATCGCCGTCGCCGCCCCCGCCGTCGACCTCGGCGAACTGCTCGACGCCGACATCGACGACATCTCCGGGGTCTCGATCGCCGCGTACGCGTTCGACGCCTACACGTCCGTCTACGCCGACACCCCGGGGGTCACCCTCGAGTCGATCCTCGTGCCGGACGCCGTCGACGTCGTGCCGCAGATGGCGAAGCTGTGCCTGCTCGGCCAGAACTCGCAGCTGCACGCCCTCGGCGAGCCCTACATCGACGGCGAGTTCCTCATCGCCGACCCCGCGACGACCCAGCCGTGGGTCGACCTGCTCCAGGCCAACACGCCCGGGGGCGTGAAGCTCGGGGTGCCGCTCTTCGTCGCACAGGGCGCGACCGACACGCTCGTGCGCCCCGAGCTCACCGCGCGCTTCGTCGCCGGGCAGCAGGCGCTTGGTACGGCCGTCGACAGCATCGTCATCCCCGGCACCGGACACGGGCTCGTCGCGCTCCGGGCGATGCCGGAACTGCTGCCCTGGCTCGATGCGCATGCGCCGGCGGGGGCCGCGCGCTAGATTCGCGACGCCGCACAATCATGGGAGGGGCAGCGATGCACGCGCAGAACATTCCGGACACGCCCGAGGTCCGCGCCGCGATGGGCCAGGCCCAGCGCGAAGCGCTCGAGCTCAACGGTCTCAAGGACGGCGTCGTGGAGCTGTGGGAGGACGGCTACCGGGCCGCCAATGCCGCCGATTCGACCTTCGAATGGTGGTATTTCGACTGTCAGTTCGACGACGGATCCACCCTCGTCGTGACGTTCTCCAACAAGCCGCACACCGCGCCGAACGGTCCGCTCGTCCCGACCCTGCTCATCATCCGTCAGCAGCCCGACGGCACGAGCGTCCACCTCGAGCCGACCTTCGCGGGCACCGAGTTCGCTGCGAGCACCGAGCGCTGCGACGTGCGCATCGGCGCGAGCACCGTCACGGGCGACCTCGAGCACTACGCGCTGCACGTCGAGGCGGACGGCGTCGCCGCCGACGTCGTCATCGACCGGATCGCCCCGTCTTGGCGGCCCGGTGCCGGCGTGTCGTACTTCGACAAGGCGAAGACGAGCTACTTGGCGTGGGTCGTACCGGTCCCGTACGGCACCGCGACCGCGACGATCACCGAAGGCGGCGCCACGAAGCAGCTGACGGGGTCCTCCTACCACGACCACAATTGGGGCAACCGGCTGATGGGGTCGTTCCTCGACCACTGGTACTGGGGTCGCGCGCACATCGGCGACTACACGCTCGTGTACGTCCAGATGACGACGAAAGGCTTCATGGGCCTCGGCATCGTCAACATCCCGACGTTCTTCCTCGCCAAGGGCGACCAGCTCATCACCGACGACCTGCTCCCGCTGCGGCTCACGACGAGCGACGACGTGCCCGGTCCAGGCCACCAGGAGTACCCGACGAAGCTCGACTGGAGCTGGCACACCGAGCGTGGCACGATCACGCTCACCGTGCGGCAGCCGAAGCTCATCGAGTCGCTCGACATGCGCACCGACCGCAAGGGCTTCGCCAAGGCACTGCACGCGGGCGAGCACCCGATGTACTACGACTTCAACGCCGATGCGGTGCTCGACATCGACCTCGTCGACCTCAAAGACCGCGTCGAGGGCCGTACCCTCTTCGAGAAGATGATGTTCCGCTGAAGGGATGGGCCCCGCCATGAAGATCACCGCTGCCGTGTCCGAGACCGTCGGTGCCCCACTGACGATCAAGGAGCTCGAGCTCGACGAGCTGCGCCCCGACGAGGTGCGGGTGCGACTCGTCGCATCCGGCGTGTGCCACACCGACGCGGTGGTGCGCGACGGCTGGATCCCCACGACATTCCCCATCGTGCTCGGCCACGAGGGCTCCGGCGTCGTGGAAGCCGTCGGATCGACGATCACGCACGTCGCGCCCGGCGACCACGTCGTGCTCACCGCGGCGTCGTGCGGGCACTGCCGCAGCTGCCTGACCGGCCACCAGTCGTACTGCCTCGAGTCCTACGGGCAGAACTTCGCGGGAGGCCGCGGCTTCGGCACCGACACTTCGCTGACGGACGAGTCGGGGAACGCGATCAACTCCCACTTCTTCGGGCAGTCCTCCTTCTCGACCCACGTCAACGCCGCCGGACGCAGCGTCATCAAGGTGCGCGATGACGTGCCGCTGGAGCTGCTCGGGCCGCTCGGCTGCGGGGTGCAGACGGGCGCCGGCGCGGTGCTCAATGTCCTCAAGCCCGGCCCCGGCGACTCGATCGCCGTCTTCGGCACGGGTGCCGTCGGCATGTCCGCCGTCCTCGCGGCGGTCGTCGCCCGCGCATCGACGATCATCGCCGTCGACATCAACCCGGGCCGACTCGCACTCGCCCTCGAGCTCGGTGCGACGCACGCGATCAACAGCGCCGAGGAGGACGCGCTCGAGCGCATCCGCGAGATCACGGGCGGCAGCGGTGTGCGCTTCGCACTCGACACGACGGCTGTGCCGAGCGTCTTCACCACGATGATCGACGCGCTCGAGCCCGCCGGGCATGCCGGCGAGATCGGTGCGGCGAAGGCCGGCACGATCGGCGGCATCGACATCGGGACGACCCTCGGGCGCGGAGTGACCGTCTCCTTCATCCTGGAAGGCGACTCCGTGCCGCAGCTGTTCATCCCCGCGCTCATCGAGCTCTGGCAGGCCGGGGCGTTCCCGTTCGACCGACTCGTCAAGCAGTACGCCTTCGCCGACATCAACACGGCGTTCGAGGAGTCGGAACGCGGCGACACGCTCAAGCCGATCGTCCTGTTCTAGTCGCATGCTGCCGCGCTTCCTGCGACCGCCCGTCGCGGCGGTCTCCCGCACCCGGCTCTTTCGCCGGATGGGACCTGCCGTCATGCCGCGACTGGAGCGCGTCACCCGGGCCTTCACGGGCGGTCGCACCCCGCTGTCGGGTGCGCTCGTGCCCTCGCTCGTGCTGCACACGATCGGCGCGCGGACCGGCCAGCCCCGGCGCACCGAGCTCATGTACTGCCCCGATGGCGAGGACATGCTCATCGTCGGCAGCAACTTCGCGGGCGAGCACCACCCCGCCTGGACGGCGAACCTCGCGGTGCATCCCCACGCCTTCGTCGAGGTGCGCGGTCGGCGGATCGAGGTGTTGGCCTCCCGCGTGCCGCCCGCGGAGCGGGAGGCGACGTGGGTCAAGCTCGAGCGCAACTGGCCCGGGTATCGCGGCTACGAGCGCTCGGCGGGGCGAGAGCTACGGATCTTCCGACTCACGCCGAGGTGATCGACGGATCGGACCGGGTCCGATCATCGCGGGACGTTCGAAGATATCTTCGATAGCCTGATGATGCTCGTGCCGAGCTGTTCTTCTCCGGAGGTCATGTCGTGCACGAGTTCGTCATCTCGGCGCTCAGTGCAGGACGACCGGCGCGGGACCGTCCTGCACGGCCGGCTTGCGGATGAAGAACACGAGGACGACGATCGCGATCGCCGCAAAGGCTGCGACGAGCAACGCGCCGTGGGTGCCCTCCGCGACGGCCGCCGGCGACGGCACCTCGCCCTCGGGCACGACGCCGCGACCGAGCGTGTAGATGACCATGAAGACTGACGTACCGAGCGCGCCCGCGATCTGCTGCACCGTGCTGATGCCCGCGCTGGCGTACGTGTAGTACTGCCGCTTGACGCCCGCCATCGCGACCGTGAAGAGCGGGGAGAAGAGCAGCGCGAGACCGACGCACAGGATCATGTACAGGGCCACGACCGTCCACTTCGAGGCGTCCGGCGTGAAGAGGAACGCCATCAGCCACAGCGCGATCGTCGTGATGAACGCACCCGGGATGACAAGTGGCCGCGGGCCGATCTTGTCGTAGAGCCCGCCGACGATGGGACCCGCGAGCCCCATCAGCAGGCCGCCCGGCATCACCATGAGCCCCGACTGGAGCGGGTCGGCCTGCAGCCCCTCCTGGATGTAGAACGGCAGCAGCGTCAGCGAACCGAACAGGATCGCGTTCATCACCACCATCGTGATGACCGCCCAGGTGAACGCACTCGACTGGAAGATGCGCAGGTCGATGAGTGCCGAATCGGTCTTCTGCAGGTGCAGCTGACGGAAGACGAACGCGGCGAGCGCGAGGAGCCCGACACCGATCGGGACCCAAGGCGAGACCTGCTCGCTGTCCGCCACCTGATCGCCGAAGGTCGAGAGCCCGTAGACGAGTCCGCCGAAGGCGAGGATCGACAGGATGATCGACAGCACATCGACGGGGACCTTCGACGTCTCCGTGATGTTCACCATCTTCCAGATGCCGAGCAGGAGCGCGATGACGCCGAGCGGCAGGATCACGTCGAACAGCGCCGGCCAGGGGAGGAACGTCACGATGACGCCGCCCGCGAGCGGGCCGAGGACGGGCGCGACCGAGATCACGACACCGATGAGGCCCATCATGACGCCGCGGCGCGCCGGCGGCACGAGCGTCATGATCGAGGTCATGAGCAGCGGCGTCATGACGCCGGTGCCCGAGGCCTGGAGGATGCGCGCGACGAGCAGCACCCCGAACTGGATCTCGACCGGCATGAACGCCGACAGCGAGCCCACGGCCGTCCCGAGGGTGAAGAGGCCGATCGCCCCGATGAACACCGCTCGCGTCGTGAAGCGCTTCATGAGGAAGCCCGTCAGCGGGATGACGATCGCCATCGTGAGCATGTACGCCGTCACGAGGAACTGACCCGTCACGGGGTCGACGCCGAGATCCTTCATGATCGTCGGCAGCGCGACGCCGACGATCGTCTCGTTGAGCATCACGACGAACGCCGAGACGAGCAGCAGCGTCAGGACGACCTTGTGCGCCGAAGACAGGCGCTGAGGGGTGGCGGTGGCGGGCGCGGCGGCGTCGGAACTCACCCGAGAATCATGTCAGCTCGCATCGCGGTTCGTGACGCGCATGCGGATGAGCGAGGCGACGACCGCGATCGCCATTGCGCCGACGATGAACGCGAGCGACGCCCAGGTGGGGATCTCCGGCGCCCATTCGATGCCCTGCCCGCCGTTGATGAACGGCAGGTCGTTCTCGTGCATCGCGTGCAGCACGAGTTTGACGCCGATGAAGGCGAGGATCGCGGCGATCCCGTACTTGAGGTACACGAGCCGCTCCGCGAGATCGCCGAGCAGGAAGTAGAGCTGACGCAGGCCCATGAGTGCGAAGACGTTCGCGGCGAACACGATGAAGGGGCTCTGCGTGATCCCGAAGATCGCGGGAATCGAGTCGATCGCGAAGACCAGGTCGGTGATGCCGAGCGAGATGAGCACGATGATGACCGGCGTCCAGGCCTTGCGACCGCCGACGTCGACGCGGAACTTCGTCCCGTGGAAGTCGGTCGTGGAGTGGATCCGCGACCGGATGAAGCGCAGCAGGCGGTTCTCCCGCTGCTCCTCGTCCTCATGCCCCGTGAACGCCTGATTCCACGCCGTGTAGAGCAGGAAGGCGCCGAAGATGAAGAAGATCCAGGTGAAGTTCTCGATCAGTGCGGCGCCGAGCAGGATGAAGCCGGCGCGCAGCACGAGCGCGATGATGATGCCGGCCATGAGCAGCGGCTGCTGCAGATTCCTCGGGACCGCGAAGCGGTTCATGATGATGAGGAACACGAACAGGTTGTCGACCGAGAGCGAGTACTCGGTGAGCCAGCCCGCGATGAACTGCCCGCCGTGCTCCGCATCACCGATCACGAAGAGCACGCCCGCGAAGATGAGGGCGAGGGTGACGTAGAACGCGATCCAGAGGGCACTCTCGCGCGTCGAGGGGATGTGCGGTCGCTTGAACGCGATGACGACGTCGATCACGAGGATCAGCGTGATGAGCGCGAGCGAGCCCCACTCGAACCAGGGGTTGATGTCCACGGGGGCCTTCCAGGGGTCGGATCAAGAGCCGAACGTCTCTCCCGCGGACCTATGATCCGCCGCTGCCCCGGGCCGCGTGCGACCGTACTGACGAGGCGAACGAGTTGGGATACTCCCCTTCGCGGATCGAGTCTAATGGGGGAAAGAGCAGAACCCTCGATCCGCTAAATTGTGCGAATGACCGACCTGCTGCCGCCCGAGGCGCAGGTGCGCCGGGGCCCCGTCCGACGCACGCCACGGGCCCTCGCCGCCATCATCTTCGCGAGCCGCTGGCTCCAGGCGCCGCTCTACATCGGCCTCATCGTCGCGCAGCTCGTCTACGTCGTCGTGTTCTGGATCGACCTCGTGCACCTGGTCGAAGAGGTGTGGCTCGGGATCTTCGACCCCGGCCATCACCCGATGGATGAGGCGACGATCATGCTCGCCGTGCTCGGCCTCATCGACGTCGTGATGATCGCGAACCTGCTCATCATGGTCATCATCGGCGGCTATGAGATCTTCGTCTCCAAGACCGGGATCCAGGACCACCCCGACCAGCCCGACTGGCTCAACCACGTCAACGCGAACCTGCTCAAGGTCAAGCTCGCGATCTCAATCATCTCGATCTCCTCGATCCACCTGCTCGCGACCTTCATCAAGGTGGGCGCGCTCCCGCCCGCCGGCGTGCTGCCGGGGGAGTCGGGCGAGGGCGACGAGTACACCTTCACCGGCGTCGTCATGCAGGTGGTCATCCACCTCGCGTTCATCGTCTCGGCGATCGCGCTCGCCTGGATCGACAAGATGGGTCAGACGCACCGGCGCGAGATCGTCGCCGCGCACAGCGACGCGCACTGATGCCGCAGGGCAGTCTTACGCGGTGCTGTCGGCCTGCGCGGCCGCGTCCTTCTTGCTCTTGCGGTCGAACAGGCCGCCGATGAACTGCCACCCCGCGTAGGCGAAGAGCAGGACGGCGAGGCCGATCACGAGCCACGTCTTGCCGCCGCCGCCGACCGCGTTGTTGAGGTAGCCGATCCATGGCACCGAGTACCAGACGGTGCCCTGGACCTGCTCAGGGAGGATCGCCGCCTCGTCGGCGGTGCCGTTGTTGTCGCCCTTGGTCGTGAAGCTCAGCTCGCCGCCGGTCGAGCGGGAGATGGCGATGACCCGGTGCGTGATGTACTCGGGCTGGCCGGGCGCGATCTGATAGGTGATGACGTCACCGATGCGGATGTCCTGCGGCGCGGTCGGCTTGACGATGACGAGGGTGCCGGGCGGGTACGTCGGCTCCATCGACTTCGTCAGGACCGTGAGCGGGACGGAGTTCGTCGCCCAGGGGACGACGATGACGGCAGCGGCTATGCCGACGACGATGAGGAGAAGACCGGCGCTGACTCCGGCCGCGATGTACGACCAGACGCCCTTCTCGCGGCGGCCGGAATCGGTCGCTTGCTGCCTTGCCATTGAGGTTCCCCTGTCCCACGGTCGACGACGACCCAGCGGCGCTGGACGTATATGCGGGCGAATGCTCCAGCGACTGCCGCGCCTATCAGCACAAAGATGGCATACTCCTCCCACCACTGCACCGTATTGAACGCGAGATTCTCGTCGAGGTCGGCGAAGGGTCGCGGGCCGCCCCAGCCGAACTCGAAGGCGCCGCCGGCGATCGAACCGGTCGAGCTCGCGCCGGACGCGCCGGGCGTCGTGCCGGGCCCAGTGCCCGCGCCGCCGGTCCCGGTGCCGGGACCCGCGCCGCCGCCCGTCGTGCCGCCGTCGCTCGGCGTCGTGCCGGAGCTGCCGCCACTGCCTCCAGTGCCGCCGCCGTTGGACGGGTCGACCGGACCGATCGTGAGCGTGTTGGTGCACAGGGGCGAGCCGATCGCGTTGAGATCGACCTCGCTGAGCTCGGCGATGAACGCGACCTGCGCGGCCTCGTTCTGTGCCGTCGTGCCGGTCACGTCGGGGCGGAACCACATCTCGGCGTCGATCCGCACGACGCCGCCGGAGGGCAGCGGGGTCGCGCGGTTGAGGAAGTCGCTGCAGACGATGTCGTCGGCCCCGACCTTCGACGAACTGCCGGAGGCGCCGTCCGTCGTGGTGCCGACCGT
>DATMGN010000040.1:0-7041 GCA_035555435.1 Microbacteriaceae bacterium | reverse complement strand
AGGTCAGATTCACTCCGTCAGAACGCCGGCGAGGAAGTCCGCGAGCGCCTCGCGCCCCGTCGGGGTCGCCTGGACGCCGTGCCCGGCCATCTCGACGACGACGAGTTCACCGCGCGGGAAGCGCTCCGCGAGCACGGCCGCGTCCGCGGCCGGCGTGGACAGGTCCTGCTCCCCCGCGAGCAGCAGGACGGGCACGTCGGGCAGCAGGCCGGTCGGCAGCTGGAGCGACTCGGGCCACACCTCGCACGCCGTCCCGGTGGCGACGCGGGCCGCGACCGACGTCGTGAACGGCCACGTGTCCTCCGGCGCGAGGGCCGCGACGGCGGCGTCGAGCGCGACCCTGCGCTCCGCCGGATCCGTGACGTCCGCGCCCCACGGCATGGGGGTGTCCAGGCACATCGTCGCGATGTGGGTGGCGGCGCTGAACATCCACAGCGGCGACTCCGACGCCTGCTGCGTGGTCGCGACGAGCTCGTCGAGCGCGCTCGGGTCCCCCGCGCGGGCCGCCGCGAGCGCCTCGGGGACGCCGGGGAAGGTCGGTTGGATGATCGACGTGCTGACGATGGCGTCGAAGAGCGCGAGCTCGTCGTAGCCGGCGGCGATGACGGCCGCGAGGTCCTCGACGGGATCGCTCGCGCAGCCGGTCACCGCGCACGCGCGCTCGAGCGCCGCCGGTAGGGCGTGCATCGACGCCAGGAAGAGCGGCTCCGCGCCCTCCGGCGGCAGGGCTGAGTCGAGCACGAGGCCCGCGACCGCCTCGGGGTGCGCCATCGCGTAGCGCATCGCGGTGAGCGTGCCGTAGCTCGTGCCGTTGAGCACCCACGTCGGCGCGCCGAGCGCTTGGCGCAGCGCCTCGAGGTCCGCGACGACGTCGCTCGACGCGAGGTGCGGGCGCCAGTCGGCGATGAGCTCCGCGCACTCGGCGACCGCGTCCTGGCTCGCCGGGCGGATGTCGCTCGAACCGGTCTGCGCCTGCACCTCCGGGCAGTCCAGCGCCGTCGCGCCGGTCCCCCGCTGGTCGAACGCGACGAGCTGATACTCGCCGCCGATCTCCGGCAGCAGGCCCGCGACCTGCGGGACGAGCCAGATCGCGCTCCCGCCCGGACCGCCGCCGAGCAGCACCATGAGCCCCCGCGGCGCGGCGGGCGTGCTCAGCGTCACCGCAAGCTCGATCTGCGCGCCCGCCGGGTCGGCGGGATCCAGCGGCACGGTGAGGTGCCCGCAGAGCATGTCGACCTCCGCGATCTCCGGCATCTCGCACTCGTAGGCGCCGAGGTGCTCCACCGCGGCCGCGGCGACCGCGTCCTGCGCGGGCACCGCCTCGGTCGGCACCGCGGGGGCGGGTGCCGCACACCCCGCGAGCGCCGCGACCAGCCCGATCGCGACCAGTCCGAATCTCGTCATCGTCGACACGCGAGTCCCCCATCTGCTCGAAATTCGTCCATCGAACCTATCGAACGCCCCCGCCGCGCCTCGTCACCTCGCGCTAGCCACCACCGATAGGCTCCGGCCATGATTGCCGCCGCCATCGCGTTCGTCGTCCTGCTCGGATGCCTGGTCCTCTTCCAGCTGGCGCTCGCGCTCGGCGCGCCCTGGGGCCGATTCGCCTGGGGCGGTCAGCACGACGGCGTCCTGCCCGCCGGCTACCGGATTGGCTCCGTCGTCGCCGCGGTCGTCTACGCGCTCATCGGCTCGATCGCGCTCGACCGGGCCTCGGTGATCGCCTGGTATCCGGCCGGCTTCACGGTCGTCGCGATGTGGGTCGTCTTCGGCCTGCTCGTGGCCGGCGTGCTCATGAACGCGATCTCGCGCTCCAAGTCCGAGCGCAACGCCATGACGCCGATCGCGCTCTGCCTCGCGGTCCTCGCCCTGCTCGTCGCGCTCGGCTGAGACTCGGTCAGGGGCGCGCGAGCAGCGCGATCAGTCCGTCGGCTCCTCGAGCGCCCGGTCGACGAGACCCCCCTCGACCTGCTCGTCCTCGCCCGCCTCGTCGAGCTCGCCGTCCGGCGTCGCCGTCGCGGTGAGGTCCGGGTCGGTCGCCTGCTCCGTCAGGCCCGCGCCGTCCGCCTCCTCGGCGGGGCCGGGCTGGGTGCGCTGGGTGTTCGTCGTGTCGCTCATGCCCCGACGCTACGGACGCGCGCCCTGGACCGCACGGGGCTTGACTCCCCTCGCGCGAGCGCTTACGCGCCCGCGAGCGCGTCACGCAGGTACCCCGCGTAGCCGCCAGGGGTCCGACCCTCGACCCGACCCGAAGTGAGCACCGGGGTCGCGATCGACGCCGTCACTCGCGCACCGGCGCGTCGCAGCGCGGCCACGAGCCGCTGGTCCTCGTGCTCCCTCGCGGCAGGGAAGCCGCCCGCAGCGACGTAGCTCGACGCGCGCACCCCGAGGTTCGCCCCGTAGATCGGCTCCCCCGTCCGCACGACCGCCGCCGCCGCGCTGCCGTGCAGCTCCTCGGGGAGATCCGCGAGGTCGGGCTGGACGCGCCCGAGGACCACGTCCCAGCCGGCATCCGCGAGCGCGAGCTGCTGCGCGAGCCAATCGCGCGGGACGAACGAGTCGGCATCCGTGTTCGCGATCCAGATCTCCTCGCGCGGGACGGGCTCGAGCAGCGCGAGTCCCCGCAGCACGCCGGCCGCGCGGGCGAGGCCGACATTGCCGACGTCGATCTCGAGGACCTCGGCGCTCGACCGCTCGGCGATCGCACCGGAGCCGTCCTGACACGAGTCGAGCGCGAGCACGGGCACGACGCGCACCTCGGGCGCGACGCGGTCGGCGAGCCATGCGGCAGCGCCCTCGATGCCGAGGATGCACCGCTCCAGCAGCGCCTCCTCGTCGCGGATCGGCACGACGACGGCGATCGCGCGGATCGGCGGGCGCGGCATCAGACGAGCCCCGTCTCGCGCGCGACGGACGATCCCGGTGGCCGGCGGTAGATCTCGAGCACGAAGTCCTCCTCCAGGTGATGCACGGTGCGCACGAGGCCGTGGGCGAGCGCGAGCTGCGCGTGCACGGCATCGCCGCTGCGGGGATAGTCGGCGACGGGGTGTCGCCAGTGACACGCCACGAGCACGCCGTCGGGCGTGAGCGAGGCGAGGATCTGCGTGATCGCCGCGTCGAGGTCGGGGGCATCCCAGTAGTACCCGACCTCCGACATGACGATGAGGTCGAAGCGTCCCTCCGGCCATTCGTACGGCAGCGCGTACTGGGAGAACGCGATGTCGCTACGCCCCGAGAGCCGCTCCCGCGCCCTGCGCAATGGTGCGTCGGCGACGTCGACCCCGAGGATCTCGTCGCACCGCCCCGCGAGTGCTTGCGTGAGCACGCCGATCGAGCAGCCGAGCTCGAGGGCGCGGCGATAGCGCGGGCGCGGGAGGGCGGCGAGCGTGACGTCGCGCTTGCGCTGCTCGTACCAGCGCGTCTCGTATCCCCAGGGGTCGGGGCCCGCCTCATAGAACTCGTCGAAGTATGCGAGGTCGAGGCTCGCGCCGGGCGTCTGCGCCCGATCCGCATGTGCGTCATCCGCGACGTAGACCTCGAACGAGCGGTCGAAGTGGGCAAGGAACTCGGGCGTGAGGAGCACCTCGTCGCCCTCCGCGGGCGAGAGCGGCGCGACCTGGCTCGTGTGCGTGCGGATCGCGGCGCGCTTGGCCGCGCGCACCTCGCGGGACAGCTCGAGCCGGGCCATCCGCGCCCACGGCACGGCGTCGGAGGGCGGACTCGCCCAGTGCCAGAGCCACACGGGGTACTCGATGAGCCGGGCACCGGCGGCGAGCGCGGCATCGGACGCCGCGCGACCCGCCGCGTCGTGGTCGGCGTGGCCATCGTGCTGCCACGGCGCGACGACGAGTGTGCCGGGACCGCCGAGCTCCCGGAGCGTCGCCGTGAGGTCCGCGCGGAGGGTGTCCTCGGCACCGGCGAGCGCACCGTCGGGCAGCCCGAGCTGGCGCACCCCGATCCCGGTCCCGAGCAGCCGTGCCGCCTCGTGCAGCTCGCGGCCGCGGATCTCCGCGAGCCGCGCCGGGGTGTGGGTCGGAGACCTCGGGTGCGAGGCGTCGCCGTTCGTCGCGACGACGATGCGGACCGGGATGCGCCGCGCCGCGGCGAGCGCGATGAGGCCGCCCGCACCGAGCGACTCGTCGTCCGGATGCGCGGCGACGACGAGCACGCGCTCGACGCCCGTGAGATCGAGCGCCGGGAGGCGCGCCCAGTCGGCCGCCGCCCAGGCTCGCTCGTCCGTGCCCGCTTGCTCGTGGGTGAACGTCACCATGGCTCGCCGCCGCCATCCAGGATCATGGCCCCGAGGGCCGCATCATCGCGTTCGGCGTGGTGCTGGCGGAGGTAGAGCTCCAGGTCTGCGACGCGCCGCGCGTGATCCGCATCGAGCACGAGCGGTGCCGGACCGAGCGCGTGGCCGGTATGCGACAGCACCTCCTCGGCGGCGCGTACGACGACGCTGCGCGTCCGAGCCGCCAGGAGTGGCAATGAGCTCGCGGGCACTGCTGGGTCGTCGACGAGCTCGGCCGCCGACGTGAGCGCGGCGCTCGCGCCGTGCAGGGCCGTGTCGACCGCGCCGAGGTGGGCGAGCGTGAGCGGGTCGCGGGATCGCGGCGGCTCGCCGCGCAGCAGCGCCCGCGCGACCCCGACGGCGCCGCCGTACCAGCAGGCCGCGACGCCGAGCCCGCCCCACGCGAAGCCGGGACGCTCGAGGTACCAACCGGGCAGCCCCACGGGCGCGGCGCGGACGCCGTCGAACGCGACCGGGGCGCTGACGATCCAGTTCAGCCCGCGCGCCGCCCACGGGCCCGAGTGCGGCGTCACGCCCGGGACGCGCAGCTCGACCGCGAAGAGCCCCCGCGTCCCGTCGTCGAGCCGCGCGGTGACGAGCGCGTGGCTCACGTCGCGCGCGAGCGAGCACCACGGCTTCTCGCCGTCGAGCAGCCAGCGGCCGCCCTCGCGTCGCGCGCGCAGCACCGTCCCCGCCGACTCGGCCGCATACACCCCCCACGTGCTCGCGGCGCCGGCACCGAGCTCCTCCGGCGCGATGCCCGCCTGGTCGAGGATCGCGAGCGCGTCGAGGTGCGGCTCCAGGACGCGGGCGACACCCACGTCGAGGGCGGCCACATCGGCGAGGAGGCGCCAGAGGCCGGCCGTGTCGCCCGCACCCGGCTTGGGCGCGGCGCGTCCGACCTTCGCCGCCCAAGCGAGGGCCGCGGGTGCGTCGCCGACGAGCTCGGGGACCGCCTCGAGCAAGGCTGGGATGGGCGCCGCCGCGGTCTCGCGCACGGCGTGCATCGCGTTCATCGCGACGGCGTGCGATTCTCGGCGCTGACCATCCAGGCGAACTGCTCGAGCGACGCGATGATCGCGTGCAGCAGATCCGCGGAGGTCGGGTCCTCCTCGTCGACCTGGTCGTGGACGTCGCGGATCGTGCCGACGACGGCTTCGAGCCGCACCGTGATGAGGTCGACCGTCGCCGCCGTGTCGGTCTCGCCCGCGGGATACGCGGGCAGGCTCGACGTCGACCCCACCGTCGCGCTGCGGCCGTCCGGCACGCCGTGGAGGGCCCGCAGTCGCTCGGCGATGACGTCGCTGAAGCCGCGGGTCGCGGCGATGATCTCGTCGAGCTGGAGGTGCAGGTCGCGGAAGTTGCGACCGACGACGCTCCAGTGCGCCTGCTTCGACTGCGACGCGAGCTCGATGAGATCGACGAGCACCTGCTGCAGATTGTCGATGAGCTCGGTCGATGCCATGAAGCCGTGCTCGGCGTTCTCGCGCTTCGACTTGAGCGCACCGGTGGCGGACGACGCGGCGCTGGTTCGGGCCTTGCTCGTGCTCGCGGTACGGGACTTGCTCGAGGTGCGGGACTTGGTCGTGGTGGGCATTGGTCGCTCCGATCTTGGCTACCGCGCCGGGCCGCGAACGCGGCGCTCGGCGACTACCTGATCGACGCTAGGAACGAGCGCCAGCGATGACAACGCCATTGACGCGTCATGCTGACGATGCTAGAAACCGGCGCGCGACGCGCCCTGGGCGATGCCTAGTGGCCGCGGAAGTACGCGTTCGCCTGCTTCGTGTACAGCAGGATGAGCGCCGCGAGCGCGAGCACGCCCGAGATGAGCGGCCAGGCGACCGTCCAGTCGCCGAAGCCGATCGCGCCGGTCGAGAAGATCGCCGATGCGATCTGCAGCACGAGCACGATCGTCGTGAGAATCCGGGCGATCTGGCTGCCCATGAACAGACCCGCCGAGACGAGCAGCGTCACGATGCCGATGATGAGACCCGCGATCGAGTCGAACGTCGGGCCGCTCGAAATGAGCCGCAGCACCGCGCCGATCGTGCCGACGACCCCGCTGATCAGGACGATGATCGCGACGACGGTGACCCCCGTCGGTCGGGTGCGTGCCATGCGGCGCTCCTTTGACTCCGGTGGGCTGACGCGCCGAGCCTATCGAGTCGCCGCGGACCGGTCGAGCGACACGGCGACGAGGTCGAGGACCGCCGGATCCCACGTGAGCGCCCGCTCCCACGGCAGGCCGAAACGATCCGCCAAGTAGATGCTGTGCACGTCGGAGAACTCCGCGCGACGCCCCCGCCGCGCCGATCTCGCCGACCGGGCCCGCCGCTCCGTCCCCCGGCAGCACCCAACTCGTCGAGGATCCGATAGTCCGCGATCGCATCGCGGCGGGCAGCATCGACGATCGTCACGACGGCGACCTCCACGTCCTCAGCACTCGGGTGTGCGACCCCGATAACCGTGCACGGTGTCGCACCCCTGGACCACTATCGTGAGCCGCGGAGGTCGCCATGCCAGACGTCGTCGTGCAGTGCCCCGCGGGCGTGTTTCGCGGGCGGAACGCGATCGCCGGCGATCCCCGAGGCGGCGTCGACGTGTGGAAAGGCATCCGCTACGCGCTCGCACCCACGGGCGCGCGACGCTGGCGCGCACCCGAGCCGGCGCCGGCGCAGGACGCCGACGCGATCGCGTTCGGCCCCGCCGCGCCGCAGGCGCCCTCCCCGACCATCCAGCTCGGCGACGGC
>DATMGN010000039.1:0-12813 GCA_035555435.1 Microbacteriaceae bacterium | reverse complement strand
GACGTCATCGGGCTCGTCGGGGCGAACGGCGCGGGCAAGTCGACGCTGCTGCGCCTCCTCGCGGGCGAGCTCGAGCCCGAGCAGGGCTCGGTCGTGCTGAGCCCGCCGCAGGCGACCGTGGGGCATCTCCCCCAGGAACCCGAGCGGGTCGTCGGCGAGACGATCCTCGACCACATCGGCCGACGCACGGGCGTGACCGCCGCCGCACGACGGATGGACCTCGCCGCGCAGGCGCTCGCGGACGGCGGGCAGGCGGACGACGACGCGTACGCCGACGCGCTCGAGCGCTGGCTGGCACTCGGCGGGGCGGATCTCGAGGAGCGCGCCGAGGAGGTCGCGGGCGGACTCGCGCTCCACATCGCGCTCGACACGTCGATGACGCAGCTGTCCGGCGGCCAGGCGGCTCGGGCCGGGCTCGCCGCACTGCTGCTGTCGCGCTACGACGTGCTCCTGCTCGACGAGCCGACGAACGACCTCGACCTCGACGGGCTGGAGCGCCTCGAGCGGTTCGTGCGCGAGCTGCGCTCCCCCGCCGTCATCGTGAGTCACGATCGCGAGTTCCTCGCCCGGACCGTCACCCGCATCGTCGAGCTCGACCGCCCCCAGCAGCGGATCGGGGTGTACTCGGGCGGCTATGAGAGCTACCTCGTCGAGCGCGAGGTCGCCCGGCGGCACGCCCGCGAAGCCTACGAGGAGTTCGACGAGAAGCGCTCGCAGCTGCGCGATCGCATGGTCACCCAGCGAAACTGGGCGAGCCAGGGCGTGCGCAACGCCCGGAAGAAGCAGAACGACGAGCGCGACAAGTTCGTCAAGAACTACGCGAAGGACTCCGCCGAGAAGCAGGCGGCGAAGGTGCGCCAGAGCGAGCGGGCGATCGAGCGACTCGAGCGCGACGCCGTCGAGGAACCGCGCAAGGAGTGGGAGCTGCGGATGACGATCGCCGCCGCGCCGCGGAGCGGCTCGGTCGTCGCGTCGATGTCGGGCGCGGTCGTGCGCCGCGGCGGCTTCGAGCTCGGGCCCGTCACCGCGCAGGTCGACTGGGCCGACCGGATCGCGATCACCGGACCGAACGGCTCGGGCAAGACGACCCTGCTCGGCGCGCTGCTCGGCCGCATCCCGGTCGACGAGGGCAGCGCCGGCCTCGGCTCGGGGGTGCGCCTCGGGGAGGTCGACCAGGCGCGGGGTCTCTTCCTCGGCCCGCAGCCGCTCGCCCGGGCCTTCGGCGAGGCCGTGCCCGACTGGGCGGAGGCAGAGGTGCGCACGCTGCTCGCGAAGTTCGGGCTGGGCGGCGAGGCGGCGACCCGACCCGCCGACTCGCTCTCGCCAGGCGAGCGCACCCGCGCCGCACTCGCCCTGCTGCAGGCGCGCGGCACGAACCTGCTCGTGCTCGACGAGCCGACGAACCACCTCGACCTGCCGGCCATCGAGCAGCTCGAGCAGGCGATCGAGAGCTTCCCCGGGACCGTCCTGCTCATCACGCACGACCGCCGCATGCTCGACACCGTGCGCGTGACCCGCCGCTGGCGCATGGACCGCGGTACCCTGAGCGAGGTCTGATCATGGAGCGCGACTGCGTCATCGCGGGCGGGGGTCCTGCCGGGATGGTGCTCGGGCTGCTCCTCGCCCGCCGGGGCCTGCGCGTGACGGTCCTGGAGAAGCACGCCGACTTCTTCCGCGACTTCCGCGGCGACACGATCCACCCCTCGACGCTCACGGTGCTCGGCGAGCTCGGGCTGCGCGAGGCGTTCCTCCGGCTGCCCGTGCACCGCACCGACCATCTCGACGTCGTCATCAACGGGAGCCGGCTCTCCCCCGTCGACTTCCGCCTGCTCGGCCCGCCCGACGATTTCCTCGTGCTCGCGCCCCAGTGGGACCTGCTCGACTTCCTCGCGCAGGCCGGCCGCGAGTTCCCGGGCTTCGACCTGCGGATGTCGACGAACGCGACGGGCCTGCTCATCGAGGACGGACTCGTCGTCGGGGTGCGCGCGTCAGGGGCGGAGGGCGAGCTCGAGCTGCGGGCCCCGCTCACCGTCGCCGCGGACGGGCGACACTCGACGCTGCGGCCGGCCGCGGGGTTCGTGCCGATCGAGTGGGGCGTGCCGATCGACGTGCTGTGGTTCGATCTGCCGGTGCCGGACGGCCCGGTGCCGGAGACCCTGTTCTGCCTCGACGCGAACGGCTTCGCGCTGACGATCCCGCGCGGCGATCACTGGCAGGGCGGCTACGTGATTCCGAAGGGTGGGTTCGACGCTCTGCGGGCGGCGGGGCTCGCGGCCTTCCACCGTCGCTTCGCGGCGACCGCCCCGTTCGCGGCCGGAGTCATCGGCGCCGTCGACGACTGGGACAAGGTCAAGCTGCTCTCGGTGCAGATCGACCATCTGCCGCGCTGGCACCGGCCCGGGTTCGTCGCGATCGGCGATGCGGCGCACGCCATGAGTCCCGTCGGCGGCGTCGGCGTCAACTACGCGATCCAGGATGCGGTGGCCCTGGCGAACGCGATCGCCGGGCCGCTGCGAGGCGGGGCGGACCTGCTCGGCCCGCTCACGGCGTTCCAGGCGCGTCGCGAGCGCCCCGTGCGCTCGATGCAGCGCATCCAGCGCTTCGTCCACGACCGCATGGCCCGCACGGCGCGCCGCGGGCGCTCGCCCGTGCCGCCCGCGGCGCTCGGCCTCATCCGTGCGCTGCTGCCGCTCCTGCGGCGGCGCTTCACCCGACTCGTCGGTCAGGGACTTCTCCCCGAGCACGTGCAGGATTGACGCGTGAGCGTCGACGCCGTCCCACCGCCCCTGGGCCCTCCCGTCCGGCGCCGCTCGCCCGCCTCGATCGTCTGGATCGTCGTGCTCGGGGTGCTGCTCATCGCGGCGCTGACGGGCGGCACCCTCCTGCTGCTGGAGGTCGTGCGCTTGCAGGCGCAGACGCAGGAGCTGGAGCGCATGGGCGATGAGCAGCGGCGTCTGCTCGACGAGCAGGAGGCGCAGCTGGACGAGCAGCGGACCTTCGGCGCCGCGATGGAGGACTTCATGGCGAAGGCGCGCTCGCTCGACAATGTGCCGATCGGCGGTCTCGTGGCGCTCGACGAGATCGAGTCGCTCGCCGTCGAGGCGTGGCGGCAGCGTCACTCGCCGACCGCGGTCGCGCAGCTGCGGGACGAGGTGACCGAGCGTGCGGACGCGCTCCAGACGGTGCTCGACGCGGCCGCCGCGCAGCTCGCCTCGAACGCCTCGGGCACGCTCGGCGAGTCGATCGTGGACGGTCTCGCCTCCGGCCACGTCCGCGTCGTCTACGACGACCCGGCGCCGATCTGCGGGGGCGACCCGATCGGCTGCGTGTCGAGCGACGATCCGACGCTCATCCATCTGGATCCGAGCGACTATGACGCCGAGTACTTCGACGACGAGCTGCGCACCCTCGTGACCTACCACGAGTTCGCGCACGTCCTGCAGTTCACGAATCCCGGACCGACCGAGTCCGCGGCGGGCGCCTTCGGCGGCGACTGGGAGTTCATGGCGGACTGCTATGCGCTGACCGCGACGGGGAGCTGGTCCCTGGATCGCCGCGTCTGGCGCGACGCGTCCTCCTACTGGGACGTGTCGGTCGGCTACGGTCGAGTCTGCGACGAGACGCAGCGCGAGGTCATCCGCGGCTGGCTCGGCGAGGTCGGCTTCCACTACCGTCCCGTCTCACAGGAGGCCGCATGACCCCCGACCACGTGCTGTCGATCGACCAGGGGACGACCTCGACGCGCGCGATCGTGTTCGACCGCACGGGCGCGCCGGTCGCGACCGGGCAGCAGGAGCACCGGCAGATCTTCCCGGAGGCGGGCTGGGTCGAGCACGACGCGATGGAGATCCTCGCGAACGCGCGCGAGTGCGTCGCGACGGCGCTCGCCCGTGCGGGCATCTCGGCGACGCGCATCGCCGCGGTCGGCATCACGAACCAGCGGGAGACGACGCTCGTGTGGGACCGCGCGACCGGTCGGCCGCTGACGAACGCGATCGTCTGGCAAGACACGCGGACGCAGGATCTCGTCGACGCGGTCGCGGCCGGCGATACGGAGCGGTTCCGCGCGAAGACGGGGCTGCCGCTCGCGAGCTACTTCTCGGCCTCGAAGATCCGCTGGATCCTCGACGCGGTGCCGGGGGCGCAGGGTCGCGCGGAGCGCGGCGAGCTCGCGTTCGGGACGATCGACTCGTGGCTGCTGTGGCAGCTCACCGGCGGCCCGCACGGCGGCGTGCACGCGACGGACGTGACGAACGCGAGCCGGACGCTCCTGCTCGACCTGACCACGCTCGACTGGGACGAGGAACTGCTCACGGCGTGGGGAGTGCCTCGCGCGATGCTGCCGAGCGTCCGCTCGTCGTCGGAGGTGTTCGGCACGATCGCCGACGGTCCGCTCGCCGGTGTCCCCGTGGCGGGGATCCTCGGCGACCAGCAGGCCGCGACGTTCGGCCAGGCCGCGTTCTCCGCCGGCGAGTCGAAGATGACCTACGGCACGGGCGGCTTCCTCATCGTCAACACCGGGACGCGGCAGGTCCACTCGTCCGCGGGGCTCGTGACGACCGTCGCCTATCGTCTCGGCGACGCGCCGGCCGCCTATGCGCTCGAGGGCTCGATCGCGGTCGCGGGCTCGCTCGTGCAGTGGCTGCGCGACAACCTCGGCATCATCGGGTCGTCGGCCGAGGCGGAGACCCTCGCCCTGACCGTCGAGGACTCCGGCGACGTGTACTTCGTGCCGGCGTTCTCCGGGCTGTTCGCCCCCTACTGGCGGCCGGACGCGCGCGGCGCGATCGTGGGCCTCACCCGCTACTCGACGAAGGCGCACATCGCCCGCGCCGCCATCGAGTCGACCGCGTTCCAGACGCTCGACGTCGTCGAGGCGGCGAGCGAGGACGACGCGGGCCCGCCCTCCGAGCTGCGCGTCGACGGCGGCATGTCCGTCAACGACCGCCTCATGCAGTTCCAGGCCGACCTGCTCGGCGCCCCCATCGTCCGCCCCGCGGTCGTCGAGACGACCGCCCTCGGTGCCGCCTACGCGGCCGGGCTCGCCGTCGGCCTCTGGCGCGACCTCGACGAGCTGCGCGCGAACTGGCGCGCGGGCGCGCGCTTCGTGCCCGAGATGTCCGAGGCAGAACGCGAGCGGCGCGTCGCGCGCTGGCACCGCGCGGTCGAGAAGTCGCTCGGCTGGATCGACTGAGGGCTACGGTCGCCGCGCGGTCGTGACGCGATCCTTGCCCCGCGGGTCGGTGTGCGTGTGCACGTCGAGCCACCCGTCGTCGCGCAGCATCTGCGACATCCGCGGTCCCTGGGACACCCCGTGCTCCATGACGAGCACGCCATCGGGCCGGAGCAGTCGCAGTCCCGACTTGGAGAACGCTCGCGGGATGTCCATCCCGTCGGCGCCGCCGCCCTCCCAGGAGGTGCTCGGCGGGTCCCAGAGCGCGACCTCGGGGGTCGCCGGCGGGATGTCCGGCGGCAGCCAGGGCGGATTGCCCGCGACGACATCGATCGTGCCGTCGAGCTCCGGCAGCGCATCGGCGAGGTCGCCGTGCACCGCGTGGGCGTTGTCCGGGGCGATCGCCGCAAAGTTGCGCGCCGCCCAGTCGTAGGCCTCGCGATAGAACTCGACACCCCAGACCTCCGAGTCCGGCACCTCGACCGCGATGGACAGGGCGATCGCGCCGGCTCCCATCCCGAGGTCGACGGCGCGCGCGCCCCGGATGCCGAGCTCGCCGATCGCGCGGATCGCGAGTTCCGCGACGAACTCGGTCTCGCGCCTCGGCACGAAGACGCCGGGACCGACGGCGAGCGTCAGCGTGCGGAACAGCGACTTGCCGGTGAGGTGCTGCAGCGGCTCGCGCAGCTTGCGCCGAGCGGTGAAGTCCATGACGGCGGCGAGCTGCGGCCCGTCCAGGTCGATCTCGTCGGCCGCCCCGCCCCGCACCTCGTCTCGGGTGAGCCCGAGCAGGTGGGCGACGATGATCTCCGCGTCCCCCCGCCCCGTGGGGATCCCCTCGGCCTCGAGCTCCGCGGCGATCCAATCGATCGTCTTCGGCGCCCGCCGCTTCGGGAGTACTTCGTCGATCTCGGACGTCTCGAAGCGCATACCCCATGCTGACCCCCGTTCGGGGGTCAGATCAACCCTCAGTTCGTCGCGGCGACCCATTCGTCGAGCTTCCGCGCCGCGAGACCCGAGTCGACGACGCCCTCGGCGATCGCCAGCGTGCCCGCGAGGCGCTCCCGCAGCGGGACGAAGCGATCCTCCGGATGGCGCCAGAGGCCGTAGGCCGCGATCCCCGCGGCGGCATTGAGCAGCACGATGTCGCGCGCCGGTCCGCGCTCGCCCGCGAGCACCGCGCGGATCACCGCGGCGTTGTGCGCGGGGTCGCCGCCCGTGATGTCCGCGATGGCCGCGCGCGGGATGCCGAGCTCGGCAGGGTCGAGGTCGTGCTCCTGGACCGAGCCCGCCGTGATCTCCCAGACGTGGGAGTGTCCCGTCGTCGTGAGCTTGTCGATCCCGTCGTCACCGCGGTAGACGAGCGCCGTCGCGCCCCGGGTCTGGAAGACGCCGACGATGAGCGGCACGCGCTCGAGATCCGCGACCCCGACCGCGGAGGCCTCCGGACGGGCGGGGTTCGCGAGCGGACCGAGCACGTTGAACAGCGTCGAGATGCCGATCTCGCGCCGGGCCGGCCCCGCGTGCCGGAATCCCTGGTGCAGCGTCGCCGCGTTCGCGAAGGTGATCCCCACCTCGGCGAGCACCTCGGCGGTGCGCGTGGGCGAGATGCCGACGTCCACGCCCAGCTCGGTCAGCACGTCCGACGCGCCGGAACGCGATGACGCGGCCCGGTTCCCGTGCTTGACGACCGGCACGCCGGACGCCGCCGCGATGACGGCCGCCGCCGAGGAAATGTTGAGCACTCCGACGGGATCACCGCCGGTGCCGACAATGTCGAGGACCGCGCTCGGCACGTCGAGCGGGCTCGCGTGGGCGAGCGCCGCATCACGGAAGCCGACGACCTCGTCGACCGTCTCGCCCTTGATCTTGAGCGCGATGAGCAGCGCGCCGAGCTGCGCGCCGGTCGCCTCTCCCGTCATGACACGCCCCATGGCCCACTCCGACTCGGCGATCGACAGGTCCCGCCCCGAGGCGAGCGCGTTGAGGAGGTCGGGCCACGTCGGTT
Organism: Microbacteriaceae bacterium; assembly: GCA_035555435.1. Lineage (GTDB taxonomy): Bacteria > Actinomycetota > Actinomycetes > Actinomycetales > Microbacteriaceae > 73-13. Next base: position 5,632 of record DATMGN010000039.1, on the reverse strand, counting down.
CGCCGGTCATACCCGGAAGCCTATTGACGTCAACGGGAGCGGACATCCCGAGCGGGTTGCAATCACCGCTCGGGAAGTCGGCCATAATGGACGGGTGAGCACTGCATCGCTGACGCGCCCAACCCTCAATCGCCCGAACGTGGTGCAGGTCGGCACCATTGTGTGGCTCGGCAGCGAGGTCATGTTCTTCGCCGGCATCTTCGCCGTGTACTTCACGCTGCGAGGTGCTGCACCGGAGCTCTGGGCCGCCGAGGCCGAGAAGCTCACCGTGCCGTTCTCCTCGGTCAACACCCTGATCCTGGTGCTCTCGTCGGTGACCTGCCAGTTCGGCGTCTTCGCGGCGGAGCGACTCCAGGCCCGACGCACCGCGCGCTGGTGGAACTGGTCCAAGTGGGGCGCGGTCGAGTGGTTCTATCTGACCTTCGCGATGGGCGCGGTCTTCATCGTTGGCCAGGTCTACGAGTACGCGCTCCTCACCTCCGAGTGGCTCACCATCAACTCGAGCTCGTACGGCACGATCTTCTACTTCTCCACCGGCCTCCACGGCATCCACGTGACCGCCGGCCTCGTCGCGTTCCTCTTCCTGATCGGCCGCATCTACGCGGCCAAGCGGTTCACGCACCGCGAGGCGACGAGCGCGATCGCGATCTCCTACTACTGGCACTTCGTCGACGTCGTCTGGATCGGCCTCTTCGGTGTCATCTACCTGCTGAAGTGACCCGGGCGGTACGCCGAATGACTGAGAACGAGACGACGGAGCGGTGACGGACGTGACGAACCAGCAGCCGAAGCGCCAGAAGCGCGGGCGCAGACACCCCCTCGCGACAGTGGCGCTCATCGCGCTCGGCCTCGCGGGGACGGGCGGTGCCTACGCGCTCGCGACGATCCCGGCCGGCGCGGACACGAGCTCGGTCGTCAGCAGCGACCTGGTCGCCGAGGGCGAGGCCCTGTTCGCCGCGAACTGCGCCACCTGCCACGGGCTCGCGCTCGAGGGCACCGAGGACGGCCCCACGCTCATCGGCGTCGGCGCCGCATCGGTCGACTTCCAGGTGGGGACCGGCCGCATGCCCCTCGCGATGTCCGGCCCCCAGGCCGAGCAGAAGCCCGTGCAGTTCACGACCGAGCAGATCCGCGCGCTCGCCGAGTACGTGGCGGCGGTCTCCCCCGGCCCCGCCATCCCGGACGACCAGTACCTGACGGGCGACGGCGACCTCGCGGTCGGCGGCGAGCTGTTCCGCATCAACTGCGCCATGTGCCACAACGTCGCCGGTGCCGGCGGCGCCCTCACGGAGGGCAAGTACGCGCCGCCGCTCATGGGCGTCAGCGCCGCGCACATCTACGAGGCGATGCTCACCGGCCCGCAGAACATGCCGGTGTTCAACGACGACAACATCTCGCCCGAGGACAAGGCGAACATCATCGCGTACCTGAAGTACCTCGAGACGACGCCCTCCGTCGGCGGTGCGACGCTCGGCTCGCTCGGTCCGGTCTCCGAGGGCCTGTTCATCTGGATCGCCGGGCTCGGCCTCATCGTCGGCATCACCATCTGGCTCACGGCGAAGTCGAACTGAGGGCGGACATGACTGATCAGCAAGAACTCCCCGCACACCCGGACGACCGGCAGGTCTCCTCGGGCATCGCGGTCGTCCCCTCCGACGCGATCGCCAACCCCGGCTTCCCGCCGGAGCGGCCCCGCGTGACCGACCTCGACCCCAAGGTCGAGAAGGCGCAGGAGCGGCGCGTCATCGCGCTCTTCTTCGTCTCGATCATCGGCAGCATCGCCGCGATCGTGCTCTACATCGTCTTCCCGATCATCCCGGGCGACATGGAATCGGTCCGCAACAACACGATGTTCGTCGGCACCGCGATCGCCCTCGCGCTCCTCGCGGTCGGCGTCGGCGTCGTGCACTGGTCCAAGGCCCTCATGCACGGCCACGACCTCGTCGAGGAGCGGCACGAGACGCGCGGCTCGGATTCGACGCGCGAGCGGGCCGCGGAGATCTTCACCGAGGCCAACGAGGAGTCGGGCTTCACGCGCCGTCGCCTCCTGCGCAACTCGCTCATCACGGCCGCGGTCGTCTCGCCGCTGCCCGGCGTCGTCCTGCTGCGCGACCTCGCCCCTCAGGCCGACCCCGTGCCGCTGCTCAAGCAGACGATGTGGGACAAGGGTGTGCGGCTCACGCTCGACCCGTCCGGTGCCCCCATCCGCGCGGCCGACGTCACGCTCGGCTCGGCCTTCCACGTCATCCCTGAGGGGCTCAACGAGCTCGGCCACGGCAAGCTCGAGGAGAAGGCCAAGGCCGTCGTGCTCCTCATGCGGCTCAAGCCCGAGGACCTGCACATCACCCCGGGCCGCGAGACCTGGAGCTTCGACGGCATCGTCGCGTACTCCAAGATCTGCACACACGTCGGCTGCCCCGTCGCGCTCTACGAGCAGCTCACCCACCACCTGCTGTGTCCGTGCCACCAGTCGCAGTTCGACATCACGCACGAGGCCCGTGTCATCTTCGGCCCTGCCAAGCGCGCGCTGCCGCAGCTGCCGATCGCCGTCGACGAGGAGGGCTACCTCGTCGCGCAGAGCGACTTCACCGAGCCCGTCGGTCCGAGCTTCTGGGAGCGTGTCCTTTGACGAGCACCGCAACGCCGCCGGTCGGCGCGCCGCAGACCCCCGAGGAACCGGGCAAGGGCATGCGCTTCGTCAACTGGGCGTCGAACTACATCGACGAGCGCACGAGTGTCTCCGGCTTCGTGAAGTTCGTCGGGCGCAAGATCTTCCCGAACCACTGGTCCTTCATGCTCGGCGAGGTGGCCCTCTACAGCTTCGTCGTGATCCTGCTGTCGGGCACCTTCCTGACGCTCTTCTTCCAGGCGGCCATGACCCCCGTGCACTACGAGGGCTCGTACGCGCCGCTCAAGGGCGTCGAGATGTCGGCCGCGATGGCCTCGACGCTCGACATCTCGTTCGACGTCCGCGGCGGCCTGCTCATGCGCCAGGTCCACCACTGGGCCGCGCTCGTCTTCGTCGCCTCGATCGGTCTGCACATGCTGCGGATCTTCTTCACGGGCGCCTTCCGCAAGCCGCGCGAGCTCAACTGGATCGTCGGCTTCCTGCTCTTCGTCCTCGCGATGGCCGAGGGCTTCACCGGCTACTCCCTCCCCGACGACCTGCTCTCAGGCAACGGCCTGCGGATCATCGACGGCATGGTCAAGGGTGTGCCATTCGTCGGGACGTGGATCTCCTACCTGCTCTTCGGCGGCGAGTTCCCCGGCGAGGACATCGTCGGACGCCTTTACATGATGCACATCATGCTGCTGCCGGCGCTCGTCATCGGCCTCATCGCAGTGCACCTCGTCCTCATGGTCGTGAACAAGCACACGCAGTTCGCGCAGCCGGGCGCCACCTCGAAGAACGTCGTCGGCTCCCCCATCCTCCCCGTGTTCGCGGGCAAGGCGGCGGGCTTCTTCTTCCTCGTCTTCGGCGTCATCGTCCTGATCGCGTCGTTCGTCTCGATCAACGCGGTGTGGGTCTACGGACCGTACGACCCCTCGCCGATCTCGGCCGGCACGCAGCCGGACTGGTACATCGGCTTCGCCGATGGCATGCTGCGCCTCATTCCACCGGGCTGGGAGTTCGAGCTGTGGGGCGGGACCTACTCGCTCAACATCCTCGTGCCGATCGCGATCCTGCTCGTCTTCCTCGTCCTCGTCGCGTTCTATCCCTTCATCGAGGCGTGGGTCACCGGCGACAAGCGCGAGCACCACATCGCCGACCGTCCGCGCAACGCCCCGACCCGCACCGCGATCGGCGCGGCCGGCGTGACGTTCTACGCGGTCATGTGGGCGGCGGCGAGCTCGGACATCATCGCGACGCACTTCCGCCTCGCGGTCGAGCACGTCACGTACGCGCTGCAGGCCCTGCTCATCCTGGGGCCGATCCTCGCCTACTTCGTCGCGAAGCGGATCTGCATCGCGCTGCAGAAGAAGGACCGCGAGATCGCGCTCCACGGCTTCGAGTCGGGTCGCATCGTGCGGATGCCGAGCGGCGAGTACATCGAGGTCCACCAGCCCCTCGACCAGTACGAGCGCTGGCGTCTCGTGAGCTACGACACGTATCAGCCGCTCATGGTGCGTCCCAACGCGAAGGGCAAGATCGGCTTCTGGCAGAACGTGCGCGCGGGCTTCTCGCGCTGGTTCTACGAGGACCGCATCGAGCCGGCGACGCAGAAGGAGCTCGACGAGGGGTCGCACCACTAGCGGTCCCACCCGGTCTCTCCGGTATGATGTCTGACAAAGAGACAAACGGAGGACTGGGCAATGGAGCTCGTCGACACCACCCCCTATCGCCTGGGCGATACTGACCGCGCGATCGCCGCATTCCAGCGAGAGCTCGGCGGCGACGCCGTCGTGACCGACCCCGAGCACCTCAAGGCCGCCCGCGACCCGTACACGTACGTGGAGTCGGACCAGTTCGACCCCTCCGCGATGGTCATGCCGGGCTCCGTCGAAGAGGTCCAGGCGGTCGTGCGCGTCGCCAACGAGCACGGCACGCCGCTGTGGATGTGGAGCCAGGGCAAGAACGTCACGTACGGCGGCCCCGCGCCCCGCGTCAAGGGCTCCGTCGTCGTCAACCTCAGCCGCATGAACCGCGTCCTGGAGGTCAACGAAGACCTCGCGTACGCCGTCGTCGAGCCCGGCGTGCGCTGGTTCGACCTCTACGACGCGCTCGAGGCCGCCGGCGGTCGTTGCTGGACCTCGATCCCCGACCTCGGCTGGGGCTCCGTCATCGCCAACTCGACCGAGTACGGCCGCGGCTACACGCCCATGGGCGATCACCCGGAGAACCTCATCGGCCAGGAGGTCGTGCTGCCGACCGGCGAACTCATGCGCACCGGGTTCGGCGCCCTCCCCGACTCGGTCGGCCGGTACGTCTACAAGCACGGCTTCGGACCCCGCCTCGACGGGCTCTTCTTCCAGTCCGGCAACGGGATCATCGTCAACTCCGGCTTCTGGCTGCAGCGCCGGCCCGAGAAGTACGCCGTCATCTGGCTGTCGTTCCGCGGCGACGAGGCGCTCGTGCGCGTCGTCGACACGATGCGCGAGGCACTCCTCGAACGCAACATCCACAATCACCCGGTCATCATGCGCGGGACGACGCTCGACTCGGACGGCAACACGACGTTCTCGACCGACCAGGACGCCTGGCTCACCCGCTTCGCCGTCTACGGGCGCGAGGGCGTCGTCGACGCGACCCTCAAGGCGCTCCACGACCAGTTCGACGTCATCCCGACGCTGCAGTGGGCGCGCGAAGTCATCTACGACGGGACGAAGCGCGAGGACTTCCCGAGCCACGACGACCGAGTCATGGCCGGCATCCCCGACCTCGACATCCTCGACCTCTTCCAGGGGGTCTACGGCCCGCCAGGAGCTCACCTCGACTTCTCCCCCACCGGGCGCATGGTCGGCACCGAGGTGCTCGAGACCGCGAAGCTCATCCAGGAGGGCTACGAGGAGGTCGGCGCGCCGTTCTTCAGCGGTCTCATGATCTCCGCCCGCAACGTGCTCCACGTCTCCAGCGCCTTCTACGACGTCAAGGACGAGACCCAGACCCGCAAGGTGTACGAGAATTACACCA
>DATMGN010000038.1:0-18580 GCA_035555435.1 Microbacteriaceae bacterium | reverse complement strand
CCGCTCGCCGAGTCGGCGCAGTTCGGCGTCGAGGCGCACGACCTCACGCAGGCCGGCCTCGTGCTGCTGCTCCTGCGGGCCTTCGCCTCCGGCTGCTCCGCGCTCACCGGCGTCGAGGCGGTCTCCAACGGCGTGCCCGCGTTCCGCGCGCCCAAGGTGCGCAACGCCCAGCGCACGCTCGTCATCATGGGCGCGATCGCGATCGCCCTGTTCGTCGGCGTCACGGCGCTCGCACTCCTCACCCAGGTCCACTACGTCGAGAGCCCCTGCGACCTGCAGGGCTGGGCGGCGTGCGCGACGCAGCCGCAGTCGTCCGTCATCGCGCAGCTCGCGACGAGCGTGTTCGGCGCGAACTCGATGCCGTTCTTCGTCATCCAGGGCGCGACCGCGCTCGTCCTCCTGCTCGCGGCGAACACCGCGTTCAACGGCTTCCCGCTGCTCGGATCCGTGCTCGCCCGCGACGCCTACGCGCCGAAGTCGCTCAACACCCGCGGCGACCGGCTCGTCTACTCCAACGGCGTGATCGCGCTCGCGGTCGCGGCGGGCCTGCTCATCGTCGCGTTCCAGGCCAGCGTGACCCACCTCATCCAGCTCTACATCATCGGCGTCTTCGTGAGCTTCACGCTCGGGCAGATCGGCATGGTCGTGCACTGGCGGCGCCGACGGCGACGCGGCGCGCGACGCGGCACCGTCGGCGGGCTCATCATCAACGGCGCGGGCGCGGTGCTCACCGCCGGCGTGCTCATCGTCGTGACGATCACCAAGTTCACGCACGGCGCCTGGATCGTCTTCGCGCTCATGCCCGTGCTCCGGTACGTCATGTACCGCATCCACCGCTACTACCGCGAGGTCGGGCGGGAGCTCGCCGTCGACGACGTGACCGAGTTCGGCGCGAGCGGCGACCACGCGATCGTGCTCGTCGGCGCGCTCACCAAGCCGAGCCTGAAGTCGCTCGACTACGCGATTGCGATGCGGCACGACACGCTCGAAGCCGTCCACGTCGCGATCGACCGCGAGGCGGCCGCACGGCTCGAGCGCCAGTGGGCCGAGCACGGCATCCTCGTGCCGCTCACGATCCTCGACTCCCCGTATCGCGGGATCAGCGAACCGCTCATCGCCTACATCGCCGAGCACCGGCGCACCCATGGCTCCGACGTGACGACCGTCTACCTCTCCCAGTTCGTCGTCGGCCACTGGTGGCAGTCGATCCTGCACAACCACGCGTCGCAGCGCATCAAGGCGAAGCTCCTGCTCGTGCCCGGCGTCGCCGTCGCGATCGTGCCGTGGCTGCTCGACGACGCGAAGCTGCTCCTGCGCCGACCCCCGCGCCCCGTGCCCGGGCAGGACCGTCGCGGGGAGCCCGCACGCCCGCTCATCCGGCGCCACATCACCGGGGTCGACGCGCCCGCGCGCTCGCAGGAGCGGCACTCGGGCGCGCGGCGCGACTGACGGCGGCCGCCCGCCTATCGTGGTGCCGTGAGCCGGCCCGCCGCACCCGCCGCTGATCGCGGCGCGACACTGGCCGCGATCGCGAGCTGGGTCGCCGTCGCAGTCGGCGCCGCGATCGGCACCTCCGCGCGCTTTGGGCTCGACCTCCTGCTGCCGCACGCGCTCGACGCCGTGCCGTGGTCGACGATCCTCGCGAACACGCTCGGGGCCTTCGCGCTCGGCGTGCTGACGGCCGCCACCTGGTCGAGCGCCGCACCCTGGGTGCGCGCGGGGCTCGGGGCCGGCGTGCTCGGCTCGTTCACGACGTTCTCCAGCATCATGATCGCCGTCGTCGCGACGACACAGGGCGGCCCGCTCGCCCACGGACCCGGCTCGGTCGAGCCCGGCTCGCTCGCGCAGGCGGCCGGCGTCCTCATCGGCTCGGTCTTCGCGGGGCTGCTCGCCGCCCTCGTCGGGATCCTGCTCGGCCGTCGCATCGCCCGTGCGCGCCTCATCCCCCGCGCGCCGGTGCGCGAGGAGGACGAGGCATGAGCGCCGGGCTCCTCTTCGCGCTCGTGCTCGCGGCGGGCGTCGGCGGCGCGCTGCTGCGCCACGGCGCCGTCGTGCTCTTCGGCAGGCGGGAGCGCTTCCCGGTCGTGATCCTCGTCGTGAACGCGATCGGCAGCCTCCTCGTCGGCGTCCTCTTCGGACTCGCCTCGGTGATCCCCGCGGCATGGCTGCTCATCGGGGCGACGGGCCTGTGCGCCGCGTTCACGACGTTCAGCACGTTCGCCGTCGACACCGTCCGCCTCGCGCTGGATGGGCGCGGCTGGGCCGCGGTCGGCAACCTCGCCGGCAGCATCGCGCTCGGGCTCGGCTGCGCGGCCCTGGGCGCCGCGATCGCCCTCGCGCTCGTGTGAGCGTGTGGCGGTGCCTTGCGCTCAATGCGGGGCCCGCGACTGCACGTGAGGCACCGCCAGGCGAGGTCGAATAGAGCGGGATCGCGCGGAGCTCCCGGGCCGCAAGAATCAACCCCGGACAGTCGCGGCAACTGGGGACAGGGCGCTGCCCGGGGCGATTCTTATGCCGATCCGCCGGGTCCGGCTCCGAGGGGCGTCCGACCCGGAGATCGGAACGGAGCCCGGGACCCGTTCGTACCGCGGCGCCCACGCTACTCCCGGGGCACCGCGCGATGCAGGGCACTGCTCCCCCAGTACGAGGGCCAGTCCGCGGAGCTTCCATTCACCCCTTGCGGGCGGCGCGGATGCGACTCAGCGACGCGACGACCTGCCGCGCGACGAAGCGGCCCGCCCGGTTCGCGCCGATCGTCGAAGCCTGGGGTCCGTAGCCGGCGAAGAACACCCGCGGGTCCCGCCACGAGCTGCCCTGCGCGACGACGACGCCGCCCGCCTGCTCGCGCAGCCGCAGCGGGGCGAGATGCCGCAGCTCCGGCCGGAAGCCGGTCGCCCAGATGATTACGTCCGCCGCGAAGAACTCCACGCCGTCCTCGCGCACGCCCGGCTCCCAGCGCACGCCGTCCGGCTCGATCGCGGAGAACATCGGGTGCGCGTGCAGCAGCCCCCGATCGATGCCCTGCTGGACCCGGCGCGAGCGCGGGATCCCCGTCCCGCTCACGATGCTCGGCAGTGCGCGCCCGGCGCGCGCCGCCTCGTCCTGCCGCGTGACCGCGTCGAGCCGCCCCTCGAGATTCGCATCCGGGGTCTCGTCCACCCAGTCGATCGGGCGCCGGCTCACCCACACGATCTCCGACGCGACCGACTCGAGCTCGAGCACGAAACCCATCGCCGAGGTGCCGCCCCCGACGACGACGACGCGCTGCCCCGCGAACGCGTCCGCGCCGGTGTAGTCGGCCGTGTGCACCTGCCGACCGAGGAAGGCGTCGCGCCCCGGATACCAGGGCACGAACGGCGCGCCCCACGTGCCCGAGGCGTTGACGACGATCTCGGACTCCACCGTGAGCTCATCCCCGTCCCCGTCGCGGAACGTCGTGAGGAGGTCGGTGCCGCGGTTGACGACACCCAGCACCTCGGCCGGGCGGACGACCTGGAGGCCGTAGTGGTCCTCGTAGCGCCCGTAGTAGTCGGCGACGATATCCCGGGCGGGCGCTGAGCGGTCGGCCGTCTCGAAGCTCACCCCGAGCTCCTCCATGCCGGGCAGATCGGCGATGCGGTGCGCCGTGCCGATCCGCAGCGCGCTCCAGCGGTGCTGCCACGCGCCCCCGGGCCCCGGACCGCGATCGAGCATGACGAAATCGTTGCCCGGATCCAGCCCCAGGCGGCGCAGGAAGTAGGCCACCGAGAGGCCCGCCTGACCCGCGCCGATCACGACCACCGGCGCGTGGGCGGTGGGCTCGTCCATGCGCCCCAGCCTAGGAGGGACCGGCAGCGCCGCGGTGTCGGGGGTGGGACGGCCACGATGCCTTCCGGTGATAGACTCTTGGCCAGTCTTTCCTGTCATGCAAAGGGGTGGCCAGATGGGCCGCGGCCGTCAGAAGGCGAAGCATACAAAGGTCGCCCGCGAACTGAAGTACTTCAGCCCGGATACGAACTACAGCGCGCTCGAGCGCGAACTCGCGGAATCGGGCGGGCAGTCGGACTACGACGACATCGCCGCCAAGTATGCGGAGTTCGACGACGAGGACGACCTCGAGGGCGACGAAGAGGACTCCGACGCGGTTCAGTCCGCGTAGCGGCCGACGAGTCTGACCGCTCCGCCGTCGACGCCCTTCGCGCCGACGACCCAGCCGTCCTGCTCGTCGACCCCCGCGCCGCCGTCGCTCCCTGAGCGAGGCGCGCCCTCCCCGCTCCCTGAGCGAGGCGAAGCCGAGCCCAAGGGTCGCATCGACACCCGTCCCGCCTCCCAGGCCGGGATGCCGGCGGCCGCGAGCGCCGCGGAGATCGCGGCCGCATCGCGTTCTGCGACGACCGCGAGGAAGCCGATCCCCAGATTCCAGGTCCCCTCGGCGGACTCGAGCGACGTGCCGGCGATGTCGGAGAGCACCCGGAAGACGCTGCTCGGCGACCAGGTCGAGCGGTCGAGCTCGACCGAGGTGCCCTTGGGCAGGACTCGCGCGAGGTTCGCGGCGATGCCGCCACCCGTGACGTGGCTGAGAGCATGGATCCCGCGGCCGAACTCCGGGTCCTCGAGGATGCCGATGAGCGGCGCCGTGTAGAGGCGCGTCGGCGCGAGCAGGGTCTCGCCGACGATGCCGCCGAACTCGGGGAGCTCGTCGCGCACGTCGATCGACGCGGTCGCGAGGATGTGGCGCACGAGCGAGAAGCCGTTGGAGTGCAGGCCCGAGCTGGCGAGCGCGAGCACGACATCGCCGTCCTCGACGCGCTCCGGGCCGAGCACCGCGTCCGCCTCGACCGCGCCGACCGCCGCGCCCGCGACGTCGTACTCGTCGGGACCCAGCAGGCCCGGGTGCTCCGCCGTCTCGCCGCCGACGAGGGCGGTGCCGGTCGCCTCGCACGCCTCCGCGATGCCGCGCACGATCGCCGCGATCCGGTCCGGCACGACGCGGCCGCACGCGATGTAGTCGGTCATGAAGAGCGGTTTCGCGCCGACCACGACGATGTCGTCGACGATCATCGCGACGAGGTCCTGGCCGATCGTGTCGTGGATGTCGAGCGCCTGGGCGATCGCGACCTTCGTGCCGACGCCGTCCGTCGACGTCGCGAGCAGCGGGTGGCGGTAGCCCTGCAGCGCGCTCGCGTCCCAGAGCCCCGCGAAGCCGCCGACCCCGCCGAGCACCTCGGGTCCGTGCGTGCGCGTCACCGACTGCTTCATGAGCTCGACCGCGAGGTCGCCGGCCGCGACATCCACACCGGCGGCGCGATAGGTGGCTGCGGAGTCGCTCACACTCCCAGGCTACCGGCCTCGCGGGAGCGGACCTTGCCCGCCCGCCGCGCCCATCGCGTTCATCCGGCGCAAACGCACCTTCCGCGCCCCCGGAGCATGCAACTGCGCCGGATGAACGCGATGTCGCCGACTCAGTCCGCGAGCTCCGGCGGCCAGACGACCACGAATCGCTCGAAGAGGACCGGCATCCGCGCCTCGTCGAACACGACCCCGCGTGCGGCGAGCGTGCGCGCAAAGTAGCGACGATGCCCGGCGAGCCAGTCCGCTCGCGTCCTGTCGCCCTCGCCCTCGTCCCAGGCGAACGCCTCGTCGACCGACTCGATCAAACCGATCCGCAGGTCGATCGAGCGCTGCACGACCCGGGGCGCCCCGCGACCGTCGCAGGCGATCCAGTGACTGCCGATCCTCGGCAGCGCCTGGCCCGCATGGCGGAACTCGTCGACGAGGCTCGCGGTCGCCCGCTTGCCGCCCGCGACGACGAGCGCGAGGAGCTCGTCGGCGAGCTCGACGCTGTCGCCGTAGCACTCGACGTCGTAGTCGGGCGCGAGCTCCGCGGCCTCCGGATGCGCGGCAAGGTACTGCGCCCACAGCATGGCGGCCGCCTCGCGATCCGGCGGCGGAAGCGCGCTCATGCCGCGAGCCTATGCCGTGCAGGCGGCGCACGGCAGGCTCGCCGGGTCGAACGGCGCGACGAGCGCGGGCGCACAGACCCCCTGTGCGAGGATGAACCGTAACGTCCCGATCGACCCCAGGGAGCCACCCAGCGCATGTGCGGCATCGTCGGCATCGTCTCGTCCAGCCCCGTCGCGCAGCAGATCTACGACGCCCTCGGTCTGCTCCAGCATCGCGGTCAGGACTCCACCGGCATCGCCACCGCGGACGGATCCACGATCCACATGCACAAGGCGAGCGGCCAGGTCCGGGAGGCCTACCGTACGCGCGACATGCGCAGCCTCCTCGGCACGACGGGCCTCGGCCACGTGCGCTACACGACGCGCGGCGACTCCAATAAGGAGCAAGAGTCGCAGCCCTTCTACGTCAACGCGCCCTACGGCATCGTGCTCGTGCACAACGGCAACCTGACGAACGTCCGCGAGCTCACCGACGACCTCTTCCACAAGGACCGCCGCCACCTCAACACGAGCTCCGACACCGAGCTGCTCGTCAACGTCCTCGCCAACGAGCTGCAGCAGCAGGTGCGCGGCTCCTCGCTCGACCCCGACCAGGTGTTCGACGCGATCGAAACGCTGCACGAGCGCGTCGAAGGCTCCTACGCGTGCATCGCCCTCGTCGGCGGCGAAGGCCTGCTCGCGTTCCGCGACCCGTACGGCATCCGGCCGCTCATCCTCGGCAAGAAGTCCGAGGGGCTCGTCGGCACCGAGTGGATCGTCGCCTCCGAATCGCTCGTGCTGGAGAACTCCGACTACGAGATCGTGCGGGACGTCGCCCCGGGCGAAGCGATCTTCATCACGCGCAGCGGCGAGCTCTACTCGCGCCAGTGCGCGAAGGAGCCGCGCCTGATCCCCTGCTCGTTCGAGTACGTCTACCTCGCCCGCCCCGACTCGATCATGAACGGCATCTCCGTGTACGAGGCGCGGCTGCGGCTCGGCGACCGGCTCGCCGACACGATCGCGAAGCACACGCCTTCGGGCTCGATCGACGTCGTGATGCCGATACCCGACTCGTCGCGGCCCGCCGCGATGCAGGTGGCGCAGCGGCTCGGACTGGAGTACCGCGAGGGCTTCTACAAGAACCGCTACGTCGGCCGGACGTTCATCATGCCGGGCCAGGAGCAGCGCCGGCGGTCCGTCAAGCAGAAGCTCAACGCGATGGGCAGCGAGTTCAAGGGCAAGAACGTGCTCATCGTCGACGACTCGATCGTGCGCGGCACGACCTCGCGCGAGATCGTCGAGATGACCCGCGCCGCCGGCGCGAACTCGGTCACGTTCACCTCGGCGGCACCGCCGGTGCGCTACCCGCACGTCTACGGCATCAACATGCCGTCCCGCCAGGAGCTCGTCGCCGCGGGCCGCTCGATCCCCGAGATCGGCATCGAGCTCGGTGCCGACCACCTCGTCTACCAGGAGGTCGCCGACATGGAGTCAGCGATCATCGAGGGCTCCGCGGTGACGTCGCTCGAGATGTCGTGCTTCACGGGCGAGTACGTGACGGGCACGGTCACGGAGGAGTACCTCGCCTGGGTCGAGGCGAACCAGCTCAGCTGATCCGGCTCACGGGGCCGGCGAGGCGTTGACCATCCACTCGACGCCGTAGCGGTCCGTGAACTGGCCGTAGTGGTCGCCCCACGGCGCCTGCTCGAAGGGGAGGGCGGCGGGGTCGGCGCCGGCCTCGAGATCGTCGGCGCCGAAGATGCGCAGGCCCGCGGGTGTCTCGAGCGCGCCCTGCATGATCGCGCCCTCCGGCGCGTCCGCGTAGCCGAACGCGGTGTACGGCGTCGTGTCGGGCGTGCCGCCGAGGATCGAGGCGTAGAACGCGAGCGGCTCGCCCGCGTTGCCGGGGTACATCACGTAGGGGGAGATGCTGGCATTCACGCCGGCAGGCTACGTCCGATCGGCCGCGCCGCCACCAGGGTTTTCCGCGGGATCGCCAGGGACCGGCTCGTCGGCCGGGCTCGTGGCGCCCGCAGTCGGCGCCTCGCTCGCCTCCGGCACCGGCGTCTCGCCGGCGGGCTCCGAGCGCTCGCCGACCCGGCCGCGCTCGACGGTCACCGGCTGCATGCGACGCCGGCTCACCCGATCGGCGATGAGCGCCGCGATCGCACCGAGGACGATGCCGCCCGTGACGCCGTAGAGGCTCATGTATGCGACGGTCGCCCACATCCCGACGTTCGGGTCCGCGGGAAACGAGGTCGTGACCGCGATCGTGACGACGATCCCGAGGATCGCGCCCAGGCCGATGAAGACCCCGATCCGCGGCGCGCGCCGCACCCGGGCCGGCCTCGTCTCGTGCGTCTCGTCCACCCGGACATTCTCCCGCACCGCGACTCCACATTCGCACCACGACCGTGCGAGGGGCGGGGCCGCTCAGACGAGCGGCAGGTGATCGCTCAGGTCGGTGCGCGTGCCCGAGGCGTGGACGCGTCCGTCGGCGAGCGCGGCGGAGAACGCCAACTCGCCCGTCGCGAGCGCGAGCCAGGTCCGCGCGTCGGTCTCGACGACGTTCGGCGGGGTGCCGCGGGTGTGGCGCGGACCCTCGACTGCTTGCACGGCGCCGAACGGCGGGACGCGGACCTCGACGGTGTGGCCGGGCGCGCGCTCGGCGAGGCGCTGCAGGGTCCAGCGCACCGCGGTCGCGAGCACCTCGCGTTCTCCGGCCCCCTGCGACTCGCTGCGCTCACTCGGGGAGCCGCCTGGTGCGCGCTCGACCTGAGAGCCGCCATCCCCCGCGGCACGTCGCAGGGTCGCGAGCGCCGCCGCGCCCGTCTCGTCGTCGATACGCTTCACCAATAGCGCCGCCCGTTCCACTCGAGCCAGCCGTCGACGTGGTCGCCGCGATTGTCGCGATGCGTCCAGTGGACGGTGCCGCCGAGCTCGTTCCACTCGTACTCGCCGTGGAATCCGACGACGTCGCCGAGCGCGAGGCCGTCCAGCCGCGGGAAGTCGTCGATGTTGTGCGCGATGAGCACCGTCATGCCGCCGCGCAGCTCCAGGATGAAGCGCTGGTGCCGGTCGCCCTCGACGTCGTCGGGCAGGAGGCGCACGACCCGGCCCGTGCCGCGCACCTGCACGTCGCTCTCCTGGGCGGCGAAGAGCTCCGCGATCTGGTCCACCCCGTCGGACGCCGGCTCGGTCGGCGCCGGCGGCGTCGGCGGCTGCGGCGTCGTTCCCGCATTGGTGGCCCACACGGTGACCCACACTACGGCCGCGATCGCGGCCACGACGATGACCGCCGCGGTCGCGCGCTTCGTCGTCGCCGGCACGCTTCCACGCTAGTCAGCACCGGGCCCGCGGCGACCACGCGGTGCCGCCTCCTAGGCTGGTGCGCATGCGAATCCTCGTCCTCGGATCCGGCGCCCGGGAGCACGCGATCGTCAAGGCGCTCGTGCGCGAGGGCGGTCACGAGATCATCGCCGCGCCGGGCAACGCCGGGATCGCGGCGGACGCCGAGACCGTCGCCCTGAACCCCGCCGACCCGGTGGTCGTCGCCGACTACGCGGTGTCGAGCTCGATCGACCTCGTCGTGATCGGCCCGGAGGCGCCGCTCGTCGCCGGCGTCGCCGACGCGCTGCGGCCGCGCGGCATCCCCGTCTTCGGCCCGGGCCGTGCGGCGGCCGCGATCGAGGGCAGCAAGTCGTTCGCGAAGCGGGTCATGGAGTCGGCGGGGGTCCCGACGGGCGCGGCGGCGCGCGCGAGGACGCTCGCCGAGGCGGAGGCCGCGCTCGACGAGATCGGCGCGCCCTATGTCGTGAAGGCCGACGGCCTGGCGGCGGGCAAGGGCGTGCTCGTCACCTCGGACCGCGCGGAGGCCGTCACCCACGCCGCCTTCTGGCTCCAGCACGGCGAGGTGCTCATCGAGGAGTTCCTGACGGGGCCGGAGGTGTCGCTGTTCTTCGTGAGCGACGGCAGGCACGTCGTCCCGCTCACGCCGGCGCAGGACTTCAAGCGCGCGTTCGACGGCGACGCCGGGCCCAACACGGGCGGCATGGGCGCGTACTCGCCGCTGCCGTGGCTGCCGGACGGCTTCGTCGAGGAGGTCGCCGAGCGGGTCGCGCTGCCGACCGTGCGTCAGCTCGCCGCGGAGCAGACGCCGTTCATCGGCCTGCTCTACTGCGGCCTCATCGTGACCCCCGGCGGCATCAAGGTCATCGAGTTCAACGCGCGCTTCGGGGACCCGGAGACGCAGGTCGTGCTCGCTCGACTCGCCTCGCCGCTCTCGGAGCTGCTGCTCGCCGCGGCGACCGGCCGGCTCGCGAATATTCCCGCTCCGGCATTCATCGACGACGTCGCGATCACCGTCGTCCTCGCGAGCGAGGGCTACCCCGAGGCGCCCGTCACAGGGCGCCCGATCACGGGCCTCGACGCGGTCGAGGGCGTGTCGATCGCGCACGCGGCGACGGCGAGAACGCCGGAGGGCGGCATGGTCGCGACCGGCGGCCGGGTGCTCTCCGTCGTCGCGACGGCGCCCGACTTCGCGGGCGCGCGGGCGGCGGCCTATGCGGCGCTCGAGCGGATCGAGCTCGAGGGCGGCCGCTACCGCACCGACATCGCGGCGCAGGTGGCGACGTGACATCGGCACTGCGCGACTGGACCCGCGTGTACTCGGGCAAGGTCCGCGACCTCTACACCCGGGACGACCTGCCCGGGCAGGTGCTGCTCGTCGCGAGCGACCGGGTGAGCGCGTTCGATCATGTGCTCGAGCCGGCGATCCCGGGGAAGGGTGCGCTGCTGACGCGGCTCTCCCGGTGGTGGTTCGCGACGCTCGACGACGTGCCGAACCATCTCGTCGCCGACGAGTCGCCAATCCCAGCCGAGGTCGCGGACCGGTCGATGCTCGTGCGCACTCTCAATATGCACCCCGTGGAATGCGTCGTCCGCGGGTACCTCTCGGGAAGCGGCTGGAAGGAGTACCAGGCGACGGGTGCGATCTGCGGCGTCGAGCTGCCTGCGGGGCTGAGCGACGGCGATCGGCTCCCCGAGCCGATCTTCACCCCCGCCTGGAAGGCGCCGCTCGGCGAGCACGACGAGAACATCGCGTTCGACCGCGTCATCGAGCTCGTCGGCGCGGACGTCGCGGAGCGGCTCCGCGCGACGAGCATCTCGATCTTCCGGCGGGCGAGCGCGATCGCCGAGGCGCGAGGCGTCATCCTGGCGGACACGAAGTTCGAGTTCGGTGCGGACGAGCAGCACGACGTCGTGCTCGGCGACGAGGTGCTCACGAGCGACTCGAGCCGCTACTGGGATCTCGCCGCCTACGAGCGGGGTCGGCGCGGGGTGAGCTGGGACAAGCAGGGCGTGCGGGACTGGCTCGCGGCGCGCTGGGACGGCGAGGGCGTGCCGCCGCGCCTCGACGACGACATCGTGGCGGCGACCGCGGCGCGCTACGCCGCGCTCGTCGAGCGCCTGAGCACCTGAGCTTCCGGAACATTCGCCCCGCCGACGTGGTTGGATCGGGCATGAGCGAATCGATCGCCGCGGACACCGGGATGGGCGCCGTGACGCTGCGCGTCGCCGACCTCGACGCGATGACCGCCTACTATCGCGACGCCGTCGGGCTCGATGTGCTGCGCGAGGACCTCTCGAGCATGGTCCTCGGCCGCGGCGAGCAGGAGGTCGTGATCCTGCAGCACGCGCCGGAGCTGCGGCACGCGGGACGCCACGAGGCCGGGCTGTACCACACGGCGATCCTCTTCGACACGCCCGCGGCGCTCGCCGCCTCCGTGTACTCGGTCGCTCGCCGCCACCCCGGATCCTTCACCGGGAGCTCCGACCATTTCGTCAGCGAGGCGTTCTACTTCGACGACCCGGAGGGCAACGGCGTCGAGCTCTACTGGGACCGCGACCGCTCGCAGTGGCGCTGGCACGACGGCATCGTCGACATGGGCGTCGTGCGCCTCGACCCGAACGCGTACCTGGAGGAGCATCTCACCGAGGCGGGCGCCGCCGAGCCGCGCATCGGCGGCGCCCGCGTCGGCCACGTCCACCTCCAGGTCGGCGACATCCAGACGGCGACCGACTTCTATGTCGGCATCGTCGGCTTCGACCTCACCGCGCACCTCGGCGCGCAGGCGGCGTTCGCGAGCGCGGGCGGCTACCACCACCACATCGGCATGAACACGTGGCACTCCGCGGGCGCGGGCCGGCGTTCGGCGGGGCTGGGGCTCGGCCGTGTCGAGATCGCGCTGCCGGACACGGACGCCCGGGGCGCCCTCGCGGAGCGACTCGCTGCCCGCGGTGTCGCGACCCGCGACGACGGCCACACGATCGCGTTCGACGACCCCTGGGGCACCGAGATCGTCGCGACCGCCCCCTGAGCACGCCCAGCGACGAATAGACTTGGGGGGTGCCGGTGATCGTGGTCGAAGTCATGCCGAAGCCCGAACTGCTCGACCCCGCGGGCAAGGCGACCCTCGGCGCCATCAACCGCCTCGGTCCTAGCGCGATCGGGGGGGTGCGGATCGGCAAGCGCTTCGAGCTCGCCGTCGACGGTCCGGTGACCGATGCGGTCCTCGCGGAGGTCCGCACGCTCGCGGAGGATCTGCTGTCCAACGCGGTCATCGAGGACGTCGTCTCCATCCACCTGCGCTCGAGCGAGGACCTGCTCGACGAGCTCGACGAGGGCGCGTCGGGGGAGACCCGCTGATGACGCGCGACGGCCGGAGCACCCGATGACGAGGATCGGGGTCGTCACCTTCCCGGGCTCGCTCGACGACCGCGACGCGCAGCGCGCCGTGCGGATCGCGGGTGCCGAGGCCGTGCCGCTCTGGCACGCCGACCACGACCTCCAGGGCGTCGACGCCGTCGTGCTGCCCGGCGGCTTCTCCTACGGCGACTATCTGCGGTGCGGCGCGATCGCCGCGCAGGCCGCGATCATGCGCGAGGTCGTCGACGCGGCGAACGCCGGCATGCCGGTCCTCGGGATCTGCAACGGCTTCCAGATCCTCGTCGAGGCGCAGCTGCTGCCGGGCGGCCTCATCCGCAACGACCACGGCAGCTTCATCTGCCGCGATCAACGGCTGCGGGTGGAGAACGCCGACACCGCGTGGACGAACGACTTCGCCGTCGGCGAGGAGTTCGTCGTCCCGCTCAAGAACGGCGAGGGCGGCTACATCGCGTCCGACGAGACGCTGCGCGAGCTCGAGGGCGAGGGCCGGGTCGTCTTCCGCTACGTCGACGTCAACCCGAACGGATCGATGAACGACATCGCCGGGGTCACGAACGCCCGCGGCAACGTCGTCGGGCTCATGCCGCACCCCGAGCACGCCGTCGAGCCCGGCTTCGGGCCCGACACCGACGCGGCGATGCGCTCCGGCGTCGACGGCCTGCGGCTCTTCAAGAGCGCGCTCACCTCGCTGCTCGCGCGCGCGTAGGCGCCACCGACGGTTCACCGTCTCGCGCTAGGGTGCGGCGCGTGAGCAGGACGCATCCGGGCACTGCCGGCGAGGTCTTCCTCGCCTTCCTGCGCCTCGGGCTCACCTCCTTCGGCGGACCGGTCGCACACCTCGGCTACTTCCGCGATGCCTTCGTCGCGCGCCGCCGCTGGCTCTCCGACGGCGCCTACGCGGAAGTCGTGGCGCTCTGTCAGTTCCTCCCCGGCCCCGCCTCGAGCCAGGTCGGCATGGCGATCGGACTGCAGCGCGCGGGCTGGCTCGGCCTGCTCGCCGCCTGGGTCGCGTTCACGATGCCCTCGGCGATACTGCTCGTCGCATTCGCCCTCGGCGCGTCCTCGCTCGTCGACGTCGCCGGGACGGGCTGGATCTCCGGCTTCAAAGCGGCCGCCGTCGCAGTCGTCGCGATCGCCGTCATCGCGATGGCGCGCACCCTCGCACCCGACGCGAAGCGCGCGAGCATCGCGGGACTGGCCCTCGTCGGCGTACTGCTCTTCCCGCACCCGGCCGCGCAGGTTGTCGCGATCGTCGTCGCGGGCATCATCGGCGTGCTGTGGCTGCGTGAGCCGGCCATCACCGACGACGCACCGCTGACGATCCGTGTCGGCCGTCCGGCGGCGATCGTATGCCTCGGGGTTCTCGCGCTGCTGCTCATCGGCCTGCCGATCCTCGCCACCGTGACGCAGGACCCGACCTTGCGCCTCGTCGACCTCTTCACTCGAGCGGGGTCGCTCGTCTTCGGCGGCGGGCACGTCGTGCTGCCGCTGCTGGGGGCGGAGACGGTGCCCACGGGGCTCGTCAGCGCCGACGCGTTCCTCGCGGGGTACGGCGCGGCGCAGGCCGTGCCGGGGCCGCTCTTCACCTTTGCCGCCTACCTCGGCGCGGTCATGGGCTCCGGGCCGTCCGGGCTGCTCGGCGCAGCGATCGCCCTCGTCGCCATCTTCGTGCCCTCGGCGCTCCTCGTCGTCGGGGCGCTGCCGTTCTGGGCCCGCCTGCGCACGAGCCGCCTCGCCCGCCGTGCACTCATGGGCGTCGGCGCGTGCGTCGTCGGGATCCTGGCCGCCGCCCTCTACGACCCGGTGTTCACCGCCGGCGTGACCTCCGTGCCGGCGCTGTGCATCGCGGTCGTCGCGTTCGTCGTACTCGCCGCGTGGAAGGCGCCGGCGTGGGCGGTCGTGATCGGGGCCGGCCTCCTCGGATGGCTCGTGCTGTGAGCCGCTAGATCAGGAAGATCGGGAGCGCGCCCTCGTTCCTCGCGTGGACGATGACGAGGAAGACGATGAGGTCGAACAGCAGGTGCACCGTCAGCACATAGGCGAGTGACTTGGTGCGCCCGAAGAGCCATCCCTGCAGCAGCGCGAACGGGATCGTCAGCACGGGCCCCCAGGACTGGTAGCCGAGCTCCCAGAGGAACGCGACGAACACGATCGCCTGCAACGCGTTCGCCTGCCAGTTCGGGAAGTGGCGGCGCAGCAGCGCGTAGATCGTGCAGATGAAGAACAGTTCGTCCCACGCACCGACCGCGTTGACTCCGACGAACAGGCGCCCGATCTCGTGCCACTCGTGCACGGCCGGCCAGTTCGTGTAGACGCCCGAGGTGATGAAGTAGAACGGCAGGATCAGCCAGCCGACGGCGAGCACGAGGACGAGATAGCCCCACTGCAGCGGCGTCCACGGCCAGGCGCCACGCCACGGGAACCGCGTCACCCGGTCCTTGAACACGAGCCTCGAGAGCAGGTAGGGGACGACGACGGACGCGGCGAAGACGACGCCGAGCAGGAAGAAGTTGCCCCAGCTGATGTCGGCGGCGACCGAGACGGAGCTCACGATGACGAGCCCCGAGGCGATCACCGTGAGGTCCGGGCCGAGGCGCGTCGTGCGTTCCAGGCGATCGAGCCACCAGGCGAGACCGACCGCGACGGCGAGCACGATCCACCCGGGGATGAGCCAGCGCAACGGGAACAGCAGCACGGCCGAGCCGGCGAGCAGCAGCGCGGGCGCGAGCCCGGGCGACCACGCGGGCCTCGGGCCGCTGAAGTCGATCGCCGTGGCCCCCACCCTTGGATGCTAGCTGCGGCTCGCGCTGAGAAATCGCCCGCGAAACCGCGTCATGCTCGCGTTCTCCCACCGTCTCTTCGTACGGAGGGGAGGTCCGCCATGTTCCGAAGCGCTGCCGCAGATCGGCCGCGGCCCCGCTCCGCCGTGGCGTCGGCTGGTCCGGTGCCGTGGCCGCAGTCCGCCTCCGCGTCGTGCGCGGCCGGCTCCACGCGCGGATCGCGCGCGCACTTGGACGTCCCCCACGTCGATGCAGTGCGTGCCGCACCCGACCGCGAGGGAGGTGCGGGAGTCGCGGGGCTCCGGCACACCCGGCGCAGTTCGCGGCGCGGGGGCTTGAAACCCGCGCGGTAGCCCCGGACCCGAAAGGGGCCCGCAACCCGGGGGCGCGAGATCTACAACCCGAGTCTCGCACCCCCGGGAGGGTCGCCGATCAGGCGAACGCGGCGGGGAGCGTCGTGCGGGACGCGGCCGCGAGCTCGTCGACGCCGAGCACGAACCGACCCTGCACCTCGAGCTCGCCGGTCGCCGAGGTGACGCCGATCCGCATCACGGGGATGTCGCGGCCGCGGCACAGGCCGAGGAACTTGACGTCGTCCTCACGCGGGACCGTCACGAGCATGCGACCGGTCGACTCGGAGAAGAGCGCGGTCGCCGCGTCGACGCCGTCGCGCTCCATGATCTCCTCGAGCCACACCCGCGCCCCGATGCCGAAGCGCAGTACGCCGTCGACGAGGGTCTGCGCGAGCCCCCCGTCGGAGAGGTCGTGGGCCGAGTCGACGAGCGACTCGAGCGCGGCCGCCGAGATCGTCTCGGCGAGGCGCCGCTCGAAGCCGAGGTCGACCGCGGGCGGGCGGCCGCCGAGGTGACCGTGGACGACGTCGGCCCAGGCGGACCCGTCGAGCTCGAGCGCGGTCGTGCCGAGGAGGTAGATGTTGTGACCGTCGTCCTGCCAGCCGGAGGGGATGCGCCGGGCGACGTCGTCGATGAGGCCGAGCACCGCGATCATCGGGGTGGGGTGGATGGGCGAGGTGCCGGTCTGGTTGTAGAACGACACGTTGCCGCCGGTCACCGGGACGCCGAGCTCCATGCACCCGTCCGCGATACCGGTGACGGCGCGCGAGAACTGCCACATGACCTCGGGATCCTCGGGCGAGCCGAAGTTGAGGCAGTCGGAGACGGCGGCGGGCGTCGCACCGGTCGCGGCGACGTTGCGGTAGGCCTCCGCGAGCGCGAGCTGGGCGCCGAGGTACGGGTCGAGCTGGCAGTAGCGGCCGTTGGCGTCGGTCGCGACGGCGAAGCCGAGGCCCGACTCCTCGTCGATGCGCACCATGCCGGCGTCGTCGGGGGCGGCGAGCGCCGTGTTGCCCATGACGTAGTGGTCGTACTGCGAGGTGATCCAGCTCGTGTCGGCCTGGTTGGGGTGCGTGACGAGCTGCAGCACCTGCGCGCGCAGGTCGGCCGGCTCGTCGGACCGAGGCAGCGCGGCGGCGGTGTCGAGGTTGAGCGCGTCGATCCATGCCGGGTAGGCGATCGGTCGTTCGTAGACGGGGCCGTCGACGGCGACGGTGCGCGGGTCGACGTCGACGATCGTCTCGCCGTGCCAGTCGATGACGAGCCGGCCGGTGTCGGTGACCTCGCCGAGCACCGACGTCTCGACCTCCCACTTCGCGGTGACCGCGAGGAATCCCTCGAGCTGCTCGGGGCGGACGATCGCCATCATCCGCTCCTGCGACTCCGACATGAGGATCTCTTCGGGCGTCAGGCTCGGGTCGCGCAGCAGCACCTTGTCGAGCTCGACGTGCATGCCGCCATCGCCGTTGGAGGCGAGCTCCGAGGTCGCGCAGGAGATGCCAGCGGCGCCGAGGTCCTGGATGCCTTCGACGAGCTCGCCCGCGAACAGTTCGAGGCAGCACTCGATGAGCACCTTCTCCGCGAACGGGTCGCCGACCTGGACCGAGGGGCGCTTCTTGCCGGCGCCCTCCTCGAACGACTCGCTCGCGAGGATCGAGGCGCCGCCGATGCCGTCGCCGCCGGTGCGGGCGCCGAACAGCACGACCTTGTTGCCCGCGCCCCTCGCGTTCGCCAGGTGCAGGTCCTCGTGCCGCAGGACGCCGACCGCGAGCGCGTTGACGAGCGGGTTGGCCTGGTACACGGGGTCGAAGCGGGTCTCTCCGCCGATGTTGGGCAGGCCCAGGCAGTTGCCGTAGAACGCGATGCCGGCGACCGCGCCGTGGACGACGCGGGCGGTGTCGGGGTCGCCGACCCGGCCGAAGCGCAGCGCGTCCATGACGGCGACGGGGCGCGCGCCCATCGAGATGATGTCGCGGACGATGCCGCCGACGCCGGTCGCGGCGCCCTGGAACGGCTCGACGAAGGACGGGTGGTTGTGGGACTCGATCTTGAACGTCACCGCCCAGCCCTCGCCCGCGTCGATGACGCCGGCGTTCTCCCCCATGCCGACCATGAGGCGCTCGCGCATCTCGTCGGTGACCTTCTGGCCGAACTGGCGCAGGTGCACCTTGGAGGACTTGTAGGAGCAGTGCTCGGACCACATGACGGAGTACATGGCGAGCTCGCCCGAGGTCGGGCGGCGGCCGAGGATCTCGCGGATGCGCTCGTACTCGTCGGGCTTGAGGCCGAGCGCCGCGTACGGCTGCGTGCGCTCGGGGGTCTCCGCCGCGTTGACGACCGTGTCGACCGCCGGCCGAGCAGTCGGGGAAGCACTGCCCTGAGCCTGCGATGTCACGACATCAAGCCTACGACCTGCTCACCGAGACGTTCGCGGTCGGGCGCGAGCCGAGCGCGGCGGCGTCGATCGTGACGGGGATCGTGAGGTGGACCGTCCCGGCCGGGGGAATGTCGGCGGAGGTGCAGGCGATCGGGCTCGTCGTCAGCGCACTGCAGGTCCAGTCGGCGACGCCTTCGAGCGGGCGTCCCGGGTCGACCGTGAGGCCCGCGGGCAGCGTGACCCGCAGCTGCGCGTCGATCGGCCAGGTGTTCGAGTTCGTCGCGGTGACGAGCACGCGGCCGAGCCAGCTGAGGTCGGGTTGCTGCGAGTCCTCGGTGAAGTCGATCGTGAGCGCCGCGACGGACGGGAGGTCCTGCGGCGCGGGGGGCGGCGGGACCGGGTCGGCGACCGGGGCCGGG
>DATMGN010000037.1:0-36300 GCA_035555435.1 Microbacteriaceae bacterium | reverse complement strand
TGGATCGCGTGCCGCAGCGCGTGCACGCGGCCGGTTCGACGCGTGGCCACCTGGCGATGGTAGACCCGCTCGTGCCCCGGGTTGGGGCGCTGCGGGCATGTCGCGCGCTCGGTAGGCTCTCGCCGAGATGGACGAACGGCGCGATACTCGGGTCATCGGCACCCTCGTGCCCTCCTCGCCCGACCCCGAGCCGGCCACGATCGTGCGCGATGCGCTGCGCCTGCATCACGAGGGCGCCGATCTCGTCGACCTCGACACGATGCCCGACGGGCCGTTCGCCGCGGTCGGTGCGGCGAGTCTCGCACTCCTCATTCGCGGCATCAGCGAGGCCGGTGTGCCGGTCGCGGTCACGACGACGCGCGCAGCCATCGCGCGCGTCGCGCTCGAGCGAGGCGCGCGCTGGATCCTCGACCCATCCGGCACGACGGCCGATCCGGAGATGATCCGGGTGGCCGCGCGACCGTCGTTCGCCGGTTGGGCGATCGGGCCCTGGTCCGGCGCGACGCAGGCCGGCGCGGGCGATGGCCCGGATGCGTACATGTACGGGCTCGTGCGCAATCTCGCGGCCCTCCTCGCGGCGGGGGTGCGCTCCGAGCGGATCGTGCTCAATGCGAGCGCGGGGCTCGCGGCGGACTCGACCGATTCGTGGCTCATGGTCGGCGAGCTCGAGCGGGTCCGCGCGCTCGGCTACCCGGTCCTCGTCGACGGTCGCGACGAGATGCTCGCGACGATGACCTCCGACGAGTCCCCCGCCCATCTCGGCGATGCGGCCGTGGGCGTCGCGGTGCTCGCCGTCGGCGCGCGGGCGTGGGCGATCCGCACGCGCCAGGTGGGCCGGGTCGCCGAGACCGTCGGTCGCATGCTCGAGCCGCGCCGGAGCGCCTGAGCCAGTAGGATGACGAGCGTTCGCGCGGGTCGGCGTCCCGCGTGCTAGCCGCCGGAGGGCCAATGGGAGACGTGCTTTCGTTCCGTGTCGCGCGCAAGGGCGGGTACGAGACCGCGGACGTCGACCGCGCCATCTCCGACATCCGCTCCCAGCTCGACGGGCTCGAGTCCGATCGCTCGCGCGACGCGAAGACGATCGAGCGCCTGCAGCGCGAGCTCGAGGAGGCGCGCGCCGCGGTGCAGCGCGCCCGCGCGAAGCCGTCCTTCGCCGACCTCGGCTCGGCGTTCGAGCAGACGCTGCGACTCGCCGAGGAGCAGGCCGCGAAGATGATCCGCGAGGCCTCCGCCGAGTCGAGCGCGCTGCGCGAGGGCGCGAAGGCGGAGGCGGAGGAGCTGCGGCGCTCCTCGACGCAGGCCGCCGAGGCGCGCCTGCAGGAGGCGGACCAGAAGTCCGCCGAGACGATCAACCGCGCGGAGCGCAAGGCGGCCGAGACGGAGAACCGCGCCGACGCGCTCCTCGTCGAGGCGAAGAGCGCGCTCGACAGCGCCGAGTTCAAGGCGGCGTCGATCCGCGCCGACGCCGAGCGCTACGCCGCCGACGTGCGCACGCAGATCCACCAGGAGACCGAGGACGCGAAGGCGGAGGTCGCGCTGCTGCGGCAGATCGCAGAACGCGATGCGCTGCGCGCCAAGAGCGAGATCAAGGTCCTCCAGGAGCAGGCCGAGCAGGACCGGCTCGCGCTGCACGAGGAGGCGCGGCGCCACGTCAGCCAGCGCGCCGAGGAGGCCGACCAGATGCTCGCCGACGTGACGGGGCGCGCGAACACGCTCAACGCGGAGGCCGAGGAGCACCTCGAGCGCGCGAAGGGCGAGGCCGGGCGGCTGCTCGCCTCCGCGCGCGAGCACGCGCAGGAGCTGCTCTCACGGGCCCGGTCGCGCGCCGACCAGATCGCGATCCGGACGAACGAGCACTCGGCGAAGATGCTCGCGGACGCGGAGCTGCGGCTCGCGATCCTCGAGGATCAGCGCCGCGTGGTCGACGAGTACGTGATCGAGCTGCGCTCGCTGTCGAGCGCCGATCAGCTCATCACGATCGACGAGCCGAAGGCGCAGCTCGAGCTGCTCGCGGAGGCGCAGGACGACGCGTCGGAAACGCCCCGCGACTAGTCCTGCCGGCTCCCCGGGCGGGCGTCGCCCGCTGCCTCACGCGTTCTGCGGGAAGCCCAGGTTGAGACCCCCGTGCGACGGGTCGAGCCAGCGGCTCGTGACGGCCTTCTCGTTCGTGAAGAAGCGGAAGCCGTGCTCACCGTACGCCTTCGCGTCGCCGAACAGCGAGTCCTTCCAGCCACCGAACGAGTAGTACGCGACGGGGACCGGGATCGGCACGTTGATGCCGATCATGCCGACGGTCACCTCCTGCTGGAAGCGGCGAGCGGCACCCCCGTCGTTGGTGAAGATCGCGGTGCCGTTGCCATAGGGCGAGGCGTTGATGAGCGCGACGCCCTCCTCGTACGAGCGCACCCGGATGACCGAGAGCACGGGGCCGAAGATCTCGTCCTCGTAGACCTTGGAGGTCGTCGGCACCTTGTCGATGAGGGTCGGGCCGAGCCAGAAGCCGTTCGCGTCGCCGTCGGGGTTGACGTCGCGGCCGTCGGTCACGACGTCGGCGCCGTCGGCGATCGCGACGTCGATGTAGGAGGCGACCTTGTCCCGGTGCTCGCGGGTCACGAGCGGGCCCATGTCGCAGTTCTTGCGCCCGTCGCCGGTGCGCAGCGTCGCGATGCGGTCCCTGATCTTGCCGACGAGCTCGTCGGCGACGGTGTCGACGACGACGAGGGCCGAGATCGCCATGCAGCGCTCGCCCGCCGACCCGAAACCGGCGTTGACCGCCGCGTCGGCCGCGAGGTCGAGGTCGGCGTCGGGCAGCACGAGCATGTGGTTCTTCGCGCCGCCGAGTGCCTGGACCCGCTTGCCGTTGGCAGCCGCCGTCGAGTAGATGTAGCGCGCGATCGGGGTCGAGCCGACGAAGGAGATGGAGCGCACGTCGGGGTGCGCGAGGAGACCGTCGACCGCGACCTTGTCGCCGTGGAGCACCGTGAAGGCACCGGCCGGCAGACCCGCCTCGGCGAGCAGCTCCGCCATCCAGTTCGCCGCCGACGGGTCCTTTTCGGAGGGCTTGAGCACGACCGTGTTGCCCGCCGCGAGCGCGATGGGGAAGAACCACATCGGCACCATCGCCGGGAAGTTGAACGGCGAGATGATGCCGACGACGCCGAGCGGCTCGCGCACCGAGTAGACATCGATGCCGGTCGAGACGTTCTGGCTGAACTCGCCCTTCGTCAGGTGCGGGAACGACAGCGCGAACTCGACGACCTCGAGGCCGCGGGCGATCTCGCCGGCCGCGTCGGAGAGCACCTTGCCGTGCTCCGAGGTGAGGATCTCGGCCAGCTCGGCCTTGCGCGCATTGAGCAGCTCGCGGAAGTTGAAGAGCACCGCGAGGCGCTTCGTGATCGACAGGCCGCCCCACTCGGAGAACGCGGCCTTCGCGGACGCGACTGCGGCGTCGACCTCCGCCTCGCTCGCGAGCGGCACGTGCTTCGTGACGACGCCGAGGGCGGGGTCGTAGACCGGCGCGGTGCGCCCCGAGGCGCCCTCGACGGGCTTGCCGCCGATCCAGTGCGGGAGGGTTGTGGTGGTGGGCGCGTCGGTGGTCGTCACAGCATCAGATTACTCCGCTCCCCTATCGTCGAAGCATGGTTCGTGCCGCCGAACTGCCCGCACGCATCGAGGCCGCCCTGCGCGACGGTCTCGCGGCGCCGTCGCTCGAGCTCGTGACGATCCGCGCGGGCGACACCTTCGCGACCGCCCAGCGGCGCGACGAGCCGTTCGAGGGCGTGGCCGCGCTCGATCTGACGATCAGGGACGCCCCGGGCGCCGTCGAGCGCGTGCTGCCCGTCGTCGTCAAGGCGGGCCGCGGCGGGCAGGAGGTCGATGCCTACCGGCGCTTCTCGGGTCCTGCGCCGACGCATGGCCTCCTCCCGGCGTTCTACGGCGCGCACAGCGCCGACGAGGAGACGGTACTCGTCATCGAGCGGATCCAGAACGCGATTCTGCAGGACACGGCCGACGACATCGCCGGCTGGCACCCGCCGATGCGCTGGCGGATGATCGACGCGCTCGCGCCGATCCACGCGAGCGGCCTCGGCCAGGTACGCGACGCGGGGCGGGACGCGCCCGACGCGGTGCAGCTCCTCGGCTTGATCGAGGCGGGGCGACGGCGCCTCCCGCGCATCGTCACCCCCGAGGTGCACCGGCTCGCGTCGGGGCTCGTCGACGCGATCGACGAGTGGTATCCGCCGGGCGGCGCGCTCCCCCGCACACTCGTGCACGGCGACTTCACGGTGCGCAACCTCTGCTTCCGAGCCGACCGCACCCCGGTCGCTTACGACTGGGCGCACGCCGGGTGGGACATGCCGCAGCGCGACCTCGTCGATCTGCTCGCCTCGACGCTCCAACCCGGTGCCGAGCAGGCCGCCCTGCGCGAGCCCGTCGAGCGCCATCGGCTCGCGCTCGGCCGGGCCGTCGGCGTCGAACTCGACCCCGACGCCTGGCAGCAGGGATTCCGGATCCAGCTGCGCCTCGGACTCGTGGACCGTGTGGCGCGCCAGTGGGCGGGCACTGCCGGCCCGTACCTCGCGCGGCTCACCGCCGTCACGACGGAGCTGCTGCGGCGGATGTCCTAGCGGGCGGCTCTGACGAGCGCCGCGATGCCGACGCCGAGCGCCGTCAGGACGGGCAGGCCGAAGGCGAGCAGCGCGATCGGGTTCGGGCGGAAGACGAGCCGCCCGCCGCGCCGGAGGTACGCGCCCACGGGGATCGAGACACCGCCTCCCCCGCCGCCGCTGCCCGAGAAGTCCTGACCGCTCGGGGCGCCGACGCCCTCGCCCGCCCCGAATCCGTACCCGACGAAGGAGACCGGGATGAGCTGCTCGCCGCCCAGCGTCCTCGACTCGCCGTAGGCGAGCTTGATCCCGAACTCGGGGATCCGGGCGGCGATGCGTTCGACGAGCGTGGCCATGGCCTCACGGTACGCCCGGGATCCGCGACCCGCTACAGATTCTCAAGCACCTCGGAGGTGGTCGCGATCCGCGCGAAGCCGCCGCCCTGGAGGTTCACGGCGGTCGCCGTGGCAAGCTCGTCCGCGGTGAGTGCGGCACCCGCCGGGCCGGCGAGGTCGAAGGTGTGCGTCGCGTCGAGCGGCACCGTCACGTCGTAGCCGAGATTGCCGGCCATCCGCGCGGTCGTCTCGACGCACATGTTCGTCTGCACGCCGACGATCACGAGTTCGCGGGTCGCGCGTTCGCGCAGCCACGGATCGAGCGCGGGCTCGCCGTAGAACGCCGAGTTGACGGACTTCGTGACGAGGAGGTCGCACGGCAGGACGGCGACCTCGGCTCGCAGGTCGTTGCCGGGCTGTCCGGGCGCGAGCGGCGAGCCGGGGCTCACCGAGTCGTGGCGCACGACGACGATCGGCCGGCCGGAGGCGGCCCAGGCGGCGCCGAGGACGGCGATGTTCGCCTCTGCGAGCGGGTTGTTGCGCGCGCCCCACACGGGATCCGCGAACCCCTGCTGCACATCGATGACGAGCAGGACGGCGTTCTCGGCGAAGCTCACGGGTCCATTGTCGCCCGGCGCGCTCTCGCCTCAGGGGCTGGTCGGCAGCGTCAGCGTGAACTCGGTGCCGGCGCCGAGCTCGCTGCTGACGTCCATCGTGCCGCCGTGCGCGACGACGACCGCGCGGGAGATGGACAGGCCGAGGCCGACGCCCGGCACCGCCTCCTGCGTCGCCGTCGAAGCGCGGAAGAAGCGCGTGAAGAGGCGGCTCACCTCATCCTCCGGCACGCCGATCCCCGTGTCGCGCACCGCGATCGTCACGCAGCCCGGCTCGACCGCGAGGGTCAGCGTCACCTCGCCGCCGCGTGGGGTGAACTTGATCGCGTTCGACAGCAGATTGTCGAGCGCCTGGCCGACGCGCTCAGGGTCGAAGCGGAACACGGGGGCGGCATCCGGCACCCGGGCGTACAGCTCGACGCCCGACTGGTCGGCGACGGGCCGCGCGGACTCGACCGCGGCGAGCACGATCGGGAGGATGTCCCCCTCGCGCATCTCCAACGGGAACTGCCCCGACTCGACCTTCGCGGTGAACAGCAGGTCGCCGACGAGCTTCGCGAGGCGCTGCGCGTTGCGCTTGATGACGGCGAGGAACTGCTGCTGCTCCTCGTCCAGCGGGTGGTCGGTGTCGTGCTCGAGCAGCTCGAGGTAGCCGAGGATCGAGCTGAGCGGGGTGCGCAGCTCGTGCGACACCATGCCGACGAACTCGTCCTTGAGCCGGGCGACCTCCGTCGCTCGCGTCTCGTCGTTGATGACGAGCAGGTAGCCGATCTGCTCCCCCATCTCGTCGCGACGCGCGGTCACGGTCAGGCGCATCGGTACGACGGCGTTGCCCGTCCCGAGGAGCTCGAGATCGCGGTCGACCTGCTCCCCGTCGTCGGCCTCCGCGAACAGCCGCCGGACACCGAACTCGAGCGGATCGTCGGCCGCGGGCTCGGGCGAGCGCCCCGCGAGCAGATCGAGCGTCGCCTGCGGGAAGAGCTCATCGACCCGCAACACGCCGGCGACCTCCTCCTCGGCGCGGCCGAACAGGGTCTGCGCCCCCGGATTCCAGCGCACGACGACACCGTCCGCATCCGTGCTGATGATCGCCTGGGCCGTCGTCGCGTCCCACACGCTCTGGAAGTCGGTCAGGAGGCGGCGGTAGCGCTGCTCACCCTCCCGCAGCCGCGCGAGCACCTCCGAGCTCTCCTGCAGCGCCGCCTCGCGGAAGGCCGCGAGCCGCTCGGCGCGCAGCGTCAGCCGGCGCTGCGCGCGCACGAGCTCGTTGACGACGACCGCGACCATCGCGTAGAGCAGCGGCGTGATGACCCCGCGCAGCCACTGGTCGCCACTGACCGGCGGATCCTTGAAGAAGGGCCACAGCTGCGCCACCGAGGTGAGCACGACGACGACGAGGATGTAACGCCGCTGGTGGGCCGAGGCGAGCCACACGACGGGCAGCAGGATGAAGCCGCCGAAGAGCGAGGCCGCACCCCCCGTGCCGGAGCGGAACAGCCCGAGCGCGACGATGTCGATCATCGGCACGAGCATGACGATCCAGCCGTCCCACACCCGCCGCACCGTCATGACGATCGCGAGGATCGTCGCCGCCACGACGCCGCCGATCCCGATGAGCGCGTCGAGCAGCGAAGTGAAGTCGATGCCCTCGGCGGCGAGCACGATGACGATGCCGATGACGAGCAGCAGGAGCGTCGGCAGCTGCTTCGCGATGGGGCTCGGACGCTCGATGAGGCTGAGCAGCCAGCGGCGACGGCCGCGTGAGGGCTCGAACAGGTCGGGTGTCATCGCAGGTACAGCTCTCGCAGCACGACGATCGCGACGACGATGAGGAGCGCGAGCCCCGCCTTGGGGATGAGGAGCAGCTCGCGGCGCGCGTCGCGGCGGATCTCCCGCTGCGCGGCGACCGCGTCGGCCCTCGTCGGTTCGCTCATCCGAGCACCCTCCCCACCTTCTCCGTCTTGCTCCAGCTCGCGTCCGCGCCGCGCCACTCCTTGACGTAGGAGTCGACCGTGATCGCGCACAGCAGCGAGCCGTAGCCGACGATATAGAGCAGCACGCGGGCGAGCCAGCCCACCGGCGTTCGCTCGACGAGCCGTGCGAGCCACGCGCCGACCATCGCGACCGGGCCCCACAGGTACAGCGCCGCCATCCAGACGAACCGCCCCCACTGCGTGAACTCGAGGCCGAGCGGCGCGAGCACGAGCAGCTCCAGGAGTCCCGGGAAGACCGCGAGGATCATGAGCGCGAGGGATCCGACGCCTTGGAAGAGGATGGCCTCGCGCCACGAACGCAAGCCCGTGCGAGGGTCGAGCTGCACCGCGAAGAGGACCGAGAAGAGGAACACGACCGCGGCGCTGATCCACATGATCCGGAAGACGAACTCCGCGAGATCGCTGTGCAGCAGCAGCAGTCCGAGCAGGCCGACCGCCGCGAGCACCATGAGGACCGGCAGCAGCAGGATGCTGAACCAGATCAGGCCGAACGACAGGCTGCCGAGCCGGTGCACGCGACTCGGGCGGAACCACAGCCGCTTATAGTGCTTCGTGACCTGGACGTTGCCGCGCGCCCAGCGCAGCCGCTGCTTCCATAGCGCGTCGATCTTGCGCGGCTCCTCCGCGAGCACGATGGCGTGCGGCTCGAACACCATGCGCCGCCCGCGCAACTGCGACTCGAAGGTCGCCATCGTGTCCTCCGCGAGCGTGCCGGTCGGGATCCGACCGCCGATCGCCTCGAGGTTCTCCCGGGAGTGCAGCTGCGCGCCGCCCGCCAGGCAGGCGATCGCGCCGAGCACGTTCTGCGTGCGCCGCGAGGCGAGCTGCGCCATGACGTACTCGATCCCGATGAACCGGGTCAGGAAGTTCCGGTCGGCGCTGCCCTCGGCGATGTAGGCGGTCACCGCGCCGACCTTCGGATCAGCGAGGTGACGGGTCATCTTGCGCAGCGAGTCGATCGCGAAGATGACGTCGGCGTCCATGATGAGGATCGCCTCCGCCCACGGCTCGGCGAGCACGAGCGAAATGCCGTGGTTGAGCGTGTGCGCCTTGCCCTCGCCGCCCTTCTCGCGGCGCAGGTGGAAGACCTGCCCGGGGTGCTCGCGGGCCTTCGCCTGCACGATGTCGGGCGTGTCGTCGGTCGAGGCGTCGTCGACGACGTAGATGCGCAGCCGGTCCTGCGGATAGTCGAGCTTGAGGAGCCGGTCGATCGACGCGGCGATCACGAGCCCCTCGTTCCACGCGGGGACGATGACGGCGACGTTGGGCCGGTAGAAACCGGCTCGGCCGTAGTGGTTGACGACCGAGTGGAACGGCAGGACGACGAACTGGAACGCGGTCGCGAGGACCGGGACGGTCCCGAGGGCGACGAAGGCGACGAGGAGGACGACGAGGACGTTGTCCAGCACGACGAGCCAGTCGGCGTTCACGGCCCGCTCATCCCTGCAAGGCTTCCAGGAGCCGCACGACGCGGTCGTAGCGCCCGACGTCCGCGGCGACGTGGCTGTCGGTCGAGGCGACGAGCTCGACGCCGGCGGCGCGGGCCGCGCGCAGCGCGTCGACGCCCGGGCAGCCCCACTTCTCGTTGACCTCCACGGCCGTCCCCGTCGCGGCGCAGGCGGCCGCCCAGGCCTTCAGCCGCGCCTCGCCGAGCTGCGCCTCGTCGAGCCCGATCTTCGGCAGGATCGAGAAGCAGTGCGCGAGCTGGTTGCCCGGGTGGCGCTCCACCGCGGCGACGATGGCGCCGACGAGGAGGTCGAGGGCGCCGTCCGGCGTCAGCCGCCCGTCGGCGAGTCGCGCCGCCGTCTCCCGGGGCGACCACGGCCCGTCCGTCCCCGGGAACTGGTGGTCGGCGATGAGCACCCGGTCGATGCCGGGCGGCAGCGGCGGCAGGTCGAGCGCACCGGACGCGTCGAGGATCTTCGCCTCGACACCCGTGCGTACCGTGAGCCCCTCGGGCACGTTGAGCGCCGCGACCGCTGCCGTGAACTCGGGCAGCCATGCCGTGTCGGCGCGCACGTGCTCGACGAGCCGCACCTCGGCGAGGCCCGCTGCCGCGGCCGCCATGACGTTCTCCTGGATGGTGGAGACCGCGTCGTCGGAGAACGTCGAGTGCACGTGGTGATCCCCGCGCAGCTCCGAGCACGTCATATCGCCTCATCCTGGTGCGCGGCATGCTCGGAGACGAGGATCTCGGCGGGGTCGACGACGACGTCTTCGAGGAAGCGCACGCTCGCGACCTCGCGGAACGGCAGCGAATCGGGGAGCTTGCGACCCGTGAACAGGTCGACGACGAGCGAGGGGATGTCGACGCCGGAGGCGATCGTCAGGGGCAGCGACCCGGGGAACCGTGGGTTCACCTCGAGGAGCGCCGCGCGTCCCTCACGGTCGCGGCGCAGCTGGACGTTCGCGACGCCGACGAGGCCGATCGCCTGCGCGACGGCCGACGCCGCCCCCTCGAGCTCGGGGTCATGGACGGTGCGTCCCGCGATCGCGACGCCCGAGTCGACGCGCTCGCGCACGCGCGGCACCGCCGCCACCACCCGGCCGTCATCGGCCGCGATGACGTCGACCGAGTACTCCTCGCCGGGCAGCAGGTCCTGCACGATGAGGCCCTCGTCGGTCGGCAGCTCCTCGAGCGCCGCGCGGTCGGGCACCACGCGCACGCCGCGGCCGCCCGCGCCCGCGCGCGGCTTCGCGATGACGGGGAAGACCCAGTCGGCGGCGAGCGCGTCGGGGCCCGCGAGCAGGGTCGTCGGCACGTGCACGACGTCGCGGCAGCGCTGCGCGAGCAGGTACTTGTCGAGCGCGACCTCGAGCGTCGCCTGCGGCGGTGCGGCGAGCACAGCGGGCGCGAGCTCTTCGCGGCGCGCCGCGAGCGCGACGAGCTCCACGTCGACCGTCGAGATCACGACGTCGATCTCGTCGTCACGGACGATCGCGGCGAGCGTCGGCACGAACTCGGGGCTCGCGCCCGGGGGCAGGAGGCGGCGCGAGTCGGCCGGCACGAGATACAGCCCGCTCGCCCAGCCGTCCATGTCGGCCGCGATGACGTGCACGTCGTGCCGGTGCGCGAGGCCGCGGACCACGGCGACGCCCGCGGCGCCGCCGACTCCGGTGACGAGGACGCGGATCGAGCTCATCGCTCGACCTCGGTGCGCACGTGGGTGTCGACGAGGCCACGCGCGTCGCGCAGGATCTCGAGCGGCTCGACGAAGTCGCCGTCGCCGAAGCGCGACCAGTAGCGGGCCGTCGTCGTCACGAACTCCTTCTCCAAGTAGTGGCGGCTCTCGATCTGCGTCGCGAAGCAGGCGAGCAGCGCGAGCTTGTCGTCGACGAAGCCGTCGATCGGCACGAAGCGGTTCGGGTGGAAGTCGATCGTGGAGGACGGGCTCTGGAAGCACGCGACCGTCGGCACGCCGCGGGTCGCGACGATCGTCGCCTCGTTCGTAGCACGGTGGTCCTGATGGCGGTCGTGCTTCGTGTGCGTGTAGACGACGGTCGGCTTGACCTCGCGGACGACCTCCTCGATGAGGCGCACCGTCGGGCCGCCGCCCTCGACCTCCGTGTCGATCAGGTCCTTGAGGAACAGGCGAGCGCCGAGGAGGTCTGCGGCCGCGAGCGACTCGTGCTGGCGCAGGTCCGCGTCGCCCCCGCGCGCCCCGCGCGTCAGCGTCAGGATGACGATGTCGTCGCCCGCCGCCCGGTGGCTCGCGAGGATCCCGCCGACACCGATCTCGACATCGTCGGGGTGGGCGCCGACCGCGAGCACGACCTCCTTGCGGCGCGAATCGCTGCGCCGCACGCGGCCCTCGGCGATGAGCCGCTCCACGACGGCGACGACCTGCGCCATGTCCAGCGGCTTCGTGAGGAACTCGTCGGCCTGCGAGCGCAACGCCGTCACCGCGTAGTCGACCGACACGTGCGCCGTCATGATGACGACGGGCATCCACGGCGAGCGCTCGCGCACCGTCTCGAGGAGCTCCAAGCCGCTCATGCCAGGCATCTCGATGTCGGCGACGACGATGTCGGGCTCGAAGGTACCGAGCGCCGCGAGCGCGGACGGCCCGTCCGACGCGGTCTGCACGACACAGCCGGCACGCCGCTCCAGCAGCGTCTTGACCAAGTGCACGAGGTCCGGGTCGTCATCGACGACCAGCACCCGCCCCGCATCTGCGACCACTGCCGCTCCTCGTCTCGAATGATCCGTCCGATCATTCTGCTGGATCACGGCGCCATCAGGCCTATTGGGCGACCGAGCACTCCGAGGTCGGGACGGAACCTCCTCGGGCGCGCATCGAGACACATGTCCCGACTCGTCACATCGGTGGACCCGAGGGGATTCGAACCCCTGACCCCCTGCATGCCATGCAGGTGCGCTACCAACTGCGCCACGGGCCCGTTAGGACTCGACAAGCTTACACGCGTGCGGGCCGTGCTGCGTCAGGCGGCGAGATCGAGCGGGATCACCGGGCAGTCGCTCCAGAGGCGCTCGAGCGAGTAGTAGAGCCGCTCCTCCTCATGGAAGACGTGCACGATGAGGTCGCCGAAGTCGAGCAGCACCCAGCGGCCCTCCCCCGCGCCCTCGCGGCGCAGCCGCTTCGAGCCGTGCTCGAGCAGGCGCTCCTCGATCGCGTCGGCGATCGCGCTGACCTGGCGCTCGTTGCGTCCCGAGACGATGAGGAAGGCATCGGAGAACGGCATCGCGCCTGACACGTCGAGGGCGACGGGATCGGACGCCTGCTTGTCGTCCGCCGCGAGCGCCGCCTGACGGGCGAGCTCACGGGCGTGGTCGGAGGCAGTCAAAGGCTCAGATCCACCGCAGCACGAGGGCGGCGACGACGACGCCCGTGACGATGACGGCGAGCGAGCTCGCCGCGATGAGCAGGATCGTGAGGCCGCGGCCGCTGCGGGTCTTGCCGTCGCTCACGATCGGCGTGCCGAGCGCGTGCTGGCTCGCGATCGCGGCCGCGCGGACCGGCTGGGCGTCCTGTGCGCTGTCGTGCAGCCGCTCGTCGTCGAAGCGGTCGTCCTCGACGGCGGGGTGGCGCTCGATCGCACCGGTCGTCGCGAGGCTCGGGCTCAGCGGGATCGAGCCCGTGAGCAGGATCTCGCCCGTGGAGTCGAGCGGCCCGCCGAGGTTCATGGCGGCTGGCGCCTCCGGGATGATGAGCGCGCTCGTCGTCGGGCTCGCGGCGCGCACCTCGCGGCTGAACGTCGTCTCGAGGAGCTCCTCCTCGTCTTCGACCTCCAGCTGACGGGTCCAGTGACCCTCCGGCGCGGCCCAGCCCGACCTCGGCTCGGCGGACTCGGCGACCGCGGGCGGGGAGAACGCGATGGGCGGCTGCGGCGCGGTGTCGCGCGGGTGGGTCGTCTCGATGACCGGCTCCGCCTCGACGGTCGGCGCCACCACGGACGACTCCGGCTCGGCGACCGGCGCCGGCTCGAAGGTCTGCTCGGGCTCGAAGGTCCGCTCGGGCTCGAGTTCGACGACCCCCGTGACCGCGACCTCGCCCGTCGCGATGCCCTGGGCGCGCAACTCGCGCAGGCGCCGGCGCGTGAGCGGCTGCTGCTCCCCCGTGGCCCCGGGCGCGACCTCGGCGGAGGCGGGCGCGTCGAACCGCGGCGCGCCGCCCGTGGCGGTGGCACCGGTGAGGATCGGCTGCTCACCCGTGGCGCGCGCGGCTTCCCGCACGGCCCGGCGTGTCAGCGGAGTCTGGTCCGAGACGCTCATGCACTCCCACGATACAGCCGGTGCTTGGCGATGTACTGGACGACACCGTCAGGAACGAGATACCAGACCGGCCAGCCCTTGCCGACACGCTCCCGGCAGTCCGTCGACGAGATCGCGAGCGCCGGGACCTCGAGCGAGCTGACGCGGTCGGCCGGCAGCCCCGAGATCGTCAACCGGTGGCCCGGGCGCGAGACCGCGACGAGGTGCGCGAGGTCCCAGATCTCCTCGACGTCCTTCCAATCGAGGATCTGCGCGACCGCGTCGGCGCCCGTGATGAAGAAGAGCTCCGCCTGCGGATACAGGGCCCGCAGGTCGCGGAGCGTGTCGACCGTGTACGTCGGGCCATCGCGTTCTATATCGACGCGACTGACCGTGAAGCGCGGGTTCGCCGCCGTCGCGATGACCGTCATGAGGTAGCGGTGCTCGCCCTCCGACACGTCCGGCTTCAGATACGGGACACCGGTCGGGACGAACACGACGCGATCGAGGTCGAACTGCTGTGCCACCTCGCTCGCGGCGACCAGGTGGCCGTGGTGGATCGGGTCGAACGTGCCGCCCATGATCCCGATCCGGGCGAGCTTCCCCGAATCGGGCAGCTCACCGGGCTCGAGCGGCTGATCCGCCATCGAGAGCGTCCCCGGCCTAGTGGCCGTGTCCGCCGTGCGCGTCGTGCCCCTCGGCGTGACCCGTCTTGTGCGAGTGGCGGTTCGCGACGTCGCGATACGTGAACGTGATGACGCCGCCGACGATGAAGAACGCCGCGGCGATCGCCGGGAAGGCCCAGATGGGGAGCGCGAGGGCCTGCGCCACGTGCTCTTCAGCGGCGAGGACGAGCGAGAACGTCATGCGGCAATCCTAGCCGCGGATCTGTCCGGTGCCCCGCACCAGCCACTTCGTGCTCGTGAGCTCGCGCAGCCCCATCGGGCCGCGCGCGTGGAGCTTCTGCGTCGAGATCCCCACCTCCGCGCCGAAGCCGAACTCGCCACCGTCCGTGAACCTCGTCGACGCGTTGACCATCACGACGGCCGCGTCGACCTCCGCGAGGAAGCGCTCGGCCTGCGAGTAGTCGTTCGTGACGATCGCCTCGGTGTGCTTCGTGGAGTAACGACGGATGTGGGCGATCGCCTCGTCGAGGTCGTCGACGACGCGCACGTTCATCTCGAGCGCCATGTGCTCGATCGTGTAGTCGTCCTCGGTGACCGGCACCGCGTCGACGTGGAGCGCACGGGCGCGCTCATCGGCGTGCAGCTGCACGTTCTGCGCGGCGAGCGCGGCGAGCACCGGCGGCACGAGCCGCTCGGCGGCGGCGCGGTGCACGAGCAGCGTCTCGGCCGCATTGCACACGGAGGGGCGCTGCACCTTCGCGTTGACGACGATGTCGACCGCCATCTGCGTGTCCGCGGTCTCGTCGAGGTAGACGTGCACGACGCCCGCGCCGGTCTCGATGACGGGGACCTTCGACTCGCGCACGACCGTGTCGATGAGGTTCTGGCTCCCCCGCGGGATGAGCACGTCGACGTAGCCGCGGGCGGCCATGAGCTGCGTCGCACCCTCCCGACCGAACTCGTCGATCGTCTGCACCGCGTCCCGCGGCAGGCCCGCCGAGGCGAGCGCGTCCTGGATGAGCCCGACGAGCACCGCGTTGGTGTGCTCGGCCGCCGAGCCGCCGCGCAGCACCGACGCGTTGCCGCTCTTGAGCGCGAGCGAGGCGATGTCGATCGTCACGTTGGGGCGGGCCTCGTAGATCGCGCCGATCACGCCGAACGGCACCCGCACCTGCGTGAGCTGCAGGCCGTTCGGCAGCGTCGAGCCGCGGACGACGTCGCCGACGGGGTCCGGCAGGACGATGATCTCGCGGACTGCCTCGGCGAGTCCCGCGAGACGGGCCTCCGTCAGCGTGAGCCGGTCGATGAGGCCCGTGCTCAGGCCGTTGTCACGGCCGTTCGCGAGGTCGAGCTCGTTCGCCGGCAGGATGCGACCCGCGGCCGACTCGACCGCCGCCGCGATCGCCTCGAGCCCCGCGTTGCGCTGCGCGGCCGAGGCCTGCGCGAGCGCGATCGAGGCCGTGCGGGCAGCCTCGAGCTTGTCCGTCAGACCAAGCGCGATCTCCGTCGTCATGCGGTCAGTGTACGCGCGGGGCAGAACGCGATGCGCCCCCTCTTTCCCGTGGGCCGGGCTTGTCCGCGCCGCCGAGAGCACCCCAGACCAAGGCTGCCGCGACGCGGGCGCGGCGCATCGCCGGGGTCGTGACCGCGCTCGGCGCGGATCACTAGACTGCTCGCACCATGTCACGCTCACTGTTGCTTCGCCGCCGCGGCAGGGCCTGAAACGACCGGCGCCCTCCCCGCGGCGCCGACGCTGTGCCGGTCGCACACTCCGACCGAGACGGGACTTCCCGATGATCGCCAGGCCCATGCCGTGGCTCATGCTCACCGCGGCCGTGATCGCCCAGGCCGCGACGACCGTCGTCGCGACGGCGCCGGCGTTCCTCATCCCGCTGCTGCACGACACCGCGGGCCTCTCACTCGCCGAGGCGGGCCTCCTCGCCGCCGCCCCGAACCTCGGCCTCGTGCTCTCGCTCGTCGCCTGGGGCGCCGCGACGGACCGCTGGGGCGAGCGCCGAGTGCTCGTCACGGGGCTCGCCGCGACGACGCTCGCGATCGTGCTCTCGATGCTCGCGAGCGGCTTCGTCTGGCTCGGGCTCACGCTCGTGCTCAGCGGGGCGCTGTCCGGTTGCACGAACGCGTCGAGCGGCCGCCTCATCGTCGGCTGGTTCCCGCCCGAGCGGCGCGGACTCGCGATGGGGATCCGGCAGACCTGCCAGCCCGTCGGCGTCGCCGCCGCGGCACTCGCCGTCCCCGCGCTCGCGAGCGGCGCTGGGATCGCCGCGGCGCTCGCCTTCGGCGGGGTGCTGTGCCTCGTGAGCCTCATCGTCTGCACCGTCGTCGTCGTCGACCCCGCGCGGCCGCCGCACCGCGAGCTCGCCGCCGCCGCGAACCCGTACCGCGGCACCGGCGTGCTCGCCCGCATTCACGCCGTCTCGGTGCTGCTCGTCGTGCCGCAGTTCGCGCTGTCGACCTTCGGACTCGTGTGGTTCATCGCCGGTTTCGGCTGGTCGGCGATCGCCGCGGGGCTCGTCGTTTCGGCCGCGCAGCTCCTCGGTGCGGCTGGCCGGATCGCCGCGGGCGCGGTCAGCGACCGCGTCGGCTCGCGTCTCGGGCCCCTGCGGTGGGTCGCGATCGCCGGGATCGCCGCGATGGGGCTCACGGCGGCATTCGGGGCGCTCGGCCTCGCGATCCCCGCCGCGATCGCGTTCGTCGTCGCGAGCTGCGTCAGCGTCGCCGACAACGGCCTCGCGTTCACCGCCGTCGCCGAGATCGCCGGCCCGCGCTGGGCGGGCCGCGCACTCGGCATCCAGAACACGGGGCAGTTCCTCGCCGCCGCGATCGTCTCCCCGGCGTTCGGCGCGCTCATCGGCGCGGTCGGCTACCCGCTCGCCTGGGCGATCGGCGCGCTCGCACCGCTCGCGGCGGTGCCGCTCGTGCCGCGTGCCGGCGGGCCTGCTCTGCCCGCCCCGCCCCGCCCCACCCCGCCCACCGGACTCCCCGCGCCCTCGCGGGCTGAAGAATCGCGTTCTGGCTGAGGAATGCGGGGCGACAACTCAGCCCGGAGCAGACTTCTCAGCCCGCGACCGGGGCTGCGTCGAACCAGGTGCCGAGGCGCTCGCCCGCGAGCGCTCGCGCGACGGAGCCCGTCTCCGTGAGCAGCACCGGGATGCCGTGCCCCGCCGCGAGCTTCGCGGCCGCGACCTTCGTCGCCGCGCCCCCCGTGCCGACGCCCGCCTCGCCGATGTCGCCGAACGCGATCTGGTCGAGCTCGTCGTCATGCGCGACGTGATCGACGCGCACCGCGCCGGGATCCGACGGCGGCCGCGTGTAGAGCGCGTCGACGTCGGAAAGCAGCACGAGCACATCGGCCTGCACGAGGACGCTCACGAGCGCCGCGAGGCGGTCGTTGTCGCCGAAGCGGATCTCCTGGGTGGCGACCGTGTCGTTCTCGTTGACGATCGGTAGCACGCGCAGCCCCAGGAGTCGCTCGAAGGCCCGGCGGGCGTTCGAACGGTTCGTCGGATGCTCCATGTCGCCGGCGGTCAGCAGCAGCTGGCCCGCGAGGATCCGGTAGCGGTCGAGGCTCGTCTGGTAGCGCCACATGAGGACGTTCTGCCCCACCGCGGCGGCCGCCTGCTGCGTCGCAAGATCGCCCGAGGCGCGGATGTTGCCCTCGAGGCCGAGGAACGGCTTCGCGCTCGCGATCGCGCCGGAGCTGACGAGGATCACCTCGGAGCCGCGCGCATGCGCCTCGGCGAGCGCGTCGACGAGCGTGTCGATCTGCCCGACGTTGTCCCCCGTGACGCTCGAGGAGCCGACCTTGACGACGATGCGCTGCGCCCGCGGGATGTCGGCATGGCGCTCGACGATGGACACCTGCGGCGTCGGGCCGGTCAGCGGCGCATCACTCGTCATCGTCGCTCCAGTATCCCGCCTCGCGCTCGGCCTCCAGCTCGGCACGCGCCGCCGCCTTCGCGTCCATCCAGGCGTGGTACTCCTCCTGGCGCTGCTTCGTGGTGCGCCGGCCCGGACCGCCGTCGAGGCGGGTGTCGGTGCCGCGCGGGCTCTGGATCAGCTCCGCGGCGCTCGTCAGCGTCGGCTCCCAGTCGAACGTGACCTCGCGGTTGCCCCGCCCGATCTTGACCGTCGCGCCCGGCGTCGCGCCGACGCGGAACAGCTCCTCCTCGACTCCGAGCTTCGCGAGCCGGTCCGCGAGGTAGCCGACCGCCTCGTCGTTGTCGAAGTCCGTCTGGGCCACCCAGCGCTCGGGCTTCGCGCCGAGGACGCGGTACAGCGTCGTCGTGCCGCCCTCGACGCGGATCTCGAAGTCCTTCGCGTCCACCGCGCGCGGGCGCATGACGAGCCGCGGCCGGTCGACCGACGCCGCCGCCTTCGCCTCGCGGTCGGCCGCGACCAGCTCGGCGAGCGCGAAGCTGAGCTCCCGCAGCCCCGCGTGCGACACCGCCGAGATCTCGAACACGCGGTAGCCGCGCGCCTCCAGGTCCGGCCGGACGAAGTCGGCGAGCTCGGCGGCCTCCGGCACGTCGATCTTGTTGAGCGCGACGAGCTGCGGGCGCTCCAGGAGCGGCAGCTGTCCCTCCGGCACCGGATACGCGGCGAGCTCCGCGAGGATCGTGTCGAGATCCGAGATCGGGTCGCGGCCCGGCTCGAGCGTCGCGCAGTCGAGCACGTGGAGCAGCGCTGAGCAGCGCTCGACGTGCCTCAGGAACTCCAGGCCGAGCCCCTTGCCCTCGCTCGCGCCCTCGATGAGGCCCGGCACGTCGGCGATCGTGTAGCGGGTCGCGCCCGCCTCGACGACCCCGAGGTTCGGGTGCAGCGTCGTGAACGGGTAGTCGGCGATCTTCGGCTTCGCGGCGCTCATCGCGGCGATGAGGCTCGACTTGCCCGCCGACGGGTAGCCGACGAGCGCGACGTCCGCGACCGTCTTGAGCTCCAGCAGCACCTCGCCCTCGAACCCCGGCGTGCCCTTGAGCGCGAAGCCCGGCGCCTTGCGCTTCGCCGTCGCGAGCGCCGCGTTGCCGAGGCCGCCCTGGCCGCCCGCCGCGACGACGAAGCGCTCGCCCGGCGTCGCGAGATCCGCGAGCAGCACCCCCTCCGCGTCCTTCACGACGGTACCGACCGGGACGGACAGCAGCGTCTCGGCGCCGTTGGCACCGTGACGCAGATCGCCCGCGCCGGCCGCGCCGTTGCCGGCCTTGCGATGCGGCGCGAACTTGAGGGTCAGCAGCGTCGTCTCCTGCGGGTCCGCCACGAGCACGATGTCGCCGCCGTCGCCGCCATTACCGCCATCGGGCCCCGCGAGCGGCTTGAACTTCTCGCGCCGCACCGACACGCAGCCGTTGCCGCCGTCCCCCGCGGCGAGGTGGAGCGTCACCTGATCGACGAACTGCGCCATGACGTTCTCGCTCCTGTGGCTGCGGAATGCGAAAGCGCGGCGCGTCCGATCAGGACGGCCGCGCTTTCCGCGGTGCTACTGCGCCGCGACGATGTTGAC
Organism: Microbacteriaceae bacterium; assembly: GCA_035555435.1. Lineage (GTDB taxonomy): Bacteria > Actinomycetota > Actinomycetes > Actinomycetales > Microbacteriaceae > 73-13. The sequence continues at coordinate 16,893 of DATMGN010000037.1, read as the reverse complement.
GACCTTGCGGCGACCCTTGGCGCCGAACTCGACCGCACCGGCCTCGAGCGCAAACAGGGTGTCGTCCTTGCCGATCCCGACGCCGGCACCGGGGTGGAAGTGGGTGCCGCGCTGGCGGACGAGGATCTCGCCGGCCTTGACGACCTGGCCGCCGAAGCGCTTGACGCCGAGGCGCTGCGCGTTGGAGTCGCGGCCGTTACGGGTGGAGCTTGCGCCCTTCTTGTGTGCCATGCGTGCTCAGCCCCTTACGCGATCTTCGTGATCTTGACGCGGGTGAGGTCCTGGCGGTGGCCCTGACGCTTCTTGTACCCGGTCTTGTTCTTGAACTTCTGGATGACGATCTTCGGCCCGCGCTCCTCGCGCACGACCTCCGCCTCGACCTTGACCTTCGCGAGGCCCTTGGCGTCGCTCGTCACCTTGTCGCCGTCGACGACGAGCACGGCCGGGAGGGCGATCGTCTCGCCGACGTTCGCCTTCTGGCGGTCGAGCACGACGACCGTGCCGACCTCGACCTTTTCCTGCCGCGCACCTGCGCGGACGATCGCGTACACCATTGGTGGTCCTCTTCTTGGAAGCCTGACTCGTGTCGCACGCGGCGGTAGCCGCGGACACCGACGTTCAATCATACGCGACGCCCGTCCCCCGAGCAAACGCGCCTCGCCGTGCCGGAAAACGTGCGACCCGCGCCCGATTCGAGCCTGAGAACGCCGTCCTCCCACCAAGAATCGCACAGTTCGCGTCGACGCAGCGGGGATGGGACGAAGATGAGGGGGTGATCCTCATCGACCCGCCGATGTGGCCCCGGCACGGCACGCTCTGGGGCCACCTCGTCAGCGACACGTCGCTGACCGAGCTGCACGACTTCGCGCGGCGGGCCGGGATCCCCGAGCGCGGCTTCGATCTCGACCACTACGACTACCCGCTCGAGCGCGAGGCGGCGCTCCAGCAGCTCGGCGCGACGCTCGTCAGCGCGAACGAGCTCACCCGGCGGCTCATCGCGAGCGGGCTGCGCGTGCGCGCGCGGGATCGCTAGCGCCGCACCCCCACCGGGCGCGAGGCCCGGATCGTGAGCACGCTAGTCGCTCTCGGCGGGCGTCACCGGCGCCTTCGTCGACGCGCGGCGCCGCCGCGGCTTCGTCGGCGCCGCCTCGGCAGCGGGCGCCGGGGCGCCGGCGACCGCGGGGGCGACCGCGTCGAGCGCGGCGGTGATGGCGGCCTCCGGGTCGCCACCCTTCGAATCGCCTTCGGCCCGCTCAGGCAGCGCGACGTCCTGCGCGGCCTCGTCCGCGTGGATCGTCGACTTGGCGATCTTGGACAGCGCGTTGCGCACGTCCTCCGTGATCGCGTGCGTGCCGGCGGAGCCGACGCCGTTCTTGACGCCGCTCGCGCCGCCCGCGGCACCGCGACCCGAGCGCTTGCGCGTGCCCCCGTCCGCGGCCCGGTGCTTGACGACGGGGTCGTGGTGGATGACGACGCCGCGGCCCGCGCACACCTCGCACGGCTCGGAGAAGGTCTCGAGCAGTCCGAGCCCGATCTTCTTGCGCGTCATCTGCACGAGCCCGAGCGACGTGACCTCGGCGACCTGGTGCTTCGTGCGGTCGCGCGACAGGCACTCGACGAGCCGGCGCAGCACGAGGTCGCGATTGTTCTCCAGCACCATGTCGATGAAGTCGACGACGATGATCCCGCCGATGTCGCGCAGCCGCAGCTGCCGGACGATCTCCTCGGCGGCCTCGAGGTTGTTCTTGGTGACCGTCTCCTCGAGGTTGCCGCCCTGGCCGACGAACTTGCCGGTGTTGACGTCGACGACCGTCATCGCCTCGGTGCGATCGATCACGAGCGAGCCGCCGGAGGGCAGCCACACCTTGCGCTCGAGCGCCTTGTCGATCTGCTCGCTGACCCGGAACTCGCCGAACGAGTCGGTGCCCTCGAAGCGCACGACGCGCTCGAGCAGATCGGGCGCGACGGCGCTCAGGTAGTCGGTGATGATCTCGTGCGCGTCCTCGCCCTCGATCACGAGGCGCTGGAAGTCCTCGTTGAAGACGTCGCGGACGATCTTGACGAGCAGGTCCGGCTCGGAGTGCAGCAGCGCCGGCGCATTCGCCGTCTCGACCGCGTGCTGGATGTGCGCCCACTGGTTCGTCAGGCGCTGCACGTCGAGCGTGAGCTGCTCCTCCGTCGCGCCCTCCGCGGCGGTGCGCACGATGACGCCGGCCGACTCCGGGAGCACCTCCTTGAGGATGCGCTTGAGGCGGGCGCGCTCCGTGTCGGGGAGCTTGCGCGAGATGCCGGACATCGAGCCGTTCGGCACGTACACGAGGTAGCGGCCGGGCAGCGAGATCTGCGAGGTGAGACGGGCGCCCTTGTGCCCCACAGGGTCCTTCGTCACCTGCACGAGCACGCGATCGCCGGGCTTGAGCGCGAGCTCGATGCGCTTCGCCTGCTGCTTGCCGCGACCCTCCTCCTCCGCGTTGGCCTGCGCGGCCTCCCAGTCGACCTCGCCGGAGTAGAGCACGGCGTTGCGACCGCGCCCGATGTCGACGAACGCCGCCTCCATCGACGGCAGCACGTTCTGCACCCGCCCGAGGTAGATGTTCCCGATGAGGGACGCCTCCTGGCTCTTGGCGACGTAGTGCTCCACGAGCACGTCATCCTCGAGGACGGCGACCTGGATGCGGTCGAACTTGCTGCGCACGACCATGGACCGGTCGACCGCCTCGCGCCGGGCGAGGAACTCGCTCTCGGTCACGACGGTGCGCCGGCGGCCGTCGGAGCGGCCGTCGCGCCGGCGCTGCTTCTTGGCCTCCAGCCGCGTCGAGCCCTTGACGCGCTGCGGCTCGGTGATCGGCTCGGGGGCGGCGCGCTGCTGACGCTGGCGCGGCTGCTGCTGCGACTGGGCCGGCTCCGCGTCGCCGTCGCCGCGGCCGCGGCGCCGGGTGCGGCTGCGGCGCGAGCCCGAGGGCGCCTCCCCGTCGAGCTCGTCGAACTCCGGGAGCTCGGGCGCCTGCGGCAGTGGCGGCGGCGCCATGAACAGCAGCGATACGGGGGAAACGCTCGGGGTGGTCTCGTCCACCGGTACTCCTCGCCGGGCCGCGTCGCGACACCGGTACGCTCGTGCGCGGTCCGCGTGGCGCGGACCCTCGCGCAAATCTGTGAGGTCTCGACCCTGGTCTCGACACGGCCTGCGGCCGACTCGATCCGCGGTGGGGACCGATCTTCGGAACTGGCTATCCGACTGCCGCGGCATGGGCCGCAACCTGGTCCGGTATGCCCGGAAAGCTTGGTTCCAGCATTATCGCACGACCCGTCGAGATAATGGCGACGTGACCCAAGCCCACGCGCGTCGACCCTGGTTGCTCCTCGTCGTCCTGCTCGTGTCGGGCGTCGCCGGTCTCTGGGCGGCGATCGCGCTCACGCTCGATAAGTTCGCAGTCCTCATCGACCCGAACGCCGACCTCGACTGCAACTTCTCGATCATCGTGCAGTGCGGCGCGAACCTGCAGTCGTGGCAGGGCTCGGTGTTCTTCGGGGTGCCGAACCCGATCTGGGGGCTCATGGGCTGGGTCGCACCGATCGTCGTCGCGGCGGCGCTCGTCGCGGGGGCGCGCTTCGCGCGCTGGTTCTGGCTGCTGTTCAACCTCGGCATGGCCGGGGCGCTCGCGTTCTGCATCTGGCTCATGGCCCAGTCGATCTTCGTGATCGGCACGCTCTGCCCCTGGTGCATGCTCACCTGGGCGGCCGCGATCCTCGCGTTCTGGACCGTGACGTTCTACAACCTGAAGGCCGGGCACTTCGGGCGCTGGGGCCGGCGCGGCGGCGCGGCCCTCTACAGCTGGGCGCCGCTCATCGCGGTCGCGAGCTACCTCGTCATCGCGATCATCGCGCAGCTGCGGCTCGACGTCATCGGCTACCTCTAGCCCGTCCTCGCATGAACCTCGGCGCCCCCGACGACCGCGACGCACTGCGCGCGATCGAGCGGGAGACCGCCTACGCGGAGTGGCTCGCGCGGGCGAGCGGGCAGCGACGCAGCCGCGAGCGCGCGCTCGACGTGCTGCGAATCCTCGACCTCGACCCGCTGCCGCCACTCCTCGGCGTCGTCGGGTCCAAGGGCAAGGGCACGACCGCGCTCGCCGCGAGCGCGCTGCTCAGCGCGAGCGGCCTGCGCGTCGGCACCGTCTTCAGCCCGGGCCTCTCGTCGAACCGCGACCGGCTGCGCCTCGACGGCGTGAGCATCGAGGAGGCCCCGTACGACGCGGTCCTCCGCGAGGTGCGCGATGCGGCGCTCGCGACACCCGCTCGCGACGACGGCTACCTCTCCCCCGTCGGGTTCTTCCTCCTCGCCGGGCTCCGACACTTCACGCGCGCCCACTGCGACGTCGTCGTCGTGGAGGCGGGCATCGGCGGCGCCAGCGACGAGATCTCGCTCCTGCCGCTGACGGGGCTCGCCGTCACGGAGATCTTCCTCGAGCACCAGGCACTGCTCGGCGACACGCTCGCCGAGATCGCGCGCGACAAGGCCGCCGCGGCGACCGTCGGCACGCGGTTCATCGACCTGCTGCGCCAATCGCCGGAGGCGACGCGGGAGATCGTGACGCGCGCGAGCGCCATCGGTGCGACGGCGCGCATCATCGACGCCGACGAACGCGATGGCGCCGACCCTGCGGCGGCCGGCCCGCGCGGATTCGGGGCCCGCAACACGGCCCTCGGGATCGCCGCGGCCGACGACCTCCGCGCGGCCATGGGCCTCCGGCCCGCCCCCGGCACGTCGCGCCGCGCCGTCGCGGCACGGGTCCGCATGCCGGGCCGGCTCAGTCTCCACCGCAGCGGCGGCGCTCGCGTGCTCGTCGACGCCGCGATCACCAAGGACGGGCTGGACGCCGCGCTCGCCGAGGCGCGCCGCGAGTTCGGCGGGGACCCGCACCGCGTGCTCGTGTCCATCCCCGCCGACAAGGACCTCCGCGGGTTCCTCGCGGCCCTGGCCGACCTGCCCTCCGAGCGGGTATTCGTCGACCTGCCGGAGACGCACCTGCCCTACCCGGCGCACGCCGACTGGCCGTACGCGTGGAGCGACATGACCCGGATCGGGTCGCTGCTCGACGCGCCGACCGTCCTCGCGGTCGGGACGGCCATCTTCGTCGGCGGGGTCGTCAGCACCCTCGGCGTCGACACCGACCGGCTGTACGACGCGGCGGCGCTGCGTCAGGCCTGACCGCCGGCCCGCGCCATCCCGTCAGCGAGCGGGCGGGAACCAGAGCGCGAGCTCGCGCTCGGCCGACTCCGGCGCGTCGGACGCGTGGATGAGGTTCTGCGTCACCGTCGTGCCCCAGTCGCGACCGAGATCGCCACGGATCGAACCCGGAGCCGCCGCGGTCGGCTCGGTCGAGCCGATCATCGAGCGCACGCCCTCGATCACGCGATTGCCCGTGACGCGGATCGCGACGACGGGACCGCTCAGCATGAACTCCACGAGCGGCTCGAAGAACGACTTGCCCGCGTGCTCCGCGTAGTGGTCCTCCAGCAGTTCCCGCTCCGGCTCGAGCATCCGGATATCGACGAGCTGATACCCCTTCGCCTCGATACGACGGAGGATCTCGCCGGTCAGATTTCTCGCGACCCCATCGGGCTTCACGAGGACGAGCGTCTCCTCCACTGGGCTCATGCGGCGATTCTCCTAGACGTTCGACGGGATGGGCGCGCGGTCCGTCTTGGCGCCGCGCCAGAGACACCATACCCACAGTGCCAGGGCGCCTCCCGCCACGACGAGCAGCGTGATCCCGGCGCCGACGTCGCGAAACAGCAGCAGGACGCCGCCCGCCACGAGCACCGCGTGCACGAGCCAGCCGATGCCGATCGCGATCGCCGCGCGACGACGCACCAGGCCCGCGCCCACGACGCACAGCACGATGAGCGCGCCGCCGAGCCCGAACGCCGCGCCCGGCTCCAACCAGCGCAGCCCGAAGGCGGTGAAGGCGACGAAGATCACGATGAACACGTCGAGGCCGAGCACGATCGCGACGAGCTTCGGGGTCAGCAGGTTGCGCTGGATGTCAGTCATCGAGTTCCGCCAATCTGAGCACATCGCCCACGAGCGTGATGGACCCCGCGACGACGACCGCGCGGCGCGGTGCCTCGGCCGCCCACGCCTGCGCGGCGCGCAGCGCCTCGGCCACGGGCAGCGGCGGCTCGTGCGGGATGTCGGTCGCGTCGAGCAGGTCCGCGATCTCCTCCCCCGACAGCGCCCGCTCCGAACCCGACGCCGTCGGATACCAGCGCGAGGCGACCGGCGCGAGCTCCGCGATGACCCCCTGCGCGTCCTTGTCCGCGAGGATCCCGACGACGAACGCGATCTCCTCGAACGCGAAGTACTTCGCCAGCGCCTCGGCGAGTGCGTGCGCCCCATGCGGGTTGTGCGCCGCGTCAACGATCACCGCCGGGTCCGAGGCGAGGATCTGCAGACGCCCCGGCGACGACGCCTGCTGCAGACCGTCCGCGAGGACCGCCGGCACGAGCGGCTGCTTGCCGCGGCCGAGGAAGGCCTCGACCGCCGCGATCGCGAGCGCCGCATTATGCCCCTGGTGGTCGCCGTAGAGCGGCAGATACAAGTCCTCGTAGCGGCCCGCGATCCCGCGCACGGTGATCGACTGCCCCCCGACCGCGACCTCCGCGGACTCGAGCGCGAACGACTCCGGCTCCGCGTGCAGCACCGACTCCGTCAGCGCCACCGCGCGCACGATCTCCGCGAACGCCTCCGGCTCCTGGCTCGCCGAGACGACCTCCGCGAGCGGCTTGATGATGCCCGACTTCGTCCGGGCGATCTCCCCGACCGTCGACCCGAGAAACCGCGTGTGGTCGAGGGCGACCGGCGCGAGGACCGCGACCTGACCGTCCGCGACGTTCGTCGAATCCCACTCACCGCCCATCCCGACCTCCAGGATCGCCACATCCACGGGCGCATCCGCGAACGCGGCGAACGTGAGGAGCGACAGCGCCTCATACATCGTCAGCGGCGCCTCGCCGGCAGCCTCCAGCTCCGTGTCGACCATGAGCAGGTACGGCTGGATGTCATCCCAGTTCGCCACGAGCCGCTCGTCCGAGATCGGCTCCCCGTCGATCATGATCCGCTCGTTCAACCGCACCAGATGCGGACTCGTCATCAGCCCCGTGCGCAGCCCATAGGCGCGCAGGATCGACTCGATGATGCGGGCCGTCGTCGTCTTGCCGTTCGTCCCCGTGATGTGGATGACGGGATAGGCGCGCTGCGGCTCACCGAGCAGATCCGCGACCCGGCGCGTCGGCTCCAGCCGCGGCTGCGGCGCCGACTCGCCGAGGCGCTCGAGCAACTCCTGCGTGACGCGCGCGGCGTCGGCGGCGTAATCGGTCATGAAGCTGCTTTCGTCACGCGGATCTCCGAGTCACCATCGCCGATCGAGACCTCGACCGCAAGCGTCTCCCCCGCGATGAGCGCCTCATGCGCGCGCGCCGCCGCCGCATCCGCCGCAGGCAGCGTCAGCGCGAGCGAGATCCGGTCCGCGACGTCGAGCCCCGCGGCCTTGCGCGCGTCCTGGATCTGACGGATCAGATCCCGCGCGCGCCCCTCCGCCTCCAGCTCCGGCGTCGTCGTCGTGTCGAGCACGACGAACCCGCCCGTCCTCAGGAACGCGATCGCCGAAGCCGGATCCGCAGCCTCCAGCGTCAACTCGTACTCGCCCGGAAGGAGCTCCACGCCGCCCGCGCTCACCCGATCGTCCGCGAGCCGCCAGTCGCCCGTCTTCGCCGCGGCGATGACGTTCTGCACCTCGCGGCCGATGCGCGGACCGAGGGCGCGCGCGTTGACGTCGAGGCGCCGGGTGATGCCGTAGCCCTCCGCGCTGTCGGCCACGCCGAACGCCTTCACGTTGAGCTCGTCGCGCAGGATGCCCGCATACGGCTCGAGGTCGAGCTCCGAGCCGACGACCGTGATCGACGGCAGCGGCAGGCGCACCCGCAGCTTGCGCGCCTTGCGCAGGCTCAGCCCCGCCGAAGCGATCTCGCGGACCGCATCCATCGTCGCGACGAGCGGGGCGTCCGCCGGGAACGCGGCCGCGTCCGGCCAGTCGGTCAGGTGGACGCTGCGCCCGCCCGTGAGCCCCCGCCAGATCTCCTCCGTCACGAGCGGCAGCAGCGGTGCCGCCATCCGCGCGACCGTCTCGAGCACCGTGAACAGGGTGTCGAAGGCGTCGCGATCCTCATCCCAGAACCGCTCGCGCGAGCGGCGCACGTACCAGTTCGTCAGCACGTCGGCGAAGTCCCGCAGCGCCTCCGCCGCGAGCGGCGAGTCGAGGGCGTCGAGATGCCCCGTGACCGTCTCCAGTGTCTCGCGCGTCTTCGCGAGGATGTAGCGGTCGAGCTCGTTGTCGCTGTCGGTGCGCCACGTGCCCCGCACGCCCGCCGCGTTCGCATAGAGGGTGAAGAAGTAGTACGTCGACCACAGCGGCAGCAGCAGCTCCCGGACGCCGCCGCGGATCCCCTCCTCCGTCACGACGAGGTTGCCCCCGCGGATGACCGACGACGACATGAGGAACCAGCGCATCGCGTCCGAGCCGTCCCGGTCGAAGACCTCCTGAACGTCCGGGTAGTTGCGCAGCGACTTCGACATCTTCTGTCCGTCGTTGCCGAGCACGATGCCGTGGGAGATGACGTTGGAGAACGCCGGCCTGCCGAACAGCGCGGTCGACAGGACGTGCATCACGTAGAACCAGCCGCGCGTCTGCCCGATGTACTCGACGATGAAGTCGGCCGGGTTGTGGGTGTCGAACCACTCCTCGTGCTCGAACGGGTAGTGGACCTGGGCGAAGGGCATCGAGCCCGAGTCGAACCACACGTCGAGCACGTCCTCGATGCGCCGCATCGTGCTCCTGCCCGTGGGATCGTCCGGGTTCGGCCGGGTCAGCTCGTCGATGTACGGGCGGTGCAGGTTCGGCTCGCCATCGGGCCCGACCGGCAGCCGGCCGAAGTCGCGCTGAAGCTCCGCGAAGGAGCCGTAGACGTCGATGCGGGGGTAGGCCGGGTCGTCCGACTTCCACACCGGGATCGGGCTCCCCCAGTACCGGTTGCGGGAGATCGACCAGTCCCGCGCATTGCCGACCCACTTGCCGAACTGGCCGTGCTTGACGTTCTCCGGCACCCAGTTGATCTGCTCGTTGAGCGCGAGCATGTCGTCCTTGAAGTCGGTCACACGGACGAACCAGGAGCTGACCGCCTTGTAGATGAGCGGCTGCTTGCAGCGCCAGCAGTGCGGGTACGGGTGGTCGTGGCTCTTGACCTGGAGGAGGCGCCCCGCGTCGCGCAGCGCCTGCGTGAGCGGCTTGTTCGCCTCGTCCCAGCGCTCGCCCGCGACGAGCGGGACGGACGACAGGAAGCGCCCACCGTCATCGAGGCTGAGCACGACGGGGATGCCCGCCGCCGCGCACACGATCTGGTCGTCCTCGCCGTAGGCGGGCGCCTGGTGCACGATGCCCGTGCCCTCGCCGGTCGCGACGTAGTCGGCGACGAGGATCTGGAATGCCTCGGGTCCGTAGGCGTCGGCGTAGAAGCCCCAGAGCGGCTCGTAGCGCAGGCCTGCGAGGTCGGCGCCCGCGATCGTGCGCTCCGCCGCGTCGATCGCGGCGGCCGCGCTCTCGTAGCCGAGCTCCTTCGCGTACGACGCGATCGTGTCGGTCGCGAGCAGGTAGCGGGCGGCGCCCCCCGCCCTCGGGACGACCGAGTAGGCGATCTCCGGACCGACCGCGAGCGCCGCGTTCGTCGGCAGCGTCCACGGGGTCGTCGTCCAGGCGAGGGCGCTGACGCCCGCGAGTCCGAGTGCGGCCGCGCGCTCCCCCACGAGCGGGAACGACACGGTCACGGTCTGGTCCTGCCGCGACCGGTAGACCTCGTCGTCCATCCGCAGTTCGTGGTTCGACAGCGGCGTCTCGTCGTTCCAGCAGTACGGCAGCACGCGGAAGCCCTCATACGCGAGGCCCTTGTCGTGGAGCTGCTTGAACGCCCAGATGACGCTCTCCATGAACGACACGTCGAGCGTCTTGTAGTCGTGCTCGAAGTCGACCCAGCGGGCCTGCCGGGTGACGTAGTTCTCCCACTCCTGTGTGTACGCCAGGACGGAGGCGCGCGCCGCGTCGTTAAACGCCCCGACGCCCATCTGCTCGATCTCGTCCTTCGTCGTGATCCCGAGCTGGCGCATCGCCTCGAGCTCCGCCGGCAGCCCGTGCGTGTCCCAGCCGAAGCGGCGCTGCACCTGCTTGCCGCGCATCGTCTGGTAACGCGGGAACAGGTCCTTCGCGTAGCCGGTGAGGAGGTGACCGTAGTGCGGGAGCCCGTTCGCGAACGGCGGCCCGTCGTAGAACACCCACTCCGGCGCGCCCTCGCGCTGGTCGATCGACGCCTGGAAGGTCGCGTCGCGCTTCCAGAACGCGAGGATCTCCTCCTCGATCGCGGGGAAGCTGGGCGACGGCATGACGCCGTGCTCGTCACGGTGCTCGGGGTAGGTCACTGGGGACTCCGTGGGGATGCGAGGGGTGCTGGGCAGTGCTTCGTCGACTCGTGTTGCACGAGGACGAGAGCAGAACTCCCGCGGTACCACCTCGCTTGCCGCGCCTGCCGGCGCGGCCCCTCCTTGCGCGCGATGTCGGGCGCACCCGCCTGGTTCTACTTGCCTGCCGCGGGCCGCAGCCCGCCGCCGGCGTTCTTCCAGGGACTCCCCGGTGATGGCCGGATCGATGTCTTGCTGGCATTCTACCGGGCCCCACCTCGGGAGTGCGGGCTGAGAGATCGGCGTCGGGCTGGGAATCCGGCATGGCGTTCTCAGCCCGCGCGCGATTTCTCAGCCCAGGGGGAGGTGCAGACCCTGCTCCATCGCCCCCTCGACCGTCCGCAGCACATAGTCGAACCGCCCCACGACGTGCTCATACGTGAAGCGCAGCACCGTGTGCGCCTCGAGCACGAGCCGCGCATCGTGCTCCGCGTCACGGCGACGCTCGGCGACCCCCGAGTGATACGCGTACCCGTCGAACTGCAGCACCAGCCGATCGCCGACGAGCGCATCGACCCGGTGGCCGAGAATCCGGACCTGCTGACGCCCCGGGATGCCGGCGTGCCGCAGCCCGTCGACGGCGATCGTCTCGATGAGCGAGTCCGACAGCCCGGTCACCTCGCGCACGAGCGACCTCGCGCCCAGGTGCGGCGAGCGGACCCGGCACAGGCCCGTGAGCGAGACATGTCCGCGACGCACCGCGGACTCCCACACCACGCGCGCCTCCACGTGCGGCAGGCAGTCGGCGACGTGGCCGAGCAGATCCACGAGTGGCTCCCGGCGCGCGCCCGCGGGACGTCCGATCGCCCGCGAGCGGTGCCAGACGACGCCGTCGTGGCGCACGACGTTGCCGTTGGGCGGTGAGGGTGAGGGTGAGGGTGAGGCTGAGGGTGAGGGTGAGCGGGGAAGGTCAGGGGGTCAGGTAGGCGCGGAGGACGGCGACGGCGGTCGCGGCGTCGTCGACCGTGACGAGAAACTGCTTGCCGCTGCGGCGCGTGACCTCGATCGCGTCGCCCGCGCGCACCACGACCCCGGTGCGCCAGCCGCCGCGGCCGACAGCGCCGCGGATGCCCCAGCCGCCGAAGTCGCGCATCGGGTGCACACCGACGGCGTCCGCGCTCGCGATGTCGGCGAGCGGCACGCGCATGACCGGCAGGCCGAACAGGCCGCGGACCGTGAGCCCCGTCGGGCCAGCCGAGACGCGCCAGCCACCCGTGAGCGCGAGCGCCACGACGAGCAGTGCGGGCACGACGACGATGGGCCAGGCGCGCCCGCTCGAGGCGGTGATGACGACGATCGAGGCGACGATCGAGAACGCGATGCCGGTGCCGATCGCCCAATAGAAGCCGGTCGCGGCGGTCGCCGTCCGCGTCCACGCGGCGAGCTCGCCCGGTGCGAGCACGATGGGCTCGGGGTCGGCGACGGCCCCGGGGTCGCGCATCGGAAACGCTCCGACCATGAGCGCGATTCCGGTGAAGACGAGGCCGACGATCCCGATGAGCAGCGGATATGTCCAGGCGGGCCCCCAGCGGTCGGCCTCCCCCGCGATGTTCCAGTGGACGACGACCTCCTGGTCGAGCGGCTGGAGCGCGACGAGGCTCACGACGACGCCGGCGATCGTGAGGCCGAGCAGTCCGCCCGCGACCCAGAACGCGATCCTCCTGGCCCTGGTCATGCCCGGTACCCCTCCCGGATGAGGGCGATGAGCGCCGCCTCGCCGAGCCCGTGCGTGCGGGCGGCCCGCACCGCGGCACCGGCGGCGTCGCGCACTGCGCCGGCGGCGGCCTGGCCGATCACGACGGCGCCTCGGCCGCGGCGCAGCTCGATGAGCCCGTCGTCGCGCAGTCGCTGGTAGGCGTGGAGCACCGTGTGGACGTTGATGCCGAGCGCGTCGGCGAGGTCCCGCGCGGCGGGCAGCCGCTCGCCCTGCGCAGGGTCGCCGGTTGCGATGCGCGCCGTGATCGCGTCGGCGATCTGGTCGTACACCGGGCCCTCGTTCGGGTCGATCGAAATGAGCACCAGATTATTCTAGTTCATCTAGCGTTATCGGGCTCATGCGAATGCCTCCACGCCGCCGCCGCTCCCGTGCCCCGGACGCGCAGCCTCTATCCTGAGACGACGTTCCCCAGGAGGAATCATGAGCGAGCAGCACCCGCCCGGCACTCCCGCCGAGGGCCCTGACCCGTTCGACGAACTCCTCAAGGGCCTGGTCGAGGAACCCGCCGCACCGCAGCCGGTCGCCCCGGAGCCGTCCGTGCCGAGCTCCGCCGACGTCCCGACCGTCGCATTCACGCCCGTCGAGACGCCACCCGTCGTCCCGCCGTCGGTCGAGCAGTCCCCCGTCACCGCACCGCCGCTCGACGAGCCCACCGTCGCGTTCGCCCCGCCCGCGGCATCCGACGCACCGACGACCGCGTTCCCCGAGCCCATCCCGGCCGCCGGGACCCCGTCCTCCGGTCTCGCGCCGACCGTCGTCATGCCCGGGTCGCTCGACCCGACCGCCGCGACGACGGTGCTCGCGGGCGGCGCCGGCGGCGGCCTGCCCCCGTCGGAGCCGCCACGCGGCGGCGGGTTCCGCGACTGGGACCCGCGCCGCAAGGCGCTCTTCATCACCCTCATCGCCGCGGCCGGCGTGCTGCTCATCGCGCTCATCGTGCTGCTCGTCGTCGTGCTCGGCGGCAGCGGCAAGGACCCTGACCCCGACCCGACGCCGACCCGCACCTCCGCCACCCCCACGCCGACCCCGACGCGCAGCACGCCGACGCCGACGCCCACACCGACCATCAAACCCGCGATCCAGAGCTTCTCAGTCGACACGAACACCGCTGTCTGCGCCGACACGGCGGCCGGAACGACCGTCATGCTGCACTTCGCCTGGACGGTCGTCGGCCCGACGACGCAGATCGCGATCGCGAGCGGCGCGAATGCGGTCGACGCGATCGCGAGCCCCTTCCAGAACAACCTCCCGGCGACCGAGACCCGCTTCCCGATGCCGTTCGGCTGCAACAACGCCCAGCTCACCTACTCGCTCACGGCAGCCGGCCCCGATGGCCAGCACTACAGCGGCGTCGTCACGGTCGTGCGGCAGTACACGCCGCCCGCGCCGGTGCCGAACCCCACCATCAGCTCCTTCAACGTCGTCTACGACGCGGCGTTCGACACCTGCACCACCGATCCCCTCAGCATCGCCAACCCGACGTTCAACTGGGCCACGAACAACTCGACCGAGGTCGCGATCGCAGTCGACCATCTCGCGAGCGCGTTCGACGGCGCGTACACGACGGGCCTGCCGTCGACCGGAAGCGCGACGATGCCGTTCGACTGCACGCTGGACGAGCGCCAGTACACAGTGTCCGCGAAGAACTCCGCCGGCGTCGTCGTCACCGAGTACGTCACCGTCTTCAATCCCGCCGACCCGGGCGGAGACGGTCCAAACGCCTGACCCGGCGTAGAATCATCCGGTCCAACATCTGAGGCACCAAGGGCGCGCGAACGTCCGAGGACACGGTGCCGCTCATACCGAACCGGAGCCGTTCCATGCCGCGCGAGATCCCCGAGAAGCCCGCCCTCGAAGGCCTGGAGGACACCTGGGCTGCGGCATGGGAGCAGGACGGCACCTACCGGTTCGACCGGAGCGCCGCGCTCGCCGCCGGCAAGGACGCCGTCTACGCGATCGACACCCCGCCGCCGACCGCCTCCGGCTCGCTGCACATCGGCCACGTGTTCTCGTACACACACATGGACCTCGCGGCGCGCTTCAACCGCATGCGCGGCAAGCACCTCTTCTACCCGATGGGTTGGGACGACAACGGCCTGCCGACCGAGCGCCGCGTCCAGAACTACTACGGCGTGCGCGTCGACCCGACGCTCCCCTACGATCCCGACTTCACCCCGCCGCTCGAGGGCGGCGAGGGCTCGAGCGGCAAGATGGCCGACCAGGTCCCCGTCAGCCGGCGCAACTTCATCGAGCTGTGCGAGCGGCTGACGGAGGAGGACGAGGTCAAGTTCGAGGAGCTTTGGCGCCGCCTCGGGCTGTCCGTCGACTGGTCGCTCACGTATCGCACGATCGGCGACCACGCGCAGCGCGTATCGCAGCGCGCGTTCCTGAAGAACCTCCAGCGGCGGGAGGCCTATCAGGCCGACGCGCCGACGGTGTGGGACGTGACGTTCCGCAGTGCCGTCGCCCAGGCCGAGATCGAGGACAAGGAGCAGCCCGGGGCGTATCACCGGATCGCGTTCACCCGCCCCGACGGCAGTGTCATCGAGGTGGACACGACGCGGCCCGAGCTCATCCCCGCCGACGTCGCGCTCGTCGCCCACCCGGACGACCCGCGCTATCAGGACCTGTTCGGCACGACCGTGACGACGCCGATCTTCGGCGCCGAGATTCCCGTGCGCGCGCACCACCTCGCGCAGCAGGACAAGGGCACCGGGATCGCCATGGTCTCCACCTGGGGCGACGTGACCGACGTGGTGTGGTGGCGAGAACTCGATCTCCCGGCTCGCGCGGTCATCGGCAAGGACGGTCGGTTCATCGCCGAGCCCGGCGCGCTCGACGCGTTCACCGACGCGGGCCGCGCCGCCTACGCGGAGCTCGCCGGCAAGACGGTCTTCTCGGCGCGCCAGCGCGTCGTCGAGCTGCTGCGGGAGGCGGGCGCGCTGCTCGCCGACCCGAAGCCGATCACGCACCCCGTGAAGTTCTTCGAGAAGGGCGACAAGCCGCTCGAGATCGTCTCCACGCTCCAGTGGTACCTCGTCAACGGCGCGCGCGACGCCGGGCTCCGCGACGCGCTCATCGGGCGCGGGCGCGAGATCGAGTTCCATCCCGAGTACATGCGGGTGCGCTACGAGAACTGGGTCGGCGGCCTCACCGGCGACTGGCTCGTGTCGCGTCAGCGCTTCTTCGGCGTGCCGATCCCCGTCTGGTACGCGCTCGGGGCCGACGGCGAGCGCACCGGCGCGGTGCTCACCCCCCTCGACGCGCAGCTGCCCATCGACCCGTCGTCCGACGTGCCGCCCGGCTACGAGGAGTCGCAGCGCGGCCGGCCCGACGGCTTCGTCGGCGAGGTCGACATCCTCGACACCTGGGCGACCTCGTCGCTGACCCCGCAGATCGCGGCCGGATGGGGCTCCGACGAGGAGCTCTTCGACCTCGTGTTCCCGTACCAGCTGCGCTCGCAGGGGCAGGACATCATCCGCACCTGGCTCTTCACGACGGCGCTGCGCGCCCACCTCGAGCACGGCTCGATCCCGTGGGAGAACGCCGGGATCAGCGGCTTCATCGTCGACCCCGACCGCAAGAAGATGTCGAAGTCGAAGGGCAACGTCGTCACCCCCGCGGGCATGCTCGACGAGCACGGCTCCGACGCGGTGCGCTACTGGGCAGCCTCCTCGAAGCTCGGCACCGACGCGGCATTCGACCCGCAGAACCCGAAGGTCATGAAGATCGGCCGCCGGCTCGCCATCAAGGTGCTCAACGCCGCGAAGTTCGTCTACTCCTTCCCGAACCCGGGGACCGAGGGCGCTGTACCGACCGAGCCGCTCGATCTCGACCTGCTCGCCGAGCTGCGAGCGGTCGTCGCGACGGCGACCCGCGCCTTCGAGGAGTACGACCACGCGCGGGCGCTGGAGGCGACGGAGCAGTTCTTCTGGACGTTCTGCGACGACTACCTCGAGCTCGTCAAGGAGCGCGCCTACGGCTCGGCGGGCGCCGCGGGCCAGGCGTCCGCGGTCGCGGCGCTGCGCACGGCGATCGACGTGCTGCTGCGCCTGCTCGCACCGTTCATCCCCTTCGCGACCGAGGAGGTGTGGTCGTGGACGCACGACGGCTCGGTGCACACCGCGGCGTGGCCGACGGTCGAGGAGCTCCCGGTCGAGCCGAGCGGGCTGCTCGCGCTCGCGAGCGCCGCCCTCATCGACATCCGCCGGGCGAAGACCGAGGCGAAGGCCTCCCAGCGCACCCCCGTCGCGACCGCGACCCTCGCCGGCCCGGCGCAGATCGCCGAGGCGCTGAGCGACCTCAAGGCGGTGGGCCGGATCGCCGAGCTGACGCTCGTCGAAGCCGATGAGATCGGTGTCCGCGATATCGTCCTGGCCGAGGAGTCCTGAAATGCAGCTCGGAACGCGATGGGACGTCGGCGACGACGCACCCGGCTCGCTCTCGGCCGAGATGGTCCGCGCGATCGCGCGGGTGGAGGCGGAGCTCGAGGCGGACGGCATCGACGCCGCCGGCTGGCGTTGGACGCTCACCTGGCTCGAGCGGCGCCCCATCGCCGAGCTCGACGACGGCACCGTCGTGCGCGAGGAGCACGATGGGACCGTCTCGATCC
>DATMGN010000036.1:0-1604 GCA_035555435.1 Microbacteriaceae bacterium | reverse complement strand
GGGGTCGCCGACCGGCGCTGGGGGCAGGCGGTCGCCGCGGTCGTCGCGCGGCGTCCCGGCGCCGCGGTCGGCGCGGACGAGCTGCGCGCGCACGTCGGGGAGCAGCTCGCCGGCTACAAGAAGCCGCGCCACCTCGTCATCATCGATTCGCTCGAGCGCACCCCGAGCGGCAAGGCGGACATGCGCCGCCTCAAGTCGCTCGTCGAGGCGTCGCTCAGCGCTGGGTGAGGTGCGGTGCGAGCCGTGCGGCAGACACCTCGAGGTCGATCGCGCCCTGCGCGACGCCGAGGATGAGGTCGAAGGCGTCGTCCTCGGGCATCGTGACGCGATGGTCGTTGAGCGCGCAGAACGCGAGCGTGAGGTACCAGGAGCAGCGCTTGTTCCCGTCGAAGAGGGGGTGGTTGCGCGCGAACGACTCGAGCAGGGCGGCCGCCTTGGTCGCGAGTTCGGGATAGGCATCCTCGCCGAACATGCTCGCGCTCGGCCGTGCGAGGGCGGAGAACAGCAGCCCCTGGTCCCGGATGTGGAGGCCGAGGTGCTCGGTCGCAGCGATCACCTGCTCGGGTTCGATGTATTCGGTCACGCGTCCTCGAGTCGCTTGATGAGTCCGGCATATCGTTCGCTCGTCTCATCAAGGCTCGCGAGCACGCGTGCCGTCTTGTCTTCCTGCCGCAGAGCGCGCTCGACCGCGCTGATCACATAGGACTGCTTCGACACCCGCTGCTGCTCGGCGGCCAGCTCGAGGGCGGCATCGAGCTCCGCCGGCAGTCGAAGAGTCATCGCCATGACTGCCATGGTATCAGTGTGATACCAGGGTAGGGAAGGTTCAGACGAGCGAGCTGAGCAGGACGCCGGGCCGGGCGCCGACGTGCGAGATGACCTCGGCCGCCGCGACGCCGCCGAGCCGAGCGCACTCGACGAGCGGGAGGTCGCGGGTGAAGCCGTAGAGGAAGCCCGCCGCGTAGAGGTCGCCCGCGCCGGTCGTGTCGACGACGCGCGCCACCGGCTCCGCCTCGACCGCGTACGTCTCCTCGCCGCGCACGACCATCGAGCCCTTCTCGCTACGGGTCAGCACCATGATCTTGCCCTCGCGGCGCGCGTGCTCGACGGCCGCCTCGAACGAGTCGACCTCGTAGAGCGACATGATCTCGACCTCGTTGGCGAAGACGATGTCGAGGTGGTTCGTGACGAGGTCACGGAACTCGTCGCGGAAGCGGTCGACGCAGAACGGGTCGGAGAGCGTCAGCGAGGTCAGGCGCCCGGCGCCATGCGCCGCGTCGAAGGCCTTGAGCACCGCCGCCTTCGCGGCGTCGGTGTCCCACAGGTAGCCCTCGACATAGACGACCTTCGCGGCGGCGACGTACTCGGGGTCGATGTCGGCCGGGCTGAGGCCCCGACCGGCACCGAGGTAGGTGTTCATCGTGCGCTGCGCGTCGGGCGAGACGAAGATGAGGCAGCGGCCCGTCGCCGAGCCCTCGACCGCGCGGGGCACCTCGAAGCTCACGCCGATCGACTTGAGGTCGTGGGCGAAGACGTCGCCGAGCTGGTCGTCGCGGACCTTGCCGATGAAGGCGCCGATGCCGCCGAGCGAGGCGACGCCCGCC
>DATMGN010000035.1:0-35985 GCA_035555435.1 Microbacteriaceae bacterium | reverse complement strand
GCCTGTCGAAGGGCGCGATCATCGGGATCGTCGTCGGCGCGGTCGCGCTCATCGCGGCGATCGTCCTCATCCTGGGCTTCACGGTCTGGGGCTGGGCGGGCGGTGGCGGCGGCGCCGCGTCGAGCGCGCAGCAGCAGCAGTTCCTCAGCAACGTCAAGAGCTCGAGCGAGGTCTCGGCCTCCGACGCGGCGCTGCTGGACATGGGCAATAAGCTCTGCGACGCCGGTCGCACGATCGTCGCGGGCGACTACCTCGGCGGCATGACGAAGTATCTCGAACTCTTCAACAACGAGGTCGACCTCATCACGCTCGGCAACGTCTCGCTCTACGCGATGCAGGACCTCTGCCCGGACGTGCAGGGGCAGCTGGAGGAGCTTGGCGAGTCCTTCCTCCCCTGATCTCCTGACAGAACGCGATGCGGCCGGGTCCTTCGGGACTCGGCCGCATCGCGTTGTCGGGGCTCGGTCCTAGAGTGACCGCATGTGCGCGAGCTACGGCCTCGATCCTCGCTTCGATGCGGAGCGCTACCGCGAGGCGGTCGAGGAGGATTCGCTGCGGCGCCTGCGCGAGCGGGCCGTCGCCAACGCGGGGGCGACGATTCGTCCGACCGGCCGCGTGCAGCGCAATCTGAATCCGCTGCTCGTCGCCGGGGAGTCGGGCGCGGCGCTCGCGGACGGCTGGTGGGGCTTCCTCGTCGACGGGGCGCCGTCGAGGTTCCCGTCGATCAACACGCGCTCCGAGCGTCTGCGCGAGCGGCCCGCCGGGATGCGCCGCCGCGCGATCGTGCCGGCGACGAGCTGGTTCGAGCTGCGCAAGGGCGACCGGCGCTGGTTCGAGTTCGCGGACCGGGGCGAGCTCCTCGGCCTCGCCGCCGTCGTGCAGACGGGGCGACTCGGCGGGGATGACACCGAGCACCTCTGCTACTCGATCGTGATGCAGCCGGCCTCGCCCGTGGTGGCCGCCGTGCACGACCGGATGCCGGTGCTCGTGACGCCCGACCGTGTCGGCGACTGGCTTGCGCCGGAGCCCGCGAGCCCGGCGCTGCTCGACTCGGTCATCGCCGACGGGCGGGCGCTCGGTGCCGCGATCGCCGGGACGGAGCGGTCGACGAGTCCCCTCGCCGGCTGACCGACGCTAGTCGAGCAGCTCCACCCCGACCTCGCTGACAGCGGCGCGCAGTTCCGCGAGATAGCGCTGCGCCTGCTCGGTGAGCGGGATCGCGGCGTGACCGATCCAGCCGATCTCGATGCGCTCGTCGATCTCGAGCGGGATGGCGGTGATCTCCGGGTCGAGGTCGTCGCTGAGGATGCCGGTGGAGATCGTGTAGCCGTCGAGGCCGATCATGAGGCTGAAGATGGTGGCGCGGTCGGAGACCCGGATGTCCTGCTTGCTCGAGAGGGTCGAGAGGATCTCCTCGGCGAAGTAGAACGAGTTGTTCGCGCCCTGGTCGAACGTGAGGCGGGGCAGGTCGGCGAGATCGTCGAGCGTGACGCGCTCCCGGGCGGCGAGCGGGTGCTTGCGGGCGATGAAGACGTGCGGTGCGGCGACGAAGAGCGGGTGGAACGCGAGCCCGGAGTCCCGGAGCAGCTTGCCGATGACGTTGTGATTGAAGTCGTTGCGGTAGAGGATGCCGAGCTCGCTGCGCAGCGTCCGGACGTCCTCGATGATGTCCCACGTGCGGGTCTCGCGCAGCGAGAACTCGTATTCCGCTGCGCCGCTCGCCTTGACCATTCGGACGAAGGCGTCGACGGCGAAGGAGTAGTGCTGCGTCGAGACTCCGAGCAGGCGCCGCGATGGTGGTCGGCCGAGGTAGCGCTGCTCGAGCAGCTCCGCCTGTTCGACGACCTGCCTCGCGTAGCCGAGGAACTCGGCGCCGTCGGTGGTGAGCGTCACCCCGCGGGCGGAGCGCACGAGCAGGGCGCGGCCGACCCGCGTCTCGAGGTCCTTCATCGCGGCGGACATGGTCGGCTGGGCGACGTAGCGCAGGTCGGCGGCGGCGCTGATGGATCCCTCCACTGCGACCTCGATGAAGTACTGGAGCTGTTGCAGCGTGATGCCGCTCGACGTGCGAGCCATAGGGACAGACTATGGGTACCTATAGGCCATTCGAGTTTCTCGATAACTGGCGCTGGGCTGCACCATGGATGCACCGACTTCCGCAAGGCCGAGCCCGGCCGGTCGACCACCGGATTGAGCGCTCATGTCGAACGACTTCACGTTTCGCATCACCACCACCCGCTTCGACGAGGACTACTCGCCGTCGGAGCGCTCCCGCCTCACCACGAACTTCGCGAACCTCGCGCGCGGCGAGCATCGGCGGCAGAACCTCCGCAACGCCCTGTCGATGATCGACCGGCGATTCAACGACCTCGCGCACTGGGACAACGAGGGCGCCGACCGCTACGCCGTCGAGCTCGAGATCGTCTCCGCCGAGCTCCGCTTCGCCGCCGAGGGCGAGGACCGCGAGTTCCCGCTGCTGGAGATCCTCGACACCCGGATCCTCGACCGGCGCACCGGCCGCCGGCACCGGGGGATCGTGGGCAACAACTTCTCCTCGTACGTCCGCGACTACGACTTCAGCGTGCGACTCCCGGCACTGCGCGACGCCGGCGGTGGACCGGCCCTCCCCGACGACTTCGGCGAGCTCCACGGCAAGCTGTTCCGCCACTTCCTCGAGTCCGCCGCGTACCGGGAGCGCTTCGCGATGCCGCCCGTCATCTGCATCAGCGTCTCGACGAGCAAGACATACCGGCGGACCGAGAATCGCCACCCCGTCCTCGGGGTCGAGTACCGCCAGGACGAGCCGTCGCTGACCGACGACTACTTCGCGAAGATGGGGCTGCAGGTCCGCTATTTCATGCCGGCCGGCGGCGCCGCGCCGCTCGCGTTCTACTTCCGCGGCGACCTGCTCAGCGACTACTCGTTCCTGCAGCTCATCGGCACGATCGCCACGATGGAGACGTTCCAGAAGATCTACCGACCCGAGATCTACAACGCGAACTCGGCTGCCGCGAGCATCTTCCGACCGAGCCTCACGCAGCAGGACTTCTCGCACACGCAGGTGACCTACGACCGCGTCGAGCGCAGCCAGCTCGCCGTCCAGCAGGGCAAGTACACGGAGGAACACTTCGTGACCCCGCACCGCGAGGTGCTCGAGCGGTGGGCCGCCGCCTACCGTCCGCAACCGGATGACCGCGAAGGGATCATCGATGACGCACCCGCTCTTGCCCACCTCGACCGTCGGGAGCCTGCCGAAACCGGCGTGGCTCGCCCAGCCGGAGACCCTCTGGTCCCCCTGGAAGCTGCAGGATGACGCCCTCGCCGAGGGCAAGCAGGATGCGCTGCGCGCCGCCGTGCAGGAGCAGGTCCGGCGCGGGATCGACATCGTCAGCGACGGGGAGCAGACCCGCCAGCACTTCGTGACGACGTTCATCGAGCACCTCAGCGGCGTCGACTTCGAGCAGCGCGAGACGGTGCGCATCCGGGATCGGTACGAGGCGAGCGTGCCGAGCGTCGTCGGCGCGGTGGGCCGCGAGCGACCCGTGTTCGTCGAGGACGCGAGGTTCCTGCGCGAGCAGACCGATCGGCCCATCAAGTGGGCGCTGCCTGGGCCGATGACAATGGTCGACACGCTCTACGACCGCCACTACCGGAGCCGCGAGCGGCTCGCGTGGGAGTTCGCGACGATCCTCAACGAGGAGGCGCGGGAGCTCGAGGCGGCCGGCGTCGACATCATCCAGTTCGACGAGCCGGCGTTCAACGTCTTCTTCGACGAGGTGCGGGACTGGGGGGTCGCGGCGCTCGAGCGGGCGGCCGAAGGTCTGCGCGCGCAGACCGTCGTGCATATCTGCTACGGCTACGGCATCAAGGCCAACAACGACTGGAAGGCGACCCTCGGGCACCAGTGGCGCCAGTACGAGCAGACCTTCCCGCTGCTGCAGCGCTCGATGATCGAGACCGTTTCGCTCGAGGCACACCACTCCCGAGTCCCGCTCGAGCTCATCGAGCTCGTTCGGGGAAAGAACGTCATGCTCGGCGCGATCGACGTCGCGAGTTCCGTCGTCGAGACGCCCGACGAAGTCGCCGACACGCTCCGGCGCGCACTCGCGTTCGTCGACGCGGACCGGCTCATGCCGAGCACGAACTGCGGCATGGCGCCGCTGCCGCGGGGTGTCGCGCTCGGGAAGCTCGGTGCGCTGAGCGCGGGGACGGCGATCGTGCGCGCGGAGCTCGCCGGGACCGGCGACCCGGTGCTCGCGGCCGGGTCCGGACGCCGCCGCTAGGGTCCGCTGCCCGCGGCCGCCTGCAGTCGCCGCGCGAGCGCCGCGCTCGCGGCGACGAACGGTTCGGGGCCGACGATCCTGAACGGCGCGTCCCATCGCGCGACGAGTGCGAGGAGCGCGGTCCAGGACCATGACCCGAGCCTGAGCCGGCATGACGTCGGCGTCAGCTCCTCGAACTCGCCGTCGCCGATCCATGGTGCGACCTCGCGGGCGGGCAGCTCGATGATGACCTCGCCGACGCAGGGCCAACCGGTGTCATCGATCGTCCCCTTGACGCGAGCCGCGACGAACGCGGCGGCGTCCCGCGTCGGCAACGCACGCGGGGCGCAACGCGGCCCCGTAGGGGTCCGCGGCGCCATGCGGTCGAGTCGGAAGAGCCGCCAGTCCTCCCGTTCGAGATCCCAGGCGACGAGATACCAGCGACCGCCTCGGGCGGCGAGGGCGTGCGGCTCCACCCGGCGCGGCGGGTCGTCGCTCCCTCCGTACTCGAATCGCAGCACACGTCGCTCCCGAACGGCCCCGCTCACCGCATCGAGGACGGCGGGGTCGACGAGCGCCTCGGACTGCGGTCGGTCGAACGCGATGCCGTCGACACGGTGCCGGAGGCGGGACGGCATCACCTGCCGCACGGTCGCCAGCGCGCGCTGCGCACCCTCCTCGATATCGACGCCCGTCAGCGCGGAACTCCGGAGCGCCACGGCGATCGCGACCGCCTGCGCGTCGTCGAACAGGAGCGGCGGCAGCTCCGATCCCGCGCTGAGCCGATAGCCGCCGTCGGGACCTTTGGTCGCAGCGATCCGATAGCCGAGCCCCCGGAGCCGATCGACGTCACGCCGGACGGTCCGCAGCGAGACGTCGAGGCGCTCGGCGAGGAGCCTGCCCGGCCAGTCGCGCGGTGTCTGAAGGAGCGAGAGGAGGCTGAGCATCCGAGACGTGCCACCGGCCATGGCTCACGATATCGCGCAGTAGCGGACTGAATCTGTCCGCTTCTGCCGAGATGCTCGTGGTCGACGGCGCGAGCCGATCACCTCACCGATCAGGAAAGGCCAAGCCATGACCATCACGACCACGAGCCACCTCAACTTCCGTGGCACGGCTCGCGAAGCGCTGGAGTTCTATCAGCGCACCTTCGGCGGCGAGCTCACCCTCGCGACCTACGGCGACTTCGGGATGCCGCCCGAGATTCCCGGTGCCGACAAGATCGTGTTCGGCCAGGTCGAGAGCGCCCACGGCTTCCGCATCATGGCCTACGACGTGCCGGGGCACGACGACCGTGACGGCGCGAGCATCGCGGGCTCGACCCGCCGTGAGCAGGGCGCGACCATCACCGACCGCACGTTCTTCCAGTCGCTGCGCGGCACGAGTCTCGACGAGGTCGCCGGCTACTGGGCTGCGCTCGCGGACGGCGGCACGATCATCGAGCCGCTCGCGGCGTCCGCCTGGACCCCGGGCTTCGGGATGCTCACGGACCGGTTCGGTGTCACCTGGGTCCTCGACGTCGCATCGGCGGCCGCCTGACGCGATCGGGGAGCGCTCGCATGGGGCGAGTCCCCGGCGGACCGTCCGAGTGGAGGGGATGACGGGAATCGAACCCGCGCTACCAGCTTGGGAAGCTGGAGTTCCCAAACGGACCATACCCCCTGGTCTAAGTTGTCTCGCTTGGCAACCGTTCTGCCCCGCGGTTGCAGGGAAGTTGGCCGTTTCGCGATGGTGCCTTGAGGAGCCTACAACGTCGTCGATCTGCGCGGATTTGCCGCCGAACAGGGTCGGTTTCCGGGTTTCTCCGTCGACTCTCCGTCGAGGGATCGGAGACCGTTTCGCGGCGAGAGCCGGGAGAATCGAGCAGTGAGTCCGAGCAGCAGCCGTCGAGAGGGGAGCAGTCTGTCTCCGACATGGGATCAGTTCAAGGCTGCAGTTCGACGACAGGATCGAGACAGCCTGCTGCTCCTCGCAGCGCGGCTCAGCGCTGCGGCCGCGCGCGACGAGATGCCGGAGGAAGCGACCAGGTACGGACTCAACCCGTGGAACCTCGCTAGCGTCGCGCGCACGGCGCTCGCATGGAGCAGGTTCCATCGACCGTTGCCAACTGCAGAGGATGTCCTCCGACTCTGCACCATGGACGCCAATCTCAGCGACGGAGAGCTTCCCTCTTCAGCCGAGGAAGATCAGAGCGAACGGCTCAGCAAGATCCTTACTCGCATCTTCTTCGAGCAGTTCCCCGGGCAGCGCTCCGCGTTGGCGGAGGTGGCACGGACCGTCCTGCTCTTCGGGTCAGCAAGCGAGCAACCGACTGACTTTGCGCCGGAGGCGATGGCTCCTGGTTGGTTCGAGGCCATCACCGGCGGGTTGCCTCTCGACGAGTACGTCGCCGCTATCTTCCTCATCTTCGTCGGCGCGCAGACGAACAATGGCGTCTTCGATCTGCGCTGGCTGGATGGTCCGCGATTTGCCGAACTCAGCGAGGTTATCGAACTGGACGCTGTGCGACGGACGTTCGTCGACTTCCTTCGTACGACACCTGACGCCTTCAAGGAGGAGAACCGCAGGTGGCAGGATCCACTCCCGCCGTCGCAGAAGAAGTACGCCTTCAATCCACTCCAGGACAAGCCGTTCATCGAGATCGCACCGAGTGTGACGGTCGCCCCTTGGGTCCAGGCGATCCTGATGAAGGCTCTCCCGCCGTCGATTTACTTCATGGGTCTGCGCGCCTATGGAGAAGCGTTCACCCGCGACCTCGGACACGTCTTCCAGCACTACGTCGGGAGGCAACTTCGACTGATCGAGGGACCCTCTGTGGTGATCTCCGAGGTCGCCTATGGTCCACGAACTGCGCGACGTGACTCCTGCGACTGGTTCCTCGATTTGCCGGGGCTTCTGGTGCTCATCGAGTGCAAGGCGCGTCAACCCATCGAGTCGCTTCGTACTGGAGGTGATGAGTGGCTGAGGTCAGTCGAGGGAAGCATCCACAAGGGCATCGCGCAGCTCGGCCGCTCGAATCAGGACATCGCGGCTATCGCCGCAGAGAACACGGACATCGACGCCAACAAGCCTCGGGTCGGCCTTGTCGTGACGCTGGAGCCGTTCTACATCAACAATAATCCGATGCTGCAAAAGCAGCTTCCGGCGGCAGATATCCCGGTTGGCGTCATTTCCATTGGGGAGCTCGAGGCGCTCGTGCGTGCCGACGCAGAGGCCATCGCGGCGGCACTGCTGGAGGCCCCGCGAGAGTCCGAGAATCAGATCATCCGACTCGCGCCGGCGCTCGAGGCACCATCAGTCACGGACAACGAACTCCTGGTCGCAACCTGGGACTCATTACCGTTCTTCCGGCGGCTTGCGACCTACTCTGACGAAGCGCAGCCGGTGGAGGGGCCCGAGGAGTGATGGATCGATGGCTCACGCCGTTTCGCGACGAGTAAGTTGAGGACTCGATGACCCCGGTACCGCGCTTCGTCGCCCCTCGCCGCTACTCCGGAACTGGCACGTTCTCGCCCGAAGCAGAAGAACATCCCGCAAATGGGATCACTTCGTTCGCCGACTTGAGGCATCGACGGGCGACACTGGTGCTGGGCGAGCCTGGAGCGGGAAAGTCCACTGCGTTGCGTACGCTGCGCGTGACTCTCTCGTCCAATCCACACGACTCGGTCGTGCGGTTCTTTGACCTCCGTGACTATTCCCAGTCGGACCTCGGGGAAGCGCTGAAGGAACTTGGCGCCATCGATATCCCGGCGGAGAAGCACGC
This sequence comes from Microbacteriaceae bacterium, assembly GCA_035555435.1. Lineage (GTDB taxonomy): Bacteria > Actinomycetota > Actinomycetes > Actinomycetales > Microbacteriaceae > 73-13. The sequence continues at coordinate 27,960 of DATMGN010000035.1, read as the reverse complement.
CTACCTGCTGCTGGACAGCATCGACGAGGCAAAACTCAAGATCGACACCCTGGTCCCCTTTCTCGCGCGGAGGCTAGAGCCGGCGCTCGACAGAGGTTGGCGGATCATCGCGACATGCCGCACCGCTGAGACGGTGCGGGCAATCGACGACTTCTTCGAGTCCTTGGAGGCGGGAGCGCAACATGTGCTCCTTCCGTTGCGCAAGTCCGATGCCGCCGCGATCGCCGCCGGTAGAGGCCTCGACGCCGACGCCCTTCTCCAGGTTGTTCGTGAGCAGTCACTCGAGTCGTTGGCCGCGGTGCCCTTCACGCTCGACTTACTGTGCACGGCATACGCTGCGGACGGAGCAATGGGATCGAGCCGGACAGAGGTCTTCGAACGCGCTGTCGCGCTTCTCCTCGCTCAGGGCGCGCCGGCAGAGGATGGGTACGTTCCTCCGCTGCAACTCCCCGCAAGGCCACTTGCGGTGGAACTCGCCGCCGAGCGCCTCGCGTTGTTCGCAGCGCTGACGGACAGCACCGGCCTCGGTCTGTACCGTCCCGGCGAGCCGACGACCGGCTTGGCGACGGAATTGGTCGCCGGCGGCGAGACTCGGGATGATGTCAGCTTTGACATCAACCAGGAATTGCTGCAATCCGTCCTGCAGACCCCCCTTTTCGCCGACAGTGGCGTCGGTCAGAGGACATTCGCTCACCGGAGCCTGCGTGACTACCTGGCGGCCAGATGCCTGACCCGGTGGGATCTGGAGCCAACGCAACTCGAGAGCTTCCTGACCGCGTCCAACGGGCTTGCCTCGATCCCTCCGCAAGTACTGGACATTGCCACCTGGCTGGTGCTTCTCAATGCCGAAGCGTTTGACTGGCTCGTCAACGCGGACGGCCTGAACCTGACCAGAAACCGGATCGCCGTCTACCGCCCCGAACTAGCCCCGCGCTTGGTGGCGTGGCTGCTGGAACATGCGGGTGACAGTAACCGGGTCCTCGGCTGGCGCGATGCGCTCGACGGTCTGGTCCACGCGGGCCTGCCCGATCAACTGCGAAACGCGCTGGCCGGGAGCGAGCAGGAGCAGCGACGCATGGCCTTGAGCATCCTCGAAGACTCTTACGTCGCCGGCCTTGAGACCGAGCTGCTCCAGGTCGTACTCACTCCGGAGGCGTCCGCACGAGATCGCCGAGACGCGGTCCGTATCTTGGGGGCACAGCAGTGCGACGAGCAGCTTGGGCAACTGGTCTCTCTGCCGCCTGACTTCTTTGATGGCGACGAGCATGCGGAGATTCGTGCGGCCGTGGTCGAAGCGCTCTGGCCGGCGCACCTGACCACGCGGCAGATGCTCGAACTGCTCGTTACTCCGCCCGAGCACTATTACGGCGGCTATCAGATGTTCCTCCACCACGTCGAAGTGGGGCTGGCCACCAGCGACGCCGCTGAAATTCTCCGGTGGGGCGCAAGCGGGCTTCCATCCACCGTGGACGATGATGCGCCGTCTTCCGCGTCGCCCCACGGACGCTCGATCCGCGGACTCGTGGAAGGCGCATGCGTCGAATGGCTGGCGTCATCCGACCATGCGGCCGCTGACTTCGACCACCTTGCCGCCATCCTGAACGCACAACTCGACCACCATCCCTCAAAGCTCCCCGTCGCACGGGGAACTATCCCAATTGACGTGTGGCGGGAGCTCTTGCGGCGCCTGGTCCAGCTCCGAGCCGCTGAGTCGCACGGGTACTTCGCCGTGCTCACGGCGCGGGACGCTGACGGTAGTCCTTTGCTGCTAAGTACGGACCTGTCTTGGGTGGCCGAGCTGAGCGTGCAGGTAGCTGACCCTGAAGGCGACGCCTGGAAGCAGCTCGTGGACCGCATGTTCGACTTCGGCGATCTGTCCCACCTCGAGACGATCTGGAACTACCGGGGCACACCGCTCTGGGATGTCGTTGGTTGGCGGTTCGAGCCGATCCTGCTCGACTCGCCCGAGGCCCGACGACTGCGAGAGCATTGGACGCTGCTCCACGGAGGCGAGCCGAAGCCCGACGATGCTCACTCGATGTCTCCGGACGACTACCGAGCACAGATGAGCGAGGTCGCTGCGCAGATTGCGGCAGAGCCGGCCAAGTTCTGGTTCTACGCCCGCTGGCTCGATGTGAACATCGCGAGCTCCACATATCAGGACAGTTACACGCCTGACCTCTTCGAACTGGCTTCCGCCGAACTCCTTGAAGCGCCTGCTCGAGCACAGATCCTGGATCTCGCTGTCGCATACCTCGAAGCGCTGTCCGACGATATCCTTCCGCAGGAACCGAAGGCGTCGACGCGCTTCTTCCAGCTGACTGCCGCATACCAAGCCCTGCACACCCTCCAGAAGCATGCGCCGCAACGCATTGACGCGGCCGACATCGACTGGGGTGCCCTCGCCTTGTCCATCCTCGATTACCCGCTCCACTTTGCCCACGGGGAGGACAACGCCGCCGTACGACGAGAGCTGCTGCGGCGGGTGCATACCCATGCTGAATCGCGGCTCAGTGCGGAGGTCGGCCGACTCTTTGACCGGTCGGCGCACAGCGATACCCATGCCTACGTCATCGGCGACCTCAGCGCGGTGCTGACGCCCGAGATTCTCGGCCACGCACGCTCTGCGCTGTCCTATGGATACTTCCCCGACGCCCCGCAAGTCCTCCAGCTGTTCTTCGACGCGGATCCGGAGGAAGCGACAGCGTGGTCGATCGCACGGATCGCGGCCTCGGACGATATCCACGAGATCGCGATGAACTTCCTCCCGCTGCTCGGACACAGCCCCGACCTCGGCTTCCGTGAGTTGTACCAGTTTGCCGAAGCTAGGGAGGACCTTGCCAAGCCGGTGCTGCTCGAGATCGCCCAGACCGAACGTAGGGAACATCTGCGCCTGGCCGCGGTGAGTGAGACGACGCTGCTGGAGTTGTATGAGTGGCTGGCAGATCGATTCCCGCGAAGCGAAGAGGCATTCCCCACGGGGATGCATGCAATCAGTGCCCGTGAAGATCTGGCAGAGTGGCGGGACGACATCCTGCGTCGCGTCGTGGGCAGTGGTACGCGGCCTGCCTTAGAAGCCCTCACGGCATTGGCACGACGGCGAACGGACTTAGGACTTGAGTGGGCGCTGTCGTCTCTACGGGAGGCCTACCGGCAGAACGGCTGGACCCCTCTGGTACTTCGTGAGCTTCGGGCACTCCAAGACCAGTCGGGAGCGCGCCTCGTGCGCAGTAACGACGACCTGCTGCGAGTCGTGCTCGAGGAACTCGCGACGATCCAGGAATGGATGCGGGGCGAGACCCCTCAAGCCTTCGGCCTCTGGAACCAGGGTCCGGACGGTTTCCAGGTGCCAAAGGACGAGAACACGATCTCGGACTGGTACTGTCACGGCCTGCGAGTACGCCTGAAGGATCGAGGGCTGATCATCAACCGTGAGGTTGAGGTGCGACGTCGAACACAGCGTGGAGTCGGACTCCGGCAGGATCTGAGGGTCGAGGTCGCCCAACTCGATACCGGTGAGACGTTCGTGCTCGTCGTCGAGGTCAAGGGAATCTGGAACAGCGGACTGCGCACCAATCTCTCGTCGCAACTCGCACAGGACTATCTGATCGACGGCAATTTGACCCACGGCATCTACTTGGTCGTCGCGTTCGATCCCGAGCAGGTGAGCGATCCCGCGAAGAAGGCAACGATCGCGCGCCAGTACACGCCTGACCTCCTCGAGTTACTCCAGGCGCAGGCGAAGGAACATGGCCCGGTTCTCCAGATTCGCGCGGTGCTACACGACGCGAGCCTCCCTGCATTGGAGGTTGCCACCGCAGGCGCGTAGCGCGAGGACGATAGCCGTACATATGGGCCGCATCTTCCGTCGGGGGAGTTGGGCAAGGCTCCGGAGGTCGATTGTGTTCCAAAAGACAGCCCTGAGCGGAGCATTCCGTTTGAGCTAGTCGAGGCGGGCTCTTACGACTCCTCGTCGGTAGCGGGCCTCGGCGCTGAACCCGGAAGGACACGCGCAAGCATCGCATCGCTGATCGACTGCAGAACGGCTCGCTCGTCCTCCTCCCAGGCAAGGCGATTGCTTTGAGGGCCTAGTGGCGCGTTGTACTTACCAGAACCGCCGTATCCGCGGGTCGTGGCCTCAGTACTGCTCCACAACTGGAGTTGTGCCACGCGCAAACCTGGCCGAAGTGTGATCGGCACCGCGCCGGCATTGACGAGCTCCAGGGTGAGCACGCCATGGAAACCCGGTTGCACGGCGACCGCGGTGGCCACGAGCAACCCGAGCCGTCCCCAGGAGGATCGGCTCAGCACTTGACCAACAAGGTCGTTCGGCAGCACCAGGAACTCCAGCGTTGAGCCGAGGACGAACTGGCCCGGGTGCAGGACGAACGGGTCCCCCAGCGCTACGAAGAAGCGGCGATCCTCGGCGTGGAGCACAGCATCGGCCGTTTCCTGCCGGAACGGATCAATGTGCGAGTAGTTCTGACGAGGAACCTCGAGGAACTCGGTTCCGAGTCGGAGGTCGATGCTGCCAGGCCCGATCTGTCGCTCCCGATCGAGCAGTGGTGTGACGGTGAGACGCCGCGCATCGTCGGCATGGGCGAGCCGCGCTTCGATGTCCTCACGAACCAGAGCGGTCATGCTGCCTCCAACTCGTGACGATGCTTGATAGCTCGAGACTCTTGATCAGGAGTGCGTTCAGCCCGTCGTTATCTGCGGCATCGAGCAATTGTTCGCCAGCCGGATAGTCCGGATTGATGGCGGCGATCCAGCCGGCGAGGATGATCTGCCACGGTCCGGCCACCGTCTCGCCCACCTCGACGGCGGGGATGCCGGAGGTGACCGACTTGACCAGAGTGTCGAGCAGGGCATCGCTCTCGATCGGGTCGAGGGGAGCATCGACGTGACCCCGCGCGATGTCGGTGACTTCCGTCGCCACACGTGTCATGGCTGCCCTGAGGAACGACTCGACGTTGTCACCGGCCAGCAAGGGCGACGCTGAGATCTCTGTGAACCAGGCATGGATGGTGGGAAGCCGCCTGACGATTAGGGGTGTCCAGCCGAGCTCGTCGAGGATTTGCAGGTGGAAGCCGACACGGTCGGAGACCGACGGGTGAGTGGTGCTGATTCCGGCGGTTGAACCAGGCGGGGCGAAGCTCGCGAAGGCCAGTGCGAACGCCGGTCCGGTGGCGATGAGCGCAACCGCATCGCAGATCAGCTCTCCGCACCAGGCCCGGAATATCCCGCGCACCCGCTCTGCCACCGGTTGGGGGAGGTTGGGCAGATGGTGCTGGAGGAGCTGCTGGACGTCTGCATCGATACGCGTGCCGAGCTCAGCCCGTAGGGTTTCTTCGACGGCGGTATGGCCCACTTCGTGGGCGATGACGGGCGAAAGCAGCGCGTTACTCGGGTCGAGGGCCGGTAGGTTGAACACGATCGGATGAGGGCCGGTATAGGAGTCGCGGAACGGCCGGTCACCGGGGCGGGTCAGGAGTTCATCCAGCAGTTCAACGAGATCCTTCGTGGAATACATCCGGTGCGGATCGGGATGCACGATTGGGTCGGCTGGTTGAGTCGCGAGCTCCTGCAGCACGACGCCGAGCAGATGCTGGAGTCCAATCGGCACGTCGGTACGACCGACGGAGTCCTTGTAGGTGTTTAGCAGCTGGTAAGTGACGTGCAGCTGCTGCCCGAGGCGCTCAAACTTCTGTGCGACGTTAGCGCGCAGTCCTATCGCCGCCGCCTCGGGCATCGCCGTTTGGCTAATGGTCTCCAGCTCACGGTCGTACTGACTGAGCAGGACATCGAAACGTTCGACGGCGTGCAGGAGCAGGAACCGCAACTGACCGCCTCGGCCGCTGGGAAGCCTGGAGGACGCCCGCTCGATTTGGCGGATCTGAAGGAGCGCAGCGTTCCGAAGGACCCCTACGACCTCAGCCATGAGGTCGCATATCCCCGCTGCCGAAGCGCGTCTGCCGAAGCGGCAAGCGTCGCCGTCGCGATCGCACCGAACTGCTGCTCGAGTCGTTCCACCACGGCATGGTCCGCATGATCGCCGAGTATGGTCCGGAGGTCGGCGGCGACGGCGGCGGCCCAGCCGAGCACGTCCTCGGATGGCAGGTCTCCTTGCTGCAGCGACTCCACGCCGGCGACGAGGCGCAACGTATCGGAGAGCCGCTCCGGACCCCAGAACCCGGTTGCCGGGTTGCCTGATTCGGCCACCGAGGCGAACAGGTCGGCGGCACCGCGGATTGCGGCGCTCTCGCTGCCAGAGATTAGGCCGGCGTCGACGCGGATGAGATCCCCGACCACGTCGTCAGCGAGCGCGCCGACCTGCGTCAACTGACTGATCCCCCGGAAGTCGTTTTCCGAATCCTGGGCTCGATCAAGGATGTTTGCTGCACCCATCTGCGCTCCCCTTCTTCTCACACTTTAGGTACAACCACCGTCACCGGGCCAGGAGTGAGTTTCACACCCACTGGGTGTCGGCGATAACATATGTTTCTCTTACGTCTATTAGACAGCGAGTCGGAGACATGGCACCTGACGGACACGCGGTCGATCCGAATGATCTCCTTCGCCGCAGCGCCGATCGTCAGGTGAGCTTCCGGATCCCGGCCGCGCTCGACCAGCGACTCGACGCGCTGCTCGAGCGTGCCATCACGGCGGGCGAAAACACCACTCGACGCGAGCTGCTCTCCGCGCTCGTGCTCGCAGCTGATCAAACTGGCGACGAACTCTCGCGTCTGTTACGTGAGTACCGGACGGCGCGCGTGACGCAGGCATTGCTCGACCAGGTGACCGATGGAAATGTCATCGAGCTCCGGCGCCACAAGCCCGGCCCCCGCGCCGTCCGATAGCGGGACCTTGCTACTCGCCCCGCCACCCATGCGATCGCACCCCGGTGGATGTAAGGGAGCGATCGCTTTCTCCTGGTGGTCCGAACCACCCTCGCAGGATCTGTCCGTGCTCGCCGTACCGCCGGCCACCGTAGTACCAGCAGACACGGTCGTCATGCCGAACGATAGCTGGCTGCCGGGATCCCCCGCTGGGCTATCAGCCTGTGTAGAGGGACCTCAACGCATGGGTGCGCATCACCAGGAGTGTCGAGCCAGCGTGCCCCAGAGCTGATCGCGGACCGGCGGACGCGACTCAGCCGCGCCCATACTTCTTAGCGGTTCGTGTGGCGATCACACGCGCACCCTTCATTTGGTTCTGCGCGAACTGGGTACTGACGCCGTAGGCGATCGAGACCTGCGAGTTGTCCCAGCCAGCGAATGCGGCCTTTCGTGCTGCGGCCTCTGGGATCAGGAGTTCGCCTGCCATGAAGTCCGCCTGCTTTTCCTTCGACTTGTCGAACAAGCGCTCGTGGGCGTCGCCGACATAGGCGACATCGAACTCGTGTTCAAGCAAGTAGTGGCCCATCTCATGAGCTATGCTCGCGCGTCGGCGGACCTCAGCGTGGCCGTCGTTCTCGACGATTATACGGCCGGCGCCCAGCGGGATGAGTGCGGCCGACCACGTGGCGGAATTCGCTCCGGTGAAGTGGCCATGCGCGGCCTCCCCAACGCCCCAGTTCCGAAGGTCGGTGAGCGTGTACACGCGGACCCCATGTGCGTTCGCTAGCTGATACGGGTCGAACAGATCTGTGGGGCCAAGGCCGAGCTCCGCGCGCTCTTCCGCGACCACCTCTCGCATTAGCTTCTGGGTCCACCGCACTGCCTATTCGCCCCGCACGTCACTTTCCGATCGGAACCGTTTCGCGGCGGCGCCAATCACCTCCTGGAGATACTCGATGTCCTCCGGCTTCAAGTCCTTGCGGGCGCGAAGCAACGGGACGAGCTGGGCCACAAGGTCTGGCTCCTCGGTTCCAGTATTCGCGGTACCCCCGACATAAAAAACCTCGGCTGGCATATTGAGCCAACTGGTCATTGCGGCAAAGGCGCTGACATCCGGCTTCAGGTTGTTGGCCATTCGGGAGATTGTCGACGCGCTGACCCCGAGTTCCTTTGCGAGCTGTCGCCACGACAATCCTTTGCTTGCGCGCGCCTGGTCCAGCGCCGCGTGAAGCGATCGGACGTCCACACTCAGTTCTTCATCCACACCGGAGCGTTCCTCTCGCACTGCTCGAAACTTCGATCATGTCGTGCTACTGTAGCACTGCTCGAAAAGTCGAGCACCGCACCGGCTGTGACGCACTGGTGAGCGGCTGAATGAAGCGTCACGAAGGAGGTTCCGATGGAAACCAACACTGCTCCGCTCGATGGTCGCGGTAAGCCCGCAACGACCATCTACATCAACACCCGTGAGTTCGAGTGGACCGAGAAGCGGATCAGCTTCGAGCAGGTCTACGCGCTCGCCTACCCGAACGAGCCGCTCAACGACGGTTACATCGTGCGCGTGGAGTACTCCCGCGGCCACAACGGCGGCGGCGCCGGCGCGCTTCACCCGGGGGAGTCCGTCAACGTTAAGCACGGCATGGTCTTTGATGTCTACGTCACCGTTCGCTCGTGACATCTCGACTCGTCGGCTCCTCGACGAGGACTACTGTCTCACGTTCGAGTCGGGGCATCTCATCGTCGAGCACGTCCCGTACGTCACAGCTTCTAGGGCCGTGGCGTACGGGCGGCTCGCCCTCCCGGTGACGATGAGTGGCGACAACATCCAGGACGGCTCGGGCGATCACCAGATCTGGTTCATCGGCGAGCAGCCCTGCGACGACCAGGGGCAGCCGTTGTCGGGGCCGCAGCCCGATTCGCACACGATCACTCCAGGGCTCGTCGCGAATTTCCGTATCTCCAGCAAGCCAAAGTCCGGGGGTGTCTTCCCTAGCACCTACGACAAGATCGCCTCGTATGTGCGGGTCCTTAGCCACCCGGCGAAGGCGCTCGATCCGACAGCAACGGCCACCCCGGGATCCGGCTGGACCGAAGTCCCCGACGACCTGCCGTTCTGCTACCAGGACACCGGTACTGCGCGCGTCGGCCTCGCGGATATGAACGCGAAGTTTCGTGGCCAGCGCATCGGGATCATCGGGCTCGGTGGCACTGGCGGCTACGTCCTCGACCAGGTCGCCAAGACCTGGGTCGACGGCATCGAACTCTTCGACGGCGATCACTTCGACAACCACAATGCCTTCCGGGCACCCGGCGCTGCAGACATCGCGGACCTCAACGAGCGACCGAATAAGGCCGATTACTTCGCGCGGACCTACTCGCACATGCACACCGGCATCACGGCGCATCCCTACTTCATTACCAGGAACAATCTCGACGAGTTGGCCGCCTGCACCTTCGTGTTCATGGCAGCCGCCGACGCCGATGAGAAGCCGGCGATTCTCGCCTGGCTCCGCGAGCACGGCATTCCCACGATTGAAGTCGGCATGGGTGTCCAGAACGAGGGAGGTCGTCTCGCTGGCCTCCTCGCCGCCGTGAACCACTTCCCCGAAAATGCCTCGATACCTCCCTCCGCGGCCGTTGGCGGGGTCAATGAGTATGACCGCAACATCCAGGTCGCAGACTTGAACGCTCTCAACGCACTCCTCGCGATCATCAGCTGGAAGAAGTACCTCAGCTACTACGCCGACCACACGGCGGCGACCGAGATCGTGTACTCCCTCTTCACCGGCGAGATCCGCGTTGGGACCGCCAAGCCGACCCCGGAAGCCGAGGAGGAGGTGGCGTGAAGGTTGAGCAGATGGTCGCTGAGTTCGTCACCTCATTCCCCGAGCAACTGGAGTCAGGTCGACTGTACGTATCCCCGCAGTTCTCGACTGCGGCGCACCTCTGTGCGTGTGGCTGCGGTCGGGAGATTGTTACGCCGCTTTCACCAGCGCAGTGGGTTCTGACCTTCGACGGGACGGTATCCCTGCGTCCGTCGATTGGAAACTGGGGACTCCCCTGCCGGTCACACTACGTGATCGAACACGGCAGCATCCGCCGGGTCCGCGACTTCACTCCGGTCGAGGTGCAGCGGAATCGGAAGTCCGACGGCCGTCTCCTCGACGACGCCCGCCGCGCTCGCCAGCCCTGGTGGCGTCGAATGTGGAACCGCTCGATGACGGGAAGGGGGTGACACAGATGGAGAACTTCGCAAGCCTGTTCTGGCCCGCGTTCATCCAAGGGATTGGCATCGACCTGAAGGGCTTCGGTGACGCCTTCGTGGCGAACCCATGGCCGTTCCTGGCTGTCGGAGGATTCGCGATAGTCGGCGCGCTGATGCCCCGAGCGTCTCGACGCTAGGGCGCACGACAAGAGAATCGGGCCGCCCGTGAGAGGTGGCCTGACCCTCGCTGTTAGGTGTCAGAGTTCAACAAACGCGAAAACCGACGGGAGAGGGGACGACGGGAATCGAACCCGCGTTGGCTGCTTGGGAAGCAGCCGTCCTACCATTGAACGACGTCCCCGAGTAGGTGCCCTTTAGCCTACCGGACGACGGCGCACCTCCGGGCAGGGGTCCACGTTCATACGTCGCGATGCTCCAGCGGGCCGCTAAGAGCCAGGAGCGAGTCGGCGCCGATGACCTTCTGCTCTCTGCCGGTGTAGTGCCGTGTGGTCGTTCGCTTGCTCTCGTGAGCGAGGACTTCCTGGGCGACATCGGCGCCAAGCGCCGCTGCAGCGGACTTCCGCATCGAGCGATAGACGAACATGTCCTGCGGCACGCCGAGGGCATCGAGCTCCTCCCTATGCGCCATGCGGAATCGCCGCGCCAGCGACTGCGGGCGCTCCGGGTACATGCCCTTGCCGGTGCGCGTCACGAAGAGCAGATCGCCGTGGGAGTCGGCCATCCGCCGCCTGAGCACGGCGTCCACGTCGGCACTCACGACTTCGATCAAGCGCTCCTGCCCCTTTCCCTTCAACTCCGCCTGTCGGTACAGGCCCTTCTCGTTGGTATGGGTCATCGTGCCGTTGATCCACACATGCTCGGTAAGCGAGCCGGCCTTGTTCGGTCGCAGGACCACATCCTCGCGCCGGAGTGCGAGCGCCTCCGAGAGCCGGATCGTCAGACGGTTGGTGAGGATGAGGAGATCCGCGAGCAGGCGCACGTCGGGCCGCCTCCCGGTCTTGCTTCCGCGGTCCTGCTCCCACGCGAGCACGAGTCGGAGGATGACGGCGAGGTCGTCGTCGCTCAACGCGATCAGCTTCGACGCCGGTCGGTGAATGGCGAGAACCTTGGTCGTCGGCACCGGGCTCGCGCCGGCTGCCACGATGCCGTGCAGGATCGCGAGCTCGAACATCCCGGCGAGCACGCTCCGCGCCATCAGGGCCTCGGTGTTCGACTTCGTGCGCGCGACCTCGTGGAGGAAGTTGTAGATCCGCACCGGAGTCAGCGACGTGATCTTCACTGCCCAGAGCAGCGGCTTGATCGTGCTGTGCAGGCTCGCCTCGTATCGGTCGATGGTCTGCGGTTTGATCTTGCCGGGCTGCGGGTCGGCCTCGTCCCACTGCCGGTTCCTTCGCAGGTCCGACAGCCAGGCGATGGCGAGCTGCTCGATCGTTCCCGCCGGGTCGATCTCCTGGAAGACGCCGCCCCAGATCAAGTGAGCCTTGCGCTGCACGGCCTCGCGGGCAGCCTCCGGTGATGCGCCCCATCCCTGGAGGCCGTGCAGCCGTCCTTCGCCGTCGCGGATGCTGGTGCCGGCGCGGTAGCGCTCACCGTAGTGCTGGACATTGACCTTGCCGAGTTCGCCTGGCTGCTTCCTGGGCCTGGCCATCACGACCCCCGTCGCTGGGCGATGAGCCAGTCCCGCACGTCGGCGGGGAGGTAGCGGATGCGGTTGCCGGCGAGCCTGACGTAGACGGGCCCGCCGGATTTCGTGGAACGCCAGACGTCCAGTGTGTGCCGGGCGAGCCCGAGGAAGGCGGCCGTCTCCTCGACGGTCCACATGATCGGAGCACCGTCCGTGGTGACGTCGAGCCGCGATGGGTCGAGCGGGGCGATGGCATCGGCTTGCGAGGGTTTCTGCTGTCTCATATCGAGTAGGTGCGCAGGGCGTGCACCTTCGGCTGTGATTGCAGAAGGCTGAGTGCGGAGCGATGCAGAATCCTGACCTCGACCGGTCAGATCAGCATCCGATCCGGGGTTTTCAGGTCGCAAATCGGTTGAGGGCAGTGCCATTGGCGGTCTCCATCGGTGTTGGGAACACCGCTGAACCCTTGCGATTGCAGGGCCCAGGGGACTCAGACCAGAAGAGGAGTGTGCCGGGAACGACGTTGCTGGAGTTCTGCCATTGAACTACATCCCCGAGCACGTTGCAGTGCCGTACCACCATAGCGGCTGGCGGATCGAGGAGGCCCCGGTGCCCCCCATTCGGGCGAAATCCTGTCCCCCGTTTGGCTGAAAATGTACCCCGTTCGGGGTACACATTTGCGGAAACTCGGGCATACTCGTAGCACGAGTCGCGGACCGTGGCTCAAGCGGATTTGTCAGAGACCGAGGATCGTCGCACCCCCCGAGCGATCCTCCTGGGATGGGCCGCGACGCAGGATCCCCGCCCCGCGTCGCGGCCCTACTCGTTCCCGCCGGGTCGAGTAGGTCCGGGCGGCCCCGTCGACCTACGCTTGCGGCATGCTCCTCTCCGATCGGGATATCCGCGCCGAGCTCACCGACGGGCGGATCGGGCTCGAGCCGCTCGACCTCGGCATGGTCCAGCCGTCGAGCGTCGACGTGCGGCTCGACCGGTGGTTCCGCCTCTTCGACAACCACAAGTACGCGCACATCGACCCCTCGCAGGAGCAGGCGGAGCTCACCCGGCTCGTCGAGGTCGAGGCGGACGAGCCGTTCATCCTGCACCCGGGGGAGTTCGTGCTCGGCTCGACGGTCGAGCTCGTGACGCTGCCGGACGACATCGCGGCGCGGCTCGAGGGCAAGTCGTCGCTCGGCCGCCTCGGCCTCATGACGCATTCGACCGCGGGCTTCATCGACCCCGGCTTCTCCGGCCACGTGACCCTGGAGCTCGCGAACGTCGCGACGCTGCCCGTCAAGCTTTGGCCCGGCATGAAGATCGGGCAGCTCTGCTTCTTCCGCACCAGCTCCCCCGTGGAGAGCCCCTACGGCTCCGGACCCTACGGCAACCGCTACCAGGGCCAGCGCGGCCCGACCGCGAGCCGCTCGCACCTGAACTTCCACCGCACCCCGCTCGAGCCGTAGGCGCATCGCGTTCCTCCGGCGCGAATGCATGCTCCCGGGTTCAGGGACATGCGAATGCGCCGGACGAGGGCGGCAGGCGATCGCGCGGGCGCAGAACGTCAGGCGCGCGGCCTCGCAAGGGCGCGGCGTACCCGAGACACCGTGTCCGCGGGGTCGATGAGGAGCCCCCTGGCCCGCACCTGGACCACGGCCCACGACGCCTCGCGCGCCCGCTCGAGGCGGCGGATGTCGCGGTCGTACTGCACGGTCGACGTGCGATGCTGGTCGCCGTCGTACTCGACGATCACCCGCGCCTCCCGGTAGACGAGATCGAAGCGCCCGAGCCGGCGATCGCGCGAGTCGAAGAGGATCTGGTTGAGCTCGGGCTCGGGCAGGCCGGCGCGGATGAGCAGCAGCCGCAGCAGCGACTCGGGTCGCGATTCGGCGCCCACCCGGACGAGGGCGAGGGCTCGGCGGGCCGCCGCAAGGCCGGGCGTGCGCGGGTGCGCGCCGACGCCGCGGCGGAGCTCGTCGTGGGTGATCCACGGGCGCGGGTCGCGCGGGTCGAGCACTTCGGGATCGAGCACGAGCGCATCGCCGACCGCGACGAGGTCGTCGATCGTGAGCAGCGTGCCGAGCTCGACGAAGAGGCCGACTGGATCCGACACGGGCAGGCCGTCGCGCAGGACGGGCGAGCCATGACTCGACTCGTGGCCGGTCACACCCCGGCTCCGGGGCCGGCAGCCGTGGCGCGTCGTCGACACGTGAAGCTCGTCGAGGCCGCGCGGCAGCGGGAGCGGCCAGAGGTGCGCGGCCGTCGAATGACTGAATCGGTCCTCGGGCCGCAGCAGCGGCAAGTAGCTGCGGGCGAGGCGCGCCGCGACGTCCGCGGGATCGGGATCCTGGTCTGGTCGAGCCTCGCGTACACCGTGGAACGGGCGGGCGAGGTCGGGCCCGGAGAGCCGTCCGCGTCCGAGTCCGGCGGCTTCGCCGGTCCGGACCCGAAACGGCTGGCCGCCGAGCGACGGGGGCAGCGGGTGTCGAGGTGTCACATCTATAGGAGCTCGTTGCGCCGCAATCGTGTCGCTCGAAGGGAATCTCGAGGCCCCGCGACCCCCACGAGGCCGCAACATCGCGTTCGTCCGGCGCGAATGCATGCTCCGGGCGTCGCGAAGGTGCGGATGCGCCGGATGAGCACCCGACCCGACCCCGACTACACGCGCACGTGCTTCGGCAGGCGGACGAGAAGCAGCAGCACGAGGCCGAGGAGCAGGATCACGCCGATTCCGAGCACGCCGTACACGATGCCGCCGAACCACGCGAGCGACAGCGACCACGCGAGCGGCGAGAGGAAGGACGCGACCCGCCCCGTCGTCGCATAGAGTCCGAAGATCTCGCCCTGCTGGCTCGCGGGGGTGAGCCGGGTCAGGAGCCCGCGGCTCGCCGCCTGCGCGGGTCCGACGAAGGCGCACAGCAGCAGCCCGCAGACCCAGAAGACGATCGCGCCGAGGTCCTTGAGCAGGAAGACGACGAACGCCATCGCGACGAGACCCGACAGCGCGATGACGATGAGGTTGCGCCCGCCGATGATGTCGTCGAGCCGGCCGGCGATGATCGTCGAGATGCCCGCGACGAGGTTCGCCGCGAGGCCGAAGATGATGACCTCGATGAAGGAGAACCCGAAGCCCTGCGCCGCGAGCACCGCGCCGAACGCGAAGACCCCGGCGAGCCCGTCCCGGTAGACCGCCGCGGCGAGCAGGAACCAGAAGGTCGGTCGGTTCTGCCGGAAGAGCCGCGCGAGGTTCTTGCCGAGCAGCACGTATGACTGGAAGAAGCCGACCTTCGGCTGGTCGGGCCAGGCCGGCGACTCGGGCACGTTGCGAAACATCGGGATGGAGAACGCGATCGTCCACACCGCGCAGATGACGGCGACGAGCTTGTACGCGAGCGGGTTGTCCTGCCCGAGGCCGAACAGCACGGGGATGCAGACGATGAGCGCGATGACACCGCCGATGTAGCCGAGGCCCCAGCCGAGGCCCGAGGTGCGGCCGACCGTCTGCGGCGTCGACACCTCCTTGAGCATCGCGTAGTAGCTCACGTTGCCGATCTCGGACACCACGGCCCCGATGGCGACGGCGAGCGCGCCGAACCAGAAGAACTTGGGGTCGGCTTCGATGAAGAAGAGGCCGAACTGGATGAGCGCGATGACGATCGTGGCACCGATGAGCCACTTCTTCTTGTTGCCGCGGGCGTCGGCCTGCTGGCCGAGCACGGGGGCGAGCAGCAGGATGAGGATGCCGGCGGCGAAGTTCGCCCAGCCCCACCACTCGGACAGGTCGGTGAGGCCCTGGCAGTAGTCGCTGCCGATGTACTGCGTCTCGTTGCAGCTCATGTACTTGCCGTTGGGCAGGAGCCCCGAGGCCCGGACCTCGGGCGAGAGGAACATGTTCGACGTGAGGTACAGCGCGATCCAGACGAAGGTGAGGATGACCGTGTTGAACGGCTGCATCGCCCAGTCCCACATCGCCCAGGAGACGACGACCTTGCGCGGCGGCGCCTGCTTCGAGCCGACGCCGCGGCCGATGGGGCCGAGGGCGCCGGTGCGGGCGGGGACCAGGTTCGGGAGCTCGGCGTCGTTGCCGGGACGGTCGGTCATGGGGTCAACCTAAGCACGCGACGTGAACGGCCGGTAGCGCTCGAGCGCCGGGACAGGGCGTTCTCGCACTTGAGTCAAGCCGACTCAAGTTTGACTTGACACGTTCAGCCTGCGCTGTAGAATTGACAAGGCGCGACTCAGGTTTAGCGACGAGAGTGACGCCCACACGACTTTTCACACCACCAGCACAGATCAGGAGCACCCACATGGCACGAGCAGTCGGCATCGACCTCGGCACCACCAACTCGGTCGTCAGCGTCCTCGAGGGCGGCGAGCCCGCCGTCATCGCGAACGCGGAAGGCTTCCGCACGACTCCCTCGGTCGTCGCATTCACCAAGGACGGCGAGGTGCTCGTCGGCGAGACCGCCAAGCGCCAGGCCGTGACCAACGTCGACCGCACGATCGCCTCCGTCAAGCGCCACATGGGCACCGACTGGAAGGTCGACATCGACGGCAAGTCGTACACGGCGCAGGAGATCTCCGCGCGCATCCTCGCGAAGCTCAAGCGCGACGCCGAGCAGTACCTCGGCGAGCCCGTCACGGACGCCGTCATCACGGTCCCCGCCTACTTCAACGACGCAGAACGCCAGGCGACCAAGGAAGCCGGGGAGATCGCCGGCCTCAACGTGCTCCGCATCATCAACGAGCCGACCGCGGCCGCGCTCGCATACGGCCTCGACAAGGGCAAGGAGGACGAGCTCATCCTCGTCTTCGACCTCGGCGGCGGCACCTTCGACGTGTCCCTGCTCGAGATCGGCAAGGACGACGACTTCTCCACCATCCAGGTCCGCGCGACCGCGGGCGACAACCGCCTCGGCGGCGACGACTGGGACCAGCGCATCGTCGACCACCTCGTCAAGAAGTTCAAGGAGACGACCGGCGTCGACGTGTCCGGCGACAAGATCGCGCTCCAGCGCCTCAAGGAGGCGGCCGAGCAGGCGAAGAAGGAGCTGTCCTCGCAGACGACGGTGAGCATCCAGCTCCCCTACCTCTCGCTCACGGAGAACGGCCCGGCCAACCTCGACGAGACGCTGACCCGCGCCCAGTTCGAGCAGATGACCTCCGACCTCCTCGAGCGCACCCGCAAGCCGTTCGAGGACGTCATCCGCGAGGCCGGCGTGTCCGTCGGCGACATCGCGCACGTCGTGCTCGTCGGCGGCTCGACCCGCATGCCGGCCGTCGCGGAGCTCGTCAAGAAGCTCACCGGCGGCAAGGAGGCCAACAAGGGCGTCAACCCGGACGAGGTCGTCGCCGTCGGCGCGGCCATCCAGGCCGGCGTCCTGAAGGGCGAGCGCAAGGACGTCCTGCTCATCGACGTCACCCCCCTGTCGCTCGGCATCGAGACGAAGGGCGGGATCATGACGAAGCTCATCGAGCGCAACACCGCGATCCCGACGAAGCGCTCGGAGACCTTCACGACGGCCGACGACAACCAGCCGTCCGTCGCGATCCAGGTCTTCCAGGGCGAGCGCGAGTTCACGCGTGACAACAAGAACCTCGGCACCTTCGAGCTGACGGGCATCGCCCCGGCGCCACGCGGCGTGCCGCAGGTCGAGGTCACCTTCGACATCGACGCGAACGGCATCGTGCACGTGTCCGCCAAGGACAAGGGCACCGGCAAGGAGCAGTCGATGACGATCACTGGCGGCTCGTCGCTCTCCAAGGAGGACATCGAGCGCATGGTCAAGGAGGGCGAGGAGCACGCCGCCGAGGACAAGCGCCGCCGCGAGGCCGCCGAGGTCCGCAACGGCGCCGAGCAGCTCGTCTACAACGTCGAGAAGCTCCTCGCAGACAACGCCGACAAGCTCAGCGACGGGGTCAAGGCCGAGATCGAGAAGGATGTCGCGGACGTCAAGACCGCGCTCGCGGGCAGCGACGAGGACGCGGTCAAGGCCGCGTACGAGAAGCTCTCGCAGTCCCAGACCAAGATCGGCGACGAGATCTACCAGGCGAACCAGTCCGCGGGTGCCGCGGGCGAGTCCGCCGGGGCGCAGCCGGACCAGGGCGGCGACGAGGGCGACGACATCGTCGACGCCGAGGTCGTCGAGGACGACAAGTAGCCGGCATGGTCGACGACACGAACCCGACCCCCGACGACGAGCGCCCCGACGCGCCGCCGGCCGACGAGCGCCCCGACGACTCCTCGGCCGGCAGCCGGCCGGAATCCTCCCCGGCCCCTGAGCGACCGGAGGGAGCCGAAGGGCCCGACCTCAGCGCCGAGGATCTGCGAATCCTCGACGACGCAGAACGCGATCTGGTCGGCGAGATGCGCGAGGACATGCTCCGCGCGCAGGCCGAGCTGGTCAACTTCCGCAATCGCGTCGAGCGCGACCGTCAGGTCAATCGCGAGGCGACGATCGCAGAGGTGCTGCGGGCGCTCCTGCCCGCGCTCGACGATCTGGACCGCGCGGAGGCGCACGGCGACGCCGCGGAGGGCACCCCGATGGGGCTCGTCACGGCGAAGCTGCGCGGCGCCTTCGAGCGCTTCGGCCTGACCCGCTTCGGCGAGGTCGGCGAGGCCTTCGACCCGGCGTTCCATGAGGCGATGTTCCAGCAGCCCACCCCGGGTGCCGAGTCGGAGACGATCCTCGACGTGATCGAGCGCGGTTACCGCTTCGGCGACCGCGTCGTGCGTGCGGCGAAGGTCGCCGTCTCGGTACCAGAACGCGACTGAGGCGGCGATGGCGAGCCAGGACTGGTTCGAGAAGGACTTCTATGCGTCGCTCGGCGTCGCGAAGGACGTCTCGGACGCGGAGCTGAAGAAGGTCTACCGCAAGCTCGCGCGCAAGCATCACCCGGATTCCAACGCGGGGGATGCCGCGGCGGAGGCGAAGTTCAAGGAGATCAGCGAGGCCTACGCGGTGCTCTCGGATCCCGAGCAGCGCAAGGAGTATGACCAGGTGCGCGCCCTCGGCGCGGGCGGGGCCAGGTTCTCGCCCGGCGCCGGCGGCGACTTCGAGGACCTGCTCGGCGGCATGTTCGGCGGCGGTCGCGGGGGCTTCCAGCAGGGCGGCTTCCAGGGCGGCGGCTACGAGGACATTCTCGGCGGTCTCTTCGGCGGCGGGGGGCGTCGTGCCCCGCGCGGGCCGATGAAGGGACGCGACCAGCACGCGTCGGTCGCGCTCGACTTCGCGACCGCGGTCCAGGGCGACACCATGACCCTGCAGACCGGTGATGGTCGCTCCGTCAAGGTGCGCATCCCGCCGGGCGTCGCCGACAAGCAGAAGATCAAGCTGCGCGGCAAGGGCGAGGCGAGTCCGAACGGTGGCGAGCCCGGCGATCTCATCCTCGAGGTGACGGTCCGGCCGCACCCCGTCTTCACGCGCGACGGCCTGAACCTGCGCGTCGTGCTGCCGGTGACGTTCGTCGAGGCGACGCTCGGCGCGACGGTGCAGGTGCCCACGCTCGGCGGCGACCCCGTCAAGGTCAAGGTGCCGGCCGGCACCCCGAGCGGGCGCGTGCTGCGGGTCAAGGGGAAGGGGGTCTCGACCCCGAAGGGCCAGGGCGACCTGCTCGTCGAGGTCCAGGTGGTCGTGCCGGATCGCCTCGACGGTGCGGCGAAGGAGGCGCTCGAGGCGTTCGCCGCCGCGATGCCGGAGGGCGACCCGCGCGAGGACCTCTACGCCAAGGCGAGGCTGTGATGGACGAGCTCTCGCCGGTCTTCCCGATTCAGGCCGCGGCCGACCTGGCGGGCATGCACCCCCAGACGCTGCGCCAGTACGACCGGCTCGGGCTCGTCTCCCCGACCCGGACGCCGGGCCAGTCGCGCCGCTACTCGCTGCGCGATGTCGCGCGGCTCAAGGAGGTCGCGCAGCTGTCCGGCGAGGGCCTCAACCTCGAGGGCATCCGCCGCATCCTCGAGCTGGAGAACCAGGTGCTCACGCTCGCGCAGCGCGTCCGTGAGCTCGAGGCGGCGCTCGCGGACGAGCTCCTCAACCGTCCGGGCCGCCGCGTGTTCGCGGCCGGCTCCGAGGGCGAGGTCGTCACGGTGCGCTCGGGCACCCGGATCAAGCGATCGAACGCGGTCGTCCTGTGGAGCGGGCGCGGCAAGTAGCAGCCGGGCCCCGCGCAGCGCTCAGACCTCCACGACGTCGATGAGGCCCTCGAGCCCGGCGAAGCCGGAGCGATCGCGCGTGACGACCGCCAGGTCGTGCGCGAGCGCGGTCGCGGCGATCATGCGGCCGAGATGATGCGAGCGCACCTCGCGTCGCTGTGCCGCCAGGTGCCGAACAATGCGTTCGAACGCATGCACGCAGGCATCGTCGAACGCGATGCCCCGGCCGAAGCGATCATGGATCCACTCGTCTCGGAACGATCGCTGCTTGTATTGCCCGAGCTCGGTCGCCGAATGCGTCCCGCGCAGGAGCTCGGTCCAGCTGAGCGCGCTGATGGCGACCGCCTCGAAATCGGAAAGGTCGGGGGTCGTCTCGTCGTCCGAAGCCATCGCGATGAGGATGCTGGTGTCGAGCAGTACACCGCTCATGCGCCGGCCCGACGGTCGAGCGCTGCGTCGAAGGCGGCTCGATCCTGCCGCAGTTCCTCGGACCATGAGTCGTCCGAGAGCGGCGTCGCGCGAAGCGTCGCCATGAACTCCTCGCCGCTCACGAACCGGATCGGCTGCGCGGGCACGAGCCGCCCAATGACCTTCCGGTGCCGGGTGATCTCGAACTCCTCGCCGCGCTCGAGCGCGTCGAGTGCGGCCGTCGGGTTCTGCCGGAGCTGACCGACGGAGATGGTCTTCACACCAGCAAACGTAGCAAATGTAGACAAATATCTAGACGGAGCGGAGTATGGCGTTCTGGCGACGAATTCTGTAAACTTGAGTCACATCTACTCAAGTTTGGAGAGAGGCCAGGAATATGGCGAACATGCAGGGCGCGCCCTCGACTGAGGAGGACGCCAAGACGGCCCTCGAGCAGTACGGCGTGAACCTCACCGAGATCGCGCGCAGCGGCAAGCTCGACCCCGTCATCGGCCGCGACTCGGAGATCCGACGCGTCTCCCAGGTGCTCACGCGCCGGACCAAGAACAACCCCGTCCTCATCGGCGAGCCCGGCGTCGGCAAGACCGCCGTCGTCGAAGGCCTCGCGCAGCGCATCGTCGCGGGCGACGTCGCCGACTCGCTCAAGGACAAGGAGCTCATCTCGCTCGACCTCGCCGCGCTCGTCGCGGGCGCGAAGTATCGGGGGGAGTTCGAGGAGCGGCTCAAGGCCGTCCTGAAGGAGATCAACGAGTCCGACGGGCGCATCATCACGTTCATCGACGAGCTCCACACCCTCATGGGCGCCGGCGGCGGCGACGGCTCCGTCGCCGCGTCGAACATGCTCAAGCCCATGCTCGCGCGCGGCGAGCTCCGCCTCATCGGCGCGACCACGCTCGACGAGTACCGCCAGTACATCGAGAAGGACGCGGCGCTCGAGCGCCGGTTCCAGCAGGTGTACGTCGGCGAGCCGAGCGTCGAAGACACCATCGCGATCCTGCGCGGACTCAAGGAGCGCTACGAGGCGCACCACAAGGTCGCGATCGCCGACTCCGCACTCGTCGCAGCCGCCACCCTCTCCAACCGCTACATCTCCGGACGCAAGCTCCCCGACAAGGCCATCGACCTGATCGACGAGGCCGCGTCCCGGCTCAAGATGGAGATCGACTCCTCGCCCATGGAGATCGACCAGCTCAAGCGCGCCGTCGACCGGCTGCGCATCGAGGAGCTCGCGCTCAAGAAGGAGAAGGACGACGCGTCCAAGGAGCGGCTCGCGAAGCTCCGCGAGGACCTCGCCGCGCGCTCGGCAGAACTCGACGAGCTCCAGACCCGTTGGAACGCCGAGAAGGCGTCGCTGCACGGCGTCGGCGACCTCAAGACCCGCCTCAACGACGCGCGCATCGAGCTCGACCGCGCGATGCGCGAAGGCGACTACGCGAAGGCGTCGAAGCTCAACTACGAGATCATCCCCGGCATCGAGCAGCAGCTCGCCGCCGCCGAGCAGTCCGCGCCCGCAGCCGACGCGCCCCGCATGGTCGGGGAGCAGGTCACCGAGGACGACGTCGCCTCCGTCGTCGCGCAGTGGACCGGCGTGCCCGTCGACAAGCTGACCCAGGGCGAGACCGAGAAGCTCGTCGGCCTCGAGGCCGAGCTCGGCAAGCGGGTCATCGGACAGAAGGAGGCGGTCCGCGCCGTCTCCGAGGCGGTGCGCCGTACCCGCGCCGGCATCTCCGATCCCGACCGGCCCACCGGCTCGTTCCTCTTCCTCGGACCCACCGGCGTCGGCAAGACGGAGCTCGCGAAGGCGCTCGCCGAGTATCTCTTCGACGACGAGAAGGCCCTCGTGCGCATCGACATGTCCGAGTACGGCGAGAAGTTCTCCGTCTCGCGGCTGGTCGGCGCCCCTCCCGGCTATGTCGGCTACGAGCAGGGCGGTCAGCTCACCGAGGCCGTTCGTCGCCGCCCCTACTCGGTCATCCTCCTCGACGAGGTCGAGAAGGCGCACCCCGAAGTCTTCGACGTGCTGCTCCAGGTGCTCGACGACGGCCGCCTCACCGATGGTCAGGGCCGCACGGTCGACTTCCGCAACACGATCCTGATCCTCACCTCCAACCTGGGCTCGATGCACCTCATCGACCAGGAGCTGCCGTGGGCGGAGCGGGAAAGCGCGGTGCTCGAGCTCGTGCGCAAGGCGTTCAAGCCCGAGTTCGTCAACCGGCTCGACGACATCGTCATCTTCGCGCCGCTGACGCGCGAGGAGCTCGGCCAGATCGTGTCGCTCTACGTCGATCGGCTCGAGCGCCGGCTCGAGCAGCGGCGCCTGCAGCTCGCCGTCACCCCAGAGGCCCGGACGTGGCTCGCCGACCGCGGCTACGACCCCGTCTACGGGGCGCGGCCGCTGCGCCGGCTCATGCAGCGCCAGATCGACGACGCGCTCGCGAAGGCGCTGCTCACGGGCGAGGTCCGCGACGGCGACACGGTCCGCGTCGAGGTGGCGCCGGACGGCGAGTCCCTGGTCGTCTCCCGCGGCTGACCCCCGGCCGAAGTGCACGTTTGCACCCAGAGTGCCCGTTACAGCGTGCACATTGGGTGCGAACGTGCACCTTGGGTGCGTCGCGGCGGGAGGATGAGCGAGTGGACATCTCCATCGGGCTCGCGGGGGCGACCCCCGCGCTGACCGTCCGCGCCGTCGCGCAGGCCGCCGAGGACGCGGGGCTCCAGGCGCTGTGGCTCAACGAGACCCCCGGCGTCGACGCCCTCGCCGGCCTCGCCGAAGCCGCCGCCGTCACGCAGCGCCTACGCCTCGGCGTCGGCGTCATCCCGCTCGACCGCTTCCCAGCCGAGGCGATCGCCGCGCGGGTCGAACGCCTCGGCATCCCGCCGGAGCGCCTCCTCCTCGGCGTCGGCTCCGGCGGCGCCGCCCACGCGCGAGCCGTCGTCGCGGCCGGCGTCGAGGGGCTGCGGTCTCGCACGACGGCGCCGATCATCGTCGGGGGACTCGGCCCGCTCGTTCGCCGCGTCGGCGCGGAGCTGGGGGATGGCGTTCTGCTCAACTGGCTGCCGCCCGCCGCGGCAGCCGAGGCGCGCCACGAAGCGCGGGCCCAGGCGACCGCCGGCGACCGCCCGCGCCCGCACGTCGCGCTCTACGTCCGCACCGCGATCGACACCGCCGCGCACGCCGCTCTCGTCGCCGAGGCAGAACGCTACGCCGCATTCCCCGGGTACGCCGCCAACTTCGCGCGCATCGGCCGGGGCCCGCTCGACGGCTCGATCCTCGCGAGCGACCCCGTGGGCCTCCGCGCGGGGATCGCCGAGTATGCGGAGGCCGTCGACGAGCTCGTGCTGCGAGCCATCACGCCGGCGAACGCCCCCGACGAGGTCCGCCGGATCGTCGACGCGCTGATCCCCTGACCCGCCCAAGGTGCACGTTCGCACCCAGTGTTCGCGCTATTGGGGGCACTTTGGGTGCGAACGCGCACCCTGAGCGCCGGGGGGCGGAGGCGAGGGGTCAGCCCGCGAGCACCCGCTCCACCGACTGCCGGAGGAGCGGCGCGAGCGTCGACACCCACGTCGCCGTCAAGTGGTCCTTGTCGCGGTAGACGTTCGCGCCGGCGATGACCGCCGCGCACTGCTCCGTCCCGCAGTAGACGTCACGGAGGTCGATGAGCGCCGCCGCGACCTCGGCGCCGGCCACCAGGATGGGGTCCCGGTCCACGAGCGCGTCCTCGCGCGACACCGTGCAGTCGGCCGCATCACCGCGCTGCCGCAGGCACTTGTTCGGATCCTCGGGCCACGACGGGTTGTCAACGATCGCGATGACGGGCGAGCCGGACGCGCCCCAGGCCTCGGCGAGCCCGAGCGCGGCCCCGTCCAGCCCGCCGACATACTCCGTCTGCGCGAACCCCGCCGTCACGATCGCGTCGAACGGCCGGCTCGCGAGCTCCGCCCCGAGCCGCTCCTGGAACTGTGCGCAGCCCGCGCCGAAGACGCCGCCCTCCGCGAGCGGCGTCGCGTTCCACGGACACGCGCCCTTCATGTAGGTCGTCAGCGCCCAGCCCTCCGACTCGGCCACTGCGATCATCGTGTCGAGATACTGGTAGGCGTGACTGTCGCCGATGAGGGCGATGCGCGGCGCCGCCGGATCCTCGGATCCGAACTCGCAGGGGCGCAGCGTCGCGTCGTTGAGCTGCGAGAGGCACTCGGGGTGGTTCGGCGAGTCGGCGCCCGCGAAGCCCCAGCTCGGCGTGATGCTGCCCTCGAGCGCCGGGTTGTCGCAGTCCTCGAGGGACGCCCCCGCGCCGAAGCACTCCGGTGGCGCCGCCTGCACCGCCGCGAGCTCGGCGCCCTCCGCCCGGTACTGCGGGTCGCGGACGATCCACAGCCCGCCGACCGCGAGCGCGCCGGCGGCCATGAGCGCGACCGACGCGACGGCGGTGCGTCGCGGGCGGAACTCGGTGAGGAAGCGCCAGCGGCGCGCGGGGTCCTCCACGAAGTGCTTCGTGAGCCAGGCGAGCAGGATCGATACGACGAGCAGGATGACGCGGTTCCACCACTCGAGCGGCCACCCGGGAATGAAGGGGGCGACGACGATGAGCGGCCAGTGCCACAGGTACAGCGAGTAGGAGATGTCGCCGAGGAAGCGCAGCGGCCGGATCCCGAGGACGCGGCCCGGTAGGTACCACCTGTCAGAACGCCATGCCGCGATCGCGAGCGCGGTGCCGACGACGGGGATGAGCGCGATCCAGCCGGGGAACGCGGTCTGCCGGTCGAAGCTCCACCCGGCCCACAGCACGAGCAGCACGCCGCCCCAGCCGAGGATCGCGGACAGCCAGCGCGCGTTCGGCCGCAGCGCGGGCAGGAGTGCGATGAGCGCGCCGACCGCGAACTCCCACATCCGCGTGTAGGTCGTGAAGTAGGCGGGCGGTCCGAGCACCTCGGTGAGGACGATGCTCGCGGCATAGCTCGCGATCGCGACGATGACGACCGTCCAGAGGATCGCGCGCCGCCGTGCGATCTCGGGCCGGCCGGCGACGTAGGCGAAGTCCCCGCGGCGGCGGCCGCCGACCGCGCGCAGCCCGATCCACGCGGCGAGCAGCAGCAGGAGCGGCCAGATGACGTAGAACTGCTCCTCGAGCGACAGCGACCAGTAGTGCTGCGCGATCGACTCGTGCCCGCCCGCGAGGTAGTCGGTCGAGGAGGCGACGAGCGCCCAGTTCTCGACGTAGAACGTCGCCGCGAGCAGCTCCCGCACGTTCGTCGGCATCGACGAGATCGGCATGAGGGTGAGGCACAGGATCGCGGAGACGATGATGACGAGGATCGAGGCGGGCAGCAGGCGCCTGGCGCGCTTCGCCCAGAATGTGCCGAGCCGCACCCGTCCGGTCGCCGAGATCTCCCGGACGAGCTGGCCGGTGATGAGGAAGCCGGAGATGACGAAGAAGACATCGACGCCGATGTAGCCGCCGGTCAGGCGTCCGGGCCAGATGTGGAAGATGACGACGAGCAGCACCGCGATGGCGCGCAGGCCCTGGATGTGCGGCTCGAAGTGGTCGGGCCGCTGGTTCGTCACCCTGCGAGGCTACCCGTCGTGCTCCGCGCCGATCAGAACACCATCGGCCGGTCGGCGTCCTCCTCGCCGAGGTCGAGGTCGACGACGACGGGCACGTGGTCGCTGGGGGCCTCGCCCTTGCGCTCGTCGCGGTGGATCGACGCGTCGGTGACGGCGCTCGCGAGCGCGCGCGAGCCGAGGATGAAGTCGATGCGCAGGCCCTCGTTCCTGGGGAAGCGCAGCTGCTGGTAGTCCCAGTAGGTGTAGCCGCTGGGGACGATCGGCCGGACGACGTCGGTCAGCCCTGTCTCCAGCAGGCGGGAGAACGCGATGCGCTCCGGCTCCGACACGTGCGTCGAGCGCCCCGGCACGATCGTCGGGTCGCCGTTGTCGGCGTCGGTCGGCGCGATGTTGAAGTCGCCCATGAGCGCGAGCGGCAGGTCGGGCTCGGCGGTCAGCCACGCCTGCGTCGAGTCGCGCAGCGCCGCGAGCCAGTCGAGCTTGTAGCGGTAGTGGGGGTCTTCGAGCGTGCGGCCGTTCGGGACGTAGAGGCTCCACAGTCGGATCCCATCGCCGACGGTCGCGCCGAGTGCGCGCGCCTCGAGCGGCTGATCGGGGCCCTCCATGCCTTTCGCGAAGCCAGGCATGCCGTCGAAGGCGGTGGCGATCTCGCCGATGCCGATGCGGCTCGCGATCGCCACGCCGTTCCACTGGTTCAGGCCGTGCACGGCGACCTCGTACCCGGCGTTCTCGAACGCCTCGTAGGGGAACTGGTCGTCGCGGCACTTGATCTCCTGCATCGCGAGCGCGTCGACGTCGGCGCGCACGAGCCAGTCGACGATGCGTGCGACGCGCGTCCGGACCGAGTTGACGTTCCAGGTGGCGATCCGCATGGGACCAGTATCAGTCGTACGCTGATTGCCGTGAGCGACCGCGACGACCTGATCGGCTTCATCGAGCGCGAGGCCGTGTTCCACGGCGACTTCACGCTCACGAGCGGCAAGCGCGCGACGTACTACGTCGACCTGCGCCGG
This sequence comes from Microbacteriaceae bacterium, assembly GCA_035555435.1. Lineage (GTDB taxonomy): Bacteria > Actinomycetota > Actinomycetes > Actinomycetales > Microbacteriaceae > 73-13. Next base: position 1,114 of record DATMGN010000035.1, on the reverse strand, counting down.
GTCTCGCTCGACCACCGGGTGGCGCCGCTCATCGGCCGGGTCATGCTCGATCTCATCCGGGATATCCCCGGGGTCGACGCGGTCGGCGGGCTCACGATGGGTGCCGACCCGATCGCGTCGGCGGTGCTGCATCAGGCGGCGGCGCAGGGCGTCGCGCTCGACGCCTTCGTGGTGCGCAAGGAGCCGAAGGACCATGGTCGGGGCAGGCAGGTCGAAGGCCCGGATGTCGCGGGCAAGCGGGTCGTCGTGCTCGAGGACACGTCGACGACGGGCGGCTCGCCGCTCAAGGCGGCGGAGGCGCTCGAGCGCGCGGGTGCGACGGTCGTGGCGGTCGCGACGGTCGTCGACCGCTCGACGGGTGCGGCGGACGTCATCCGTGCGGCGGGCTATGAGTACCGGTCGGCGATCGGTCTCGCCGACCTCGGCCTCACCCCGCAGTAGTGGCCGAGCAGGACGCGATCGGCGTCGGTCCCTGGGAGGGTCCCTGGCCCGAGGACCCGCGGTACGACCCGGAGCTGCTCGCCGAGGGGGACCGGCGCAACGTCGTGGACCGCTATCGGTACTGGGGGCTCGAGGCGATCGTCGCCGATCTCGACGAACGGCGGCACCCGTTCCACGTTGCGATCGAGAACTGGCAGCACGACCTCAACATCGGCTCGATCGTGCGCAGCGCGAACGCGTTTCTCGCGCAGTCGGTGCGGATCGTGGGGCGGCGGCGCTGGAATCGTCGCGGCGCGATGGTGACGGATCGCTACCAGCATGTCGAGCACCATGACTCGATCGAGGGGCTGCTGGGCTGGGCGCGGGAGCAGGGTCTCCCGATCGTCGCGGTCGACAATCTCCCTGGCGCGGTGCCGGTCGACCGCGCGGAGCTGCCGCGGCGCTGCGTGCTGCTGTTCGGCCAGGAGGGGCCCGGGCTAAGCGACGAGGCGCTCGCGGCCGCGTCGCTGCATGTCGAGGTGCGGCAGTTCGGGTCGACGCGCTCGATCAATGCGGCGGCGGCGGCCGCGATCGTGATGCACGAATGGACGCGGCGATTCGCCGATACCGCAGGGTGATTTGCAGGGTGATTTTTCGTCCCGTCGTCAGGCGTCGCCCCACCGCGCGCGACCAG
>DATMGN010000034.1:0-25002 GCA_035555435.1 Microbacteriaceae bacterium | reverse complement strand
CGGGGATAACAGGCTGATCTTGCCCAAGAGTCCATATCGACGGCATGGTTTGGCACCTCGATGTCGGCTCGTCGCATCCTGGGGCTGGAGTAGGTCCCAAGGGTTGGGCTGTTCGCCCATTAAAGCGGTACGCGAGCTGGGTTTAGAACGTCGTGAGACAGTTCGGTCCCTATCCTCTGTGCGCGCAGGAAATTTGAGAAGAGCTATCCTTAGTACGAGAGGACCGGGATGGACGAACCTCTGGTGTGTCAGTTGTTCCGCCAGGAGCACCGCTGATTAGCTACGTTCGGGACGGATAACCGCTGAAAGCATCTAAGCGGGAAGCCGGCTTCAAGATGAGATTTCCACGCCTTCGGGCGAGAGGCCCCCAGCTAGACGACTGGGTTGATAGGCGGGATGTGGAAGCCGGGACTAAAGACCGGTGCAGCTGACCCGTACTAATAGGCCGATAGATTGATACACCTCACCTCGTGTGAGCGTTACATGATCTACTGCGATGTTCGCGTCCACTGAGTGGTTCCCGATTTACGGTCGGGAACGAACCGCTGGTCGAGGAGCGCTTTCAGGCGCATCTCGAGACCAGCCTTCGAAACACCTAAATCAATAGTGTTTCGGCGGCCATAGCGAGAGGGAAACGCCCGGTCACATTCCGAACCCGGAAGCTAAGGCTCTCAGCGCCGATGGTACTGCAGGGGGGACCCTGTGGGAGAGTAGGTCACCGCCGGACTTCTTTTAGAGAGGGCCGCCGTTCCGCCAAGGAACGCGCGGCCCTCTGCTATTTCTGATGCAAGGCCCGTTCCACGAGGAGCGGGCCTTCGTCGTTTCTGGAGCTTTTTCAACCATGCAAGGATTGAACGCGTGAGCGACAACCCCCGCGGCGATCGTCGACCGCCCCGCCGAGAGGGCGACCGAGGGCGGCGCAGTGACTCCGCGGGTCCCAAGCAGCCGCCGCGCAGTGGTGGCAAGCCGACTCGTGCGGGCAAGCCGCACCCGTCGATGACCCCGCGGCCCCGTCGCGGCGAGAGCGCCGAGCCCGACACCAAGTCGGTGCGCCCGCGCCTGGAGGACCCGTTCATCCCGGACGAGGTCACGCCCAACGATCTGTCGCGCGACGTGCGCAACGAGCTGAAGACCCTGACGGCCGAGAACCAGGAGTACGTGGCGAGGCACCTCGCGATGGCGGCGCGGCTCATCGACGAGGAGCCGGGCGTCGCGCACCTGCACGCGCTCAGCGCGAGCCGGCGAGGGGGGCGAATCGGCGTGGTGCGGGAGACGCTCGCGATCACCGCGTATCGCACGGGCGACTACGCACTCGCGCTTCGGGAGCTGCGCACCTACCGCCGGATCACCGGCAAGGACGACCAGCTGCCGCTCATGGTCGACAGCGAGCGGGGGCTCGGCCGCCCCGAGCGGGCGCTCGAGCTCGCGCGGAGCGTGCCGCGGGGCACCCTGCCGGTGCCGGTGCAGGTCGAACTCGCGATCGCGATGTCGGGGGCGCGCCTCGACCTTGGCCAGGCGGAGCTTGCGCTTGCGGAACTGGAGATCCCGCAGCTGGATCCGGACGTCGCGTTCTCCTGGAGTCCGGCCCTGTTCGGCGCGTACGCGACCGTGCTCGAGGAGCTCGGTCGCGGCGATGAGGCCGCGGTGTGGCTGCGCCGGGCGGACGTCGCGCTCGAGGCACTCGGTGATTCGGACGGCGACGACGCGGATCTGATCGAAGTCTTCGAGGACGAGACGTCCGACGCCGCGGACGGCGACGAGACAGGGCCTGACGCTCCGTGATCGCCGTCGGCTCACCGCTCGCCGGGGTCGACGTCCTGCTCGCGGACCTCGACGGCGTCCTGTACGCGGCCGCGGAGCCGATTCCCTACGCGGTCGACGCGGTCAACACGCTCGTCGCGGACGGCGTCCGGGTCGGCTACATCACCAACAACGCGTCGCGGCGTGACGACGAGGTCGCGGCTCAGCTGCGCGGCTACGGCCTCGACGTCGGAGCGCGCGACGTCATCACGAGCCCGCAGGCCGCGGTCGACGTCCTGCGCGGTCTCGTGCCGGACGGCTCGACGATCCTTGTCGTCGGTGGCGAGGGCATCACGCACGAGCTCGGCCTCGCGGGCTACCGGATCACGGGCAGCGCGTCCGACGCGCCGGCGGCGATCGTGCAGGGCTTCCACCCGAGCGTCGGCTGGGCGAATCTCGCGGAGGCCGCGTTCGCGATCCAGCAGCTCGGCATCCCGTGGGTCGCCACGAATCAGGACTGGACGATGCCGCACTCGCGCGGCGTCGCGCCGGGCAACGGCACGCTCGTGTCCGCCGTCCACACCGCGACCGGCACGATGCCGATCGTCGCGGGGAAGCCGGAGCGACCGATCTTCGAGACGGCGATCGCGCGCTTCGGTGCCGCGATGCCGCTCGTCGTGGGCGACCGGCTCGACACGGACGTGATCGGCGCGAACCGGGCGGGGATCGCGTCCGCGCTCGTGCTGACGGGCATCGACGGCCCGAAGCAGCTGCTCGCGGCGACCGCCGACGAGCGACCGACGTACATCCTCGACGACCTGCGCGAGCTGAGCACCCCGTATCCGCTGCCGACCGTGCACGAGGGCGGCATCGTGCGCGTGCGCGACGCGGCGATCCGGCTCGACGGCTACCGACTCGAGATCCTGGAGGCCGGCCCGCGCCCGACGGACCTCGTCCGGGCGGCCTGCGCGATCATCTGGGGTTCGGGGCTCGCGATCTACGCCTTCGAGGTCCCCGAGCAGATCTACCTGCGCGGCTGATCTCGCGCACCGCCGGGGCGATGGCGGCGGCGAGCGGGAGCGGCGTCGCGGGGGCGGCGAGCGGGAGCGGCGTCGCGGGAGAACGCGATCGCGCGGCTATTGTGGCTGCGTGACCGACGCGACGGACCCGGATGCGCTGATCGAGCGTCTGCGCCTGATCGAGGAGCAGCCGCTTGCGTCGCGCGCCGACGGGTACGAGGGGGTCCTGCGGGAGCTCCGATCGGCGCTCGAGTCGGCCGATGAGCGCTAGCCCGGGGGAGTCGGGGGGTGCGCGGCTCGACGTCGAGCTCGTGAGCCGCGGCTTCGCGCGATCGCGCAACCACGCTGCGACGCTGATCCGCGAGGGGAGGGTCACGGTCGACGGCCGCGGGGTGGTGAAGCCCGCCGCGCCGGTGAGCGCGAACCAGTCGATCGAGGTCGATGCGGCCGACGCCTACGTGAGCCGAGCGGCGCACAAGCTCGTCACCGCGCTCGACGCCTTCGGCATCGACCCGCGCGGCCGCGTATGCCTCGACGCGGGCGCGTCGACGGGTGGCTTCAGCCAGGTGCTGCTCGAGCGCGGGGCGGCGCTCGTCATCGCGGTCGATGTCGGCCACGGGCAGCTCTCGCCGGCGCTGCAGCCCCAGATCGCGGCGGGCCGGCTCGTGAGCCTCGAGGGGCTCAACGTGCGCGAGCTCACCCCGGAGGCGATCGCCGCCGAGACCGCGCGAGGCGACATCGCGCTCGTGGTCGCCGACCTGTCGTTCATCTCGCTCACCCTCGTGCTGCCGGCGCTGACCGCCGTCGCACCGGGTGCGGAGCTCGTGGTGCTCATCAAGCCGCAGTTCGAGGTGGGGCGCGGGGGTGTCCGCGAGGGCATCGTGCGCGAGGCGGCGCTGCGCGCCGAAGCGATCGAGGGAGTGCTGTGGGCGGCGCACGACGCGGGCCTCGGCGTCGCGGGTCTCGTCGCGTCCCCCATCGTCGGGACGCACGGCAATTCGGAGTACCTCGCCCACCTGCGCCCCGGCGCCGGCGGATCTCCGTCAGAATGGATGCCACGGATCGCCGAACTCGCGGGAGGGTGACATGGCCGAGCCTGACGCCGCCCAGCGCGCCTTCCTCGTCATCGCCCACACGGGCCGGGAGGAGTCGGTGCGCGCGGCGCGGGAGGCGATCGGGATCCTCCTCGACGCCGGCGCCGTCCCCGTGCTGCCGGCCGACGACGCGCCCGCGCTCATCGCGGGCGTGCCCGGCGAGGGCGAGTGCCGCCTCCTCGGCATCGACGTCCCGCTCGACGACATCGAGCTCGCGCTCGTCCTCGGCGGCGACGGGACGATCCTGCGCGCCGCGGAGATCGTGCGCCCCTCCACCATTCCGATCATCGGCGTCAACCTCGGCCATGTCGGCTTCCTCGCCGAGGCGGAGCGCGAGGACCTCCACGAGGTCGTCCGCCGCGCGATCGTCGGGGACTACGAGGTGGAGGAGCGGATGGCGCTCGACGTCGCCGTGCTCGACGCCGACGACCACGAGATCTTCCGCACCTGGGCGCTCAACGAGGCGACGGTCGAGAAGTCGATGCCGGGCAAGATGGTCGAGGTCGTCATCGAGGTCGGCGGCCGGCCGCTGTCGACGTTCGGCTGCGACGGCGTCGTCATGGCGACGCCGACCGGCTCGACCGCGTACGCGTTCTCGGCGGGCGGCCCCGTCGTCTGGCCCAACATCGACGCGATGCTCCTCGTGCCCCTCTCCGCCCACGCGCTCTTCGCGAGGCCCCTCGTCGTCGCGCCGAGCGCCGTCCTCGCGGTCGAGATCCTCGAGTCGACCGCGAGCCCCGGCATGCTCTGGTGCGACGGCCGGCGCAGCACGACGCTCGAGCCCGGCGCTCGCGTCGAGGTGACGCGCTCGGCGAAGACGGTCCGGCTCGCACGCCTGTCGCGAGGCCAGTTCACCGACCGACTCGTCCACAAGTTCGACCTGCCCGTCGCCGGTTGGCGCGGCTCGGGACGGTGACGCGGCGATGATCGAGGAGCTGCGGATCCGCGATCTCGGCGTCATCGCGGAGGCGACGCTGCCGCTCGGGCCGGGCCTGTCCGTCGTGACGGGCGAGACCGGCGCGGGCAAGACCATGGTCGTCACAGCGCTCGGGCTGCTGCTCGGCGAGCGTGCCGACGCGGGCGTCGTGCGCGCGGGCGCGGACCAGGCCGCGGTCGAGGGCCTGTGGCGGATCGACCAGGGGCAGTCGGAGATCGCCGAGCGCGTCGATGAGGCGGGCGGACGGATCGAGGACGGCGAGCTCGTGCTCGCGCGGACACTCGGCCGGGGCGCCGACGGGGCGGCGCGCTCCCGGGCCTTCGTCGGGGGCCGGAGCGCGCCCGCGGGCGTGCTCGCGGAGCTCGGCGAGCGACTCGTCGTCGTCCATGGCCAGTCCGAGCAGCTCCGACTGCGCTCGAGGGGCGCTCAGCGCGACGCGCTCGACCGCTTCGCCGAGGCGGGGGAGCTCCGCGCGGAGCTCGCGACGGCGTACACCCGATGGTCGAGCGCGCAGAGCGAGCTCGAGACGCTGCTCGCCGAGCGCGACCGGCGAGCCGCCGAGGCGACGGAGCTCCGCGACGCGATCGAACGCATCGAGGTCGTCGGCCCCAAGCCCGGCGAGGACGAGGCGCTCGCGGCGGAGGCGGAGCGGCTCACGCACCTCGAGGCGCTGCGCCAAGCGGCCGCCGAAGCCCACGAACTGCTCAGCTCAGACTCGGACGACGCGCCCGACGCGAGCGCCCTCGTGGGCGCGGCCCGGCGCCAGATCGAGCGCGCCGCCGAGCACGACCCCGCGCTCGCGCCGATCGCACAGGCGCTCGCCGACCTCGTCTACGGGCTCGGCGACGCGACCGTGCAGCTCTCCGGCTACCTCGCCGGCCTCGACACCGACGGGGCGAGCCGGCTCGACCACATCCAGCAGCGTCGCGCCGAGCTCGGCGAGCTGACGCGGCTCCACGGTCCCGCCCTCGACGACGTCATCGCGCTCCTGGACTCGGGCAGCGCCAGGCTCCTGGAGCTGGACCGCACCGACGCGAGCATCGCGGAGCTACAGGACGGCGTGCGCTCGGCGCTCGACGCCGCCGAGTCGTATGCGGCTCGGCTATCGGAGCTGCGGCGGACCGCGGCGGAGCGCCTCGCGGATGAGGTCAGCGCCGAGCTCGCGGCCCTCGCGATGCCCGACGCGAGACTGCGCGTGAGTGTGGAGCCCGCGGACCGGCTGAGCGCGACGGGACGCGACGACGTCGCGTTCTGGCTCGTGCCCCATCCCGGCGCCGAGCCGCGGCCCCTCGGTCGCGGCGCGTCCGGCGGCGAGCTCAGCCGCATCATGCTCGCGCTCGAGGTCGTGCTCGCGGGAGTCGACCCCGTGCCGACGTTCGTCTTCGACGAGGTCGACGCGGGCGTCGGCGGTGCCGCGGCGATCGAGATCGGGCGGCGTCTCGCCCGGCTCGCCGAGCACGCGCAGGTCGTCGTCGTCACGCACCTCGCGCAGGTCGCCGCGTTCGCGACGAACCATCTGCGGGTCGTCAAGGACACGGCAGGCGGATACACGCAGTCGAGCGTCGCGCGCCTGAACGGCGAGGCGAGAGAACGCGAGATGGCCCGGCTGCTGTCGGGCCTCGCCGATTCCGAGTCCGGACTCGCGCACGCACGGGAGCTGCTCGCGCTGCGCTGAATCCGCGCGGCGGGTCGGCCGTCCAGTGTCGGTGGCTTATGCTGGAATCCCGTGGTGGACACTTCGCACGGGCCCGGGTCGGATGTGACGAAGCACATCTTCGTCACCGGGGGCGTCGTCTCCTCGCTGGGCAAGGGTCTCACGGCCGCGAGTCTCGGCAATCTGCTGACCGCGCGCGGGCTGCGCGTCGTCATGCAGAAGCTCGACCCCTACCTCAATGTCGACCCGGGGACGATGAACCCGTTCCAGCACGGCGAGGTCTTCGTGACCGACGACGGCGCCGAGACGGACCTCGACATCGGCCACTACGAGCGCTTCCTCGACATCAACCTCGACCAGGCGGCGAACGTCACGACGGGCCAGATCTACTCGCAGGTCATCGCGAGGGAGCGGCGGGGCGAGTACCTCGGCGACACCGTGCAGGTCATCCCGCACATCACCGACGAGATCAAGCGGCGCATGCGGCTGCAGGCGGAGGCCGGCCCGCACGGGGAGGACCCGCCCGACGTCATCATCACGGAGATCGGCGGCACGGTCGGCGACATCGAGTCGCAGCCGTTCATCGAGTCGGCGCGGCAGGTGCGCCACGAGCTCGGCCGGTCCAACGTGTTCTTCGTCCACGTCAGCCTGGTGCCGTTCATGAACGCGAGCGGCGAGCAGAAGACGAAGCCGACGCAGCACTCGGTCGCGGCACTGCGCTCCATCGGCATCCAGCCCGACGCGCTCGTGCTGCGCAGCGACCGGCCCGTCTCCGAGTCGAACAAGCGGAAGATCGCGCTCATGTGCGACGTCGACGAGGACGCCGTCGTCAACGCGGTCGACGTCCCGTCGATCTACGACATCCCGACGATGCTGCACGAGCAGGGCCTCGACGCGTACATCGTGCGCCAGCTCGGCCTCGAGCAGGCGCACGACGTCGTGTGGGACGGCTGGGCGGACCTGCTGAAGGCGGTGCACGAGCCCGCGCACGAGGTGAGCATCGCGCTCGTCGGCAAGTACATCGACCTGCCGGACGCGTACCTCAGTGTCACGGAGGCGCTCAAGGCCGGCGGCTTCGCGCAGAACACGCGGGTCGACGTCCGCTGGGTCACCGCCGACGACTGCGAGACGCCCGAGGGCGCGGCGCGCGCGCTGTCGGACGTCGACGGCATCGTCGTGCCGGGCGGCTTCGGCGTGCGCGGCGTCGAGGGCAAGCTCGGTGCGCTGCGTTTCGCCCGGGAGAACGGCATCCCGGCGCTCGGCCTCTGCCTCGGCCTGCAGTGCATGGTCATCGAGTTCTCGCGCAACGTCGTCGGCCTCGCCGGCGCCTCCTCGACCGAGTTCGACCCCGACAGCGAGCACCCCGTGATCGCGACGATGGACGAGCAGGTCGACATCCTCGAGCACGGCGACCTCGGCGGCACGATGCGCCTCGGCCTCTACGACGCGAAGCTCGAGCCCGGCTCGATCGTCGCGGGCCTCTACGGCGCGGAGATGGTCGCGGAACGCCATCGCCACCGCTACGAGGTCAACAACGGCTACCGGCAGCAGATCGCCGACGCCGGCATGACGTTCTCCGGCATCTCGCCGGACCGCACCCTCGTCGAGTACGTCGAGCTGCCGCGGTCGACGCACCCGTTCTACGTCGGCACGCAGGCCCACCCGGAGCTGCGCTCGCGGCCGAACCGCGCGCACCCGCTGTTTCGCGGCCTCGTCGGCGCGGCGCTTGAGCGTCAGCGCGCGTCGAAGCTCTTCGACGTCGAGGACTCGGGGGTCGACACCGGCCAGGTGCCGACGATCACGACGACGATCAGCGTCCCCGCCGCCGCGGAGTGACCGTGTCCGGCCTTGCCGACGAGCCGTTCGAGCCCGAGGTCCTCGAGTCGGCACTCGCCTGGCAGGGTCGCGTGTGGGATGTGCGCGAGGAGCGCTTCCGCTACCTCGACGGCGAGCTGACCCGCCACTACCTCGACCATCCCGGCGCTGTCGCGGTGCTCGCGCTCGATGCGGATGACCGCGTGTGCCTCATCCAGCAGTACCGCCACCCGGTGCGACTGCGCGAGTGGGAGCTGCCCGCGGGGCTCATGGACGTCGACGGGGAGCCGGCGCTCGCGGGCGCGCAGCGCGAGCTCGCGGAGGAGGTCGACCTCGTTGCGGCCGAATGGCACCTGCTCGCCGAGTTCATGAACAGCCCTGGCGGCTCCAACGAGGCGATCCGCATCTACCTCGCGCGCGGGCTCACGCCGACGCCGCAGCCGTTCGAGCGGACGGCTGAGGAGGCGGACATGCTGGTCCGCTGGGTGCCGCTCGAGGAGGCGGTCGAGGCGGTGCGCGCGGGGCGCGTGCAGAACGCGATCGCGGTCGTCGCGCTGCTTGCGGCGTGGTTCGAGCGGGGTCGGGGCTGGTCGGGGCTGCGCGACCCGCGCGAGCCGTGGACCCGGCACCCTCGTCGCGGCTCCGAGCGCGGGTCCCTGGGCGAGCCGTAGGCGAGTCGAAGCCCACCGTGCACGCCGTCGACCGCTACCTGCGCCATCTCGCCGTCGAGCTCGGCCGCTCGCCCCACACGGTCGCGGCGTACGGCCGCGACCTCGCGGCGTACATCGCGTTCCTCCGGGCGTCGGGCATCGACGATCTCGCCGCGGCGACCCGCGCCGACGTCGAGGCCTACGCGGCCTCGTTGCGCGAGCGCGAGCGACCGTTCGCGCCGACGAGCGTCGCGCGGATGCTGAGCGCGGTGCGCGGCCTGCACCGTTTCGCACTCGATGAGGGGCTCGCGGACGGCGATCCGAGCACGGAGGTCCGTCCGCCGAAGGCGCCGCAGCGGCTGCCGAAGGCGATCCCGTTCGAGGAGGTCGAGGCGCTGCTCGCGGCGGCGAGCGGCGACGAACCGCAGCGGCTGCGCGACCGCGCGCTGCTGGAGTTCCTCTACGGCACGGGCGCGCGAGTGTCGGAGGCGACGGCGCTCGACGTCGACGACGCGAGCGCGGCGCTCGAGATGGGACTCGTGCGGCTGACTGGCAAGGGCGCGAAGCAGCGGATCGTGCCGCTCGGCAGTTACGCGCGCGCGGCGCTCGAGGCGTATCTCGTGCGCGGGCGGCCAGCGCTCGTGGAGGGGCGCCGCGGCACGCCGGCACTGTTCGTCGGGGCGCGCGGCGCGCGGCTGTCGCGCCAGCACGTCTGGCTCGTCATCCGCGAGACGGGGGAGCGTGCCGGTATCGCCGCGGAGCACCTGTCGCCGCACACGCTGCGGCACTCGTTCGCGACGCACCTGCTGCAGGGCGGCGCGGACGTGCGGGTCGTCCAGGAGCTGCTCGGCCACGCCTCGGTCGCGACGACGCAGATCTACACGAAGGTCACGGCGGAGGCGCTGCGCGACGCGTACACGCTCGCGCACCCTCGCGCTCGCTGAGGCCCGGCGATGCTGTCATTCAAGTTGTAGTTGAAGGTTAGGTGAGGCCGCGCGAGGGGGCGTGTGCGGCGCAGAACGCGAGCGGGGCGGGAATACCATCGCGGCATGAACGCGAAGCAGGATGGGCCGATCCTGCGAGGGACCGGCACGGAAGGGGCGCGCCCCGACGCGACGCCCGGCGGACCCGCGCAGCTCGATCTCGGACTCGAGCAGCTCGACGGCGGGGCTGCGCCCCGCAAGACCGGGGTCAAGTACGGTCCCACGGGCCGGCCGCTGCGGGAGTTCCCCGAGCCGCCGCCGCTGCGCCAACACGGCCCCGCGCGCATCATCGCCCTCTGCAACCAGAAGGGCGGCGTCGGCAAGACGACGACGACGATCAACCTCGGCGCGAGCTTCGCCGCAGACGGCCGACGCGTCCTCGCGGTCGACTTCGACCCGCAGGGGGCGCTCACCGCCGGGCTCGCGATCCCCGCGCACGACGGCCCGACCGTCTACGACCTGCTCGTCGGCACCGAGCGCGACATCCGCAAGACGATCCGCCGCACCTCCGTCGACGGCCTCGACGTCATCCCGGCGAACATCGACCTGTCCGCCGCCGAGGTGCAGCTCGTCGGCGAAGTCGCCCGCGAGTCGATCCTCGCCCGCGTACTGCGCGCCGTGAGCGACGAGTACGACGTCATCCTCATCGACTGCCAGCCCTCGCTCGGTCTGCTCACCGTCAACGCGCTCACGGCGGCGCACGGCGTTCTCATCCCGTTGGAATGCGAGTTCTTCGCGCTGCGCGGCGTCGCCCTCCTCGTCGAGACGATCGAGAAGGTCCACGACCGGCTCAACCCCGCGCTCAAGCTCGACGCGATCCTCGCGACGATGTACGACTCGCGCACGCTGCACTCGCGAGAGGTCATGGAGCGGGTCGTCGAGACGTTCGGCGACGACGTGCTCGAGACGGTCATCACGCGGACCGTGAAGTTCCCCGACGCGACCGTCGCGGGCGTGCCGGTCAGCGTCTACGCGCCCGACCACGCTGCGTCGAAGGCGTACACGCAGGTCGCCCGCGAGCTCATCTTCCGACAAGCGGTCGCGTGAGCCGGTAGCCTGCGTTCGGCGGGTTTCGACAGGCTGAATCACCAGGAGAACGATGGCGCGCACTGCCGGGACGGCGGAGCTGAGCGAGGCGGAGCAGGCACCGGGCTTCTCGGTGACGCTCGGCAACTTCGACGGGCCCTTCGACCTGCTGCTCAGCCTCATCGCGAAGCACGAGCTCGACATCACCGAGATCGCGCTCTCCGTCGTCACCGACGAGTTCATCCAGTACGCCCGCACGATCGAGGGGCCCGAGCAGCTCGACCGTGCGAGCGAGTTCATCGGCGTCGCCGCGACCCTCCTCGACCTCAAGATCGTCGGCCTGCTGCCGCAGGGCGAGCTCGTCGACGCGGACGACGTCGCGGCGCTCGAGGCACGCGACCTGCTCTTCGCGCGGCTGCTGCAATACCGGGCGTTCAAGCTCGCGTCGGCGTGGCTGTCGGAGCGGCTCGACGTCGAGACGGCGCGGCACTGGCGGGCGGTGCGTCTCGAGGACAAATACCGGCAGCGCACGCCGGAGCTTGACTGGCGCACCTCGCTGGAGGACTTCGCCGCGCTCGCGGCCCTCGCGCTCGCACCGCGCGAGCTGCCCGTCGTCGGGCTCGAGCACCTGCACGCCCCCCTCGTGTCGATCCGGGAGCAGGCCGCCGAGGTCGCGGCGATGCTCCGCCGCGGCGAGCCCATGACGTTCCGTCAGCTGATCGCTGGGATCGAGCAGCGCGGCATCGTCGTTGCGCGCTTCCTCGCGGTGCTCGAGCTGTATCGCGGGGCGGCGGTGAGCTTCGAGCAGCTCGAGCCGCTCGGCGAGCTCACCGTGCGCTGGACCGCGGACCAGTGGTCCGAGGACGCCCTCGCCAATCTGGGAGCCGACTATGACAACTGAGCACACGACGGACCTGGAGCGCCGCATCGAGGCGATCCTCATGGTCGCCGACGAGCCGCAGCCGCTCGTCACCCTCGCCACGGCGCTCGGCGCGCCCGTGCCGGCGGTCCGCCAATCGGTCGACCGGCTCGTCGCCGACTACGACGGTGCGACAGGTGGACCACGTCGCGGCTTCGAGCTGCGCGAGGTCGGCGGCGGCTGGCGGATCTACGTGCGGCCGGAGCACGACGACGTCGTCCGCGAGTTCGTGCTGACCCAGACCCCGACGAAGCTCTCGCAGGCCGCGCTCGAGACGCTCGCCGTCGTCGCGTACAAGCAGCCGATCTCGCGCCCGCAGATCGCCGCGATCCGGGCGGTCAACGTCGACTCCGTCGTCAAGACGCTCGTGAGCCGCGGGCTCATCGCGGAGGCGTACACGGATGCCGAGACGGGCGCGATCCACTACGAGACGACGCCGTTGCTGCTCGCGCAGCTCGGCATCAACTCGCTCGACGAGCTGCCGCGCATCGCACCGCTGCTCGAGGACGGCCGGGAGGGCTTCGATGTCGAGGCCTGATGCCGCCGCCGAGGGCGAGCGGCTGCAGAAAGTGCTCGCCGCGGCCGGCGTCGCGAGCCGGCGCGTCGTCGAGCAGTACATCGCCGAGGGTCGCGTCACGGTCGACGGGCGCGTCGCCGAGCTCGGCCAGCGCGTCACCATCGACCAGCAGGTCGAGGTCGACGGCACCCCAATCCAGCTCGACACCGCCAAGCGCTACGTCGTGCTCAACAAGCCGACCGGCGTCGTCAGCTCGATGTCGGACGACCGGGGGCGCCGGGACCTCACCGAGTTCACGCGCGACTACCCGGATCGCCTCTACAACGTCGGGCGCCTCGACTTCGACACGAGCGGACTGCTGTTGCTCACGAACGACGGCGAGCTCGCGCACGTCCTCGCTCACCCGTCGTTCGGCGTCGAGAAGATGTACGTCGCCAAGGTGCGAGGCAAGGTGCAGCACGCGACGATCACCCGCCTCAAAGACGGCGTCGAGCTCGAGGACGGCCCGATCGCCGCGGACGGCGCGCGAGTCATGGGCGTCTCGGGCGACACGAGCCTCGTCGAGATCACGCTGCACTCGGGGCGCAACCGCATCGTACGGCGCATGCTCGACGAGGTCGGGCATCCGGTGCTCGAGCTCGTGCGCCGCCAGTTCGGGCCGCTGCGGCTCGGGAGCCTCGGCTCCGGGCGTTCGCGCGAGGTGACGCCCGTAGAATTGGGGGCCCTCCTCAAGCTCGTGAGGAAGGCCGAGCGGCGCGCCGCTCACGAGGCCCGAGAGGACGGCACCGCATGACCGCGAGGACGCAGGGCACCGTGCGGATCGTCGGCACGGGCCTGCTCGGCGCGAGCATCGGCCACGCGCTGACCGCGCTCGGCGTCGACGTCGTCCTGTCGGACGCATCGCGTTCTGCCGTGTCGCTCGCCGTCGACTACGGGGCCGGCCGCGTCGCGGGCCCCGGCGACGCGCCCGGCCTCGTCGTCGTCGCCGTCCCGCCGGATGCGACCGCGGAGGTGACGGCCGCGGAGCTCGCGGCCCACCCCGACGCGATCGTGACGGACCTCGCGAGCGTGAAGTCCGGCATCCTGCTCGAGCTCCAGTCGATGGGCGCCGACCTCAGCCGCTACGTCGGCTCGCACCCCATGGCGGGCCGTGAGCGCGCCGGCGCGGTCGCGTCGCGCGCCGACCTGTTCATCGGGCGCCCGTGGGTCATCGCGGCGCCGGAGGAGTCGGGCACCGCGTGGCGGCTCGTCGAGGCGCTCGCGCTCGACCTCGGCGCCGCGCCGATCCGGATGGACGCGCTCGCACACGACGAGGCCGTCGCGGTCATCAGCCACGTCCCGCAGCTCGTCGCGAGCATCCTCGCGAAGCGGCTCGTCGGCGCGAGCGACGAGGCCGTCTCGCTCGCGGGCCCAGGCGTGCGTGACACGACGCGGATCGCGGCGAGCGACCCGGCGCTGTGGGTGCAGATCCTCGGGGCGAACGCGGGCGCCGTCGTCACGCTCCTCGAGGCCTACCGCGCGGACCTCGACGTCGCGATCGCGGCGCTCTCAGACCAGGCGGCGCCGGGCGCGCGCCGGGCGATCGCCGACCTCATCGCGTCGGGCGGTGCCGGCGTCGCGCGGATTCCCGGCAAGCACGGCACGTCGAAGCAGTTCGCGTCGATCACGGTGCTCATCGACGACCGTCCGGGCGAGCTCGCGCGCCTGCTCACGGAGATCGGCGCGCTCGGGGTCAACATGGAGGACCTCCGGCTCGAGCACTCGCCCGGCGCGCAGGTCGGCATCGCGGAGATCTCGGTGCTGCCCGAGGTCGAGGCGCGCCTCGTCGAGGACCTGGCGGCGGCGGGCTGGCGCTTCGGAGCCACCGAATGACCGCGGACGACACCCCCCGCGGGTCGAGTGGCGCGGCGCGCGGTGCGAGGCCCACCCCGGACATCGTCGCGATCGACGGTCCGGCCGGCTCCGGCAAGTCCTCCGTCGCGCGCGCGGCCGCGGTGCGCCTCGGCTATCAGTTCCTCGACACCGGCGCCTACTACCGCGCGGTCGCGTGGCACGGACTCGAGACCGACGCGAGGCTCGACGAGCCCGAGACGGTGGTCCGGCTCGTCGCCGAGACCCCGGTCGAGGGCGCGCTCGACCCGGCGGAACGCTGGGTGCGCGTCGGCGATCGCGACGTCACCGACGCGATCCGCGAGCCGCGTGTGAGTGCCGCGACGACGTTCGTCGCCCGCAATCAGACGGCGCGCGACCGGCTCAACGCCGACTTCCGCGAGATCATCGCGGCGGCCGAGCCGGGCGTCGTCGTGGAGGGCCGCGACATCACGACCGTCGTCGTGCCCGACGCGCGCGTGCGCCTGTTGCTGACCGCCGACATGGCGGTGCGGGCGCAGCGCCGAGCGAAGGAGCTCATCGACGCGGGGAACGCGGTCGACACCGAGTCGGTGCTCGCGGCGATCGAGGAACGCGATGCGAAGGACTCGGCGATGGTCGAGTTCCTGACGGCGGCGCCCGGCGTGGAGGTCATTGACTCGACGCTGCTGTCCTTCGATGAGACGGTGGACGCGGTCGTCGCGCTGGTGCGCGGGACGGATGGAGGCACGGCATGAGCGAGGCGGACCAGGAGTTCGACGAGGCGGCGGTGCCCGCGCTCGACGAGGTCGACGCGGAGCGGCTGCGCAGCCTCGACGAGGAGCTCGCCGCGCAGCGGGCGGCGAGCCTGCGCGCGGGCCTGGAGGAGTACGAGCTCGAGCCGGAGGACGTCGAGCTGCTCGAGGGCGGCTTCGCGGACGGCGAGGCGTACTTCGAATCGGCGGCCTTGCCGGTCGTCGCGATCGTGGGACGCCCCAACGTCGGCAAGTCGGCGCTCGTCAACCGCATCATCGGTCGCCGCGAAGCGGTCGTCGAGGACACGCCCGGGGTGACCCGCGACCGGGTCAGCTACCAGGCGGAGTGGAACGACCGGCGGTTCACCGTCGTCGACACGGGCGGCTGGGAGCCGGACGCGCGCGGCATCGACGCCGCCGTCGCGGCGCAGGCCGAGGTCGCGATCGACCTCTGCGACGTCGTGCTCTTCGTCGTCGACGCGATGGTCGGGCCGACGGCGACCGACGAGCACGTCGTGAAGCTGCTGCGCCAGGCCCGCAAGCCCGTGCTGCTCGTCGCGAACAAGATCGACGACGCGGTCCAGGAGCCGGAGGCCGCGGCGCTGTGGGCGCTCGGCCTCGGCGAGCCGCACGCGGTCTCCGCGATCCATGGGCGCGGCGTCGCGGACCTCCTCGATGAGGTCCTCAAGGTCATGCCGACCGAGTCAGCGGTCGCCCGGCCGGAGCTCATCGGCCCGCGCCGCGTCGCGATCATCGGGCGGCCGAATGTCGGCAAGTCGTCGCTGCTCAACAAGACGGCGGGCGAGGAGCGGGTCGTCGTCAACGAGATCGCGGGCACGACCCGGGACCCGGTCGACGAGCTCGTCGAGCTCGGGGGGAAGCCCTGGCGCTTCATCGACACGGCCGGCATCCGCCGCCGCGTGCACCTCCAGCAGGGCGCCGACTTCTATGCGACGCTGCGCACGACCGCGGCGCTCGAGCGGGCCGAGGTCGCGGTCGTCGTGCTCGACGTCACCGAGCCGATCAGCGTGCAGGACCTCAAGATCATCGACCTAGTGCTCGAATCGGGCCGGGCTCTCGTCCTCGCGTACAACAAGTGGGACCTGCTCGATGACGACCGCCGCTACTACCTGGAGCGGGAGATCGAGCAGGAGCTCGGCCATGTCACGTGGGCGCCGCGGGTCAACATCTCGGCGAAGACCGGCTGGCACCTCGGCAAGCTCGTGCCGGCGCTCGAGACGGCGCTCGTGTCATGGGACACGCGCATCCCGACGGGCAAGCTCAACGCGTTCCTCGCGGATCTCACGGCGCAGCATCCGCACCCCGTGCGGGGCGGGAAGCAGCCGCGCGTGCTGTTCGGCACGCAGGCGGGCACGCGGCCGCCGACGTTCGTGCTGTTCACGACGGG
This sequence comes from Microbacteriaceae bacterium, assembly GCA_035555435.1. Classification (GTDB taxonomy): domain Bacteria; phylum Actinomycetota; class Actinomycetes; order Actinomycetales; family Microbacteriaceae; genus 73-13. Next base: position 8,637 of record DATMGN010000034.1, on the reverse strand, counting down.
CTTCCTCGACCCCCAGTACCGGCGTTTCATCCAGCGCCGGCTGCGGGAGGTGTTCAGTTTCGAGGGCTCGCCGATCGTGGTGAACATGCGGGTGCGCGAGCGGCGGAAGCGCTAGCGCGGAGCGGCGGAAGCGCTAGCGGCGAGCGGTGAAAGCGCTAGCGCCGAGCGGCGAAAGCGCTAGCGGCGAGCGCCGAACCGGTCCGAATCGGCCGAGTATTGCGGGGAGATGCCCGATCTGCGGGCGACCCGAGTCCGTGCACCCGCAAATACCCCGATTCCCCGCAATACCCGGAGTTAGGCAAGCTGGCCGACTGGCCGACTGGCCGACTGGCCGACTGGCAGGCAAGCAAGCTGGCCGACTGGTCGACTGGTCGACTGGCCGATTGGCCGACTGGCCGACTGGCAGGCAAGCAAGCTGGCCGACTGGCCGATTGGCCGATTGGCCGACTGGCAGGCAGGGCTGGCTGGCAGGCAGGGCTGGCAGGCAGGCCGGCCGGCGGGCCGGTTAGGGCTGGTTGGTGTCCTTGGCGGCCGCGTACTTGGCGCGGACCTCGTCCATGTCGAGTGCCTGGACCTGCTCGATGACGGACTCGAGCGCCTGCGACGGGAGCGCGCCCGGCTGCCCGAAGATCGGGATGCCGTCGCGGTAGATCACGAGCGTCGGGATCGAGGTGATTCCGTACTCCGCGGCGAGCTGCTGCTGGTCCTCGGTGTCGACCTTCGCGAAGGTGATCTCGGGGTGCGTCTCGCTCGACTTCTCGAAGATCGGCGCGAACTGACGGCACGGACCGCACCACGCGGCCCAGAAGTCGATGAGGACGATGCCGTCCTTGCCGACGGTCTCGTCGTGGATGTCCTTGGTGAGCTCGATCGTGGCCATACGTCTCCCAACGCTCAGTGTGCGACGGTCATTCCTTCGGGGAACTCGATGTCGTTCGCGGGCTCGTGTCCGCCGAGCTCGGAGGCGGGCCGTCGGATGAAGCTCGCGAGCACGATCGATCCGATCGACGCGAACGCGGCGACGAGGAACGCGATGTGCGTGCCCGCGACGACGGCGCGCGCGGCCGTGTCCCCGGCGGCGAGCGCGCCGCTGGAGCCGATCGTGAAGACGACGATGATCGCCGCGGTGCCGGCGGCGCCGAAGAGCTGCTGCGCGGTGCCGACGACGGCGCTGCCGGAGGGGTAGAGCTTCGGCGGCAGCGAGCCCATCGCGGAGTTCATCATGGGCGGGAAGGTGAAGGCGAGCGCGATCGACAGCATGACGTGGATGACGATGACGGTCCAGATCTGCGTGTCGGGGCCGAGGAACGTCGCGAACGCGGCGAGCGCGAGCGAGGAGAGGATCGTCGCGGGGATGAGCAGCGGCCGGGGGCCCACGCGGTCGTAGAGGCGGCCGACGAAGGGGCCGGCGACGCCCTGGAGGAGTCCGCCCGGCAGCACGGCGAGGCCCGCGACGAGCGGCTCGTAGCCGAGCCCGTCCTGGATGTAGAGCGGCAGCAGCACGATGGAGCCGAAGAGCACGGCGACGGTCATCGCCATGAGGCCGATCGCGACGGGGAAGCCGGGCTGCGCGAAGGTGCGCAGGTCCATGAGCGGCGCGTCGCGGCGCTGCAGCACGAGCTGGCGCCAGACGAAGAGCGCGAGGGCGATGAGCCCGACGACGATGGGGATCCACGGCTGGAGCGGGACCTCGCCGCGCACGGCGGCGGCGATCTCGGACAGGCCGTAGACGAGCCCGCCGAACGCGATGGCGGACAGCGGGATCGAGATGACGTCGATGCCGACGCGCGCGGTCTCGCTGATGTTCTCCATCTTCCAGATCCCGAGCGCGAGCGCGATGAGGCCGATCGGCAGCACGAGCCAGAAGACCCAGCGCCAGTCGAAGCTGTTGAGGATGAGGCCGGCGGCGAGCGGGCCGAGCGCGGGGGCGACGGCCATGACGATCGTGATGTTGCCCATCATCTTGCCGCGCTCGTGCGGCGGCACGAGGGTCATGATCGTGGTCATGAGGAGGGGGATCATGACGCCGGTGCCGGCGGCCTGGATGACGCGGGCGAGGACGAGCAGCTCGAATCCGGTCGCCACGGCGGCGAGCAGTGTGCCGAGGCAGAACATCGCGATCGCGGTGATGTACACCTGCCGCGAGGTGAAGCGCCGCATGAAGAAGCCGGACATGGGGATCACGATCGCCATCGTGAGCATGAACGCGGTGAGCAGCCATTGCGCGTCGGCTGCCTCGACTTTGAGGTCCGCCATGACGCGGGGGATGGCGACGGTGATGATCGTCTCGTTGAGCATGACGACGAACGCCGACGCGAGGATCAGGTAGATGACGAGCTTGTCGCGGGGGGTCATGGACACCGGGGCCGCCGGTGCGGCGGGGCTGGCGGGATCGGCTGTTGGCACCGTGCAATGGTAGTGGCGGGCCGCGACATGGGCACGGGGCGGGCTCGCGGCGCCGCGCGATAGACTGGCTACACCGCGGGGGAGCGCAGCGGCCAGGGGTTATCGATCCATTCCCCGCGCGCTTCGGCCGGGACGACCGGCAGTTCGATCCGCGCGGCGACGATCGTCCGCTCGGAGGCGAGGAAGTCGGCCTCGGTCGCCGTGTTGAGGTCGACGTACGCGCCCGGGTTTCGCTCGTACGCGGGGAACTTGCCGCCGGTGACGACGATGCGCAGGCGCTCGCCGACCTGGAGTTCTACCGAGACCGGTCGCAGGTGCACCTCGATCCGTTCGACGCGGCCGGGCTCGGTCGCGCTGGGGGCGGTGCGGCCGTGGCGGTAGCGCGAGCGCGCGATGCCTTCATCGAGGAGGCGGGCGCGCCCGTCGGCGCCGAGGACGTGCAGCTCGACGAGCCAGTCGGCGTCGGTGCCGGTCGTGGCGGCGTCGAGGATCGCGCGCGGCCAGCCGGTGATCTCCAGCGGCTCGGTGACGGCGGTCGTCTCGTAGACGAGGGTGTGCTCGCCGAGGTGCGCGCTCGCGTCGACGGGTCCGGCGACGACGGAGGGGGCGGTGTAGGGCCGGGCGGGGTCGTAGGCGAAGGTGCGTGTGCCCGCGGTCGCGGGGGCGAACGTCGCGCTGCCGTCGGGCTGGAGGCTCAGCGAGCGCATGTGGGTGCCGGGGATCGGCCAGTGCGGCTCGGCGCGCCAGCGGTCGGCGCCTTGGACGTAGATGGTCGCCCGCGGCCAGCCGGCGAGGCCATTCGCGTCCACATCGGTGGGGATGGTGCGCCGCATCCAGTCGGCGACGAGCGCGGTCTCGTCGATCGCCGAGTCGGAGAACGCGATGTCGGCGACCTCGGCGGCGGCGAGCTGCGCGTGCGCCCACGGTCCCATGACGAGCCGGTGCTGCTCGCCGGCGGGGGAGAGCCTGGAGGCGAGCTCAAACTGGCGCACGGTGTTGCGCGTGAAGAAGTCGTACCAGCCGCCGACGTGGAGGAGCGGCACCCGGATGCGCGCGGCCTCGGCGCCGCCGACGCGGTTCTCGGCGAAGTAGCCATCGTCCTCGCGGTGGGCGAGCGGGCCGCCCCAGGCGTGGTCGAGGCGCCGGTAGTAGGGCATCTCGGTGAGCGGTAGAACGGCGTACTTGTCGTCGCCGAGCGCGAGGAGCTCCTCGAGCTCCGCCTGGACGTCGGCCCGCGCGTCGGCGGGGAGCTTCGCGATGAGGTCGGGGGCGACGAAGGGCAGGGCGGCCCAGTCGATGACGTTCTGCAGGAAGAGCACGCCGTCGGTGAAGGTGCGGTCCGTGTACTCGTCGCTCGACGGCTGCTCGACGACGCCGCTGACGAGGTGCGGGGGCGCGGTGATCGCGGCGCCGATCGTCGCGAAGCCGAGGTAGGACAGGCCGAAGCCGCCCACGCGGCCGTCGCACCAGGGCTGCGCGGCGATCCACTCGACGGTGTCGTAGCCGTCGCGGCGGCCGTCGGGTCCGCGCGGGCCGAGCTCGCCGTCGCCGTCGTCGCGCAGCAGCGCGTACTCGCCGTCGGAGGCGAAGCGCCCCCGCTTGTCCTGGAGGACGACCGCGTAGCCGCCGGCGACGAGCCGCTCAAGGTCGGCGCCGATCGCGACGCCCGTGTCCTTGCCGTAGGCGGTGCGGGTCAGGAGCGCGGGCACGCCGCCCGCGGGCAGCGGGTCGGGCAGGAGCACGTTCGCGCGGAGGACCACCCCGTCGCGCATGGGGATCTCGACGTCGTTGAGGGTCCGGATCGCGCCTGGCATCAGTGCTCCTTGTACTGCGCGAGCAGCTGCTGCTCGCGTCGATGGGACGGCACGGCGAAGCAGGCGACGAGCATGCCGCCGAGGATGGTGATCGCGCCGACGAGGTAGGCGCCGAACGCGCCGGCCACCAGGCTCTCCCGCGCCGCAGAGACGATCGCGTCGTGGAACTGGGGGTAGCGCTGCGCGACCTGGAGCGCCGACGCGTAGGACGCCTGGAGCGCGCTCGTGACGTCGGCGCTCACGGTGGCGGCCTCGGGGCTTGCGGCAATGAGCCGCCCGAAGTGGGTGGCGAAGCCGGCGGCGAGCAGTGCGCCGAGGAGCGCCTGCATGATCGAGCCGCCGAGGTCGCTCTGCAGGTCGGAGGTCGCGGACGCCATGCCGACCCGCCGCACGGGCGTGCTGCTGGTGAGGGAGCGCGAGGCCCCGGTCAGGACGAAGGACGCGCCCGCGCCGATCAGGAGGAATGGCGCCCCGATGAGGAGATAGACGGTGTCGTCGCGCCAGAACAGCATGATGACGAACGCCGCGAGCACGAGCGCGCAGCCGAGCACCATCGCGACGCGCGTCCCTCGCGCCGACACGAGGCGCGCGGCGAGCGGTGCGGCGACGAGCAGGCCGACCGCGGCGGGTGCGACCGCGAGCCCGGCCTGCAGTGCCTCGTAGCCGAGCACGTTCTGCATGTACTGCTGCCCGACGTACATCGAACCGATGAAGCTGCCGAAGACGATCGCCCCCGCGACCGCGGGTGCCCAGAAGGTGCGTCGGCGCGCGACGGCGAGGTCGTAGAGGGGCTCGGGGGCACGGCGCTGGCGCCAGCCGAAGAGCAGGATGAGGACAGCGGCGGCGCCGAGGAGCGTGATCCCGAGCGTCTGCTGGCCGGGGTCGAAGACGAGGGAGATGCCGAGCACCAGCGAGGCGATCCCGATCGCGGACAGCGCGCCGCCGAGGTGGTCGACGGGTCGGGTGGACTCGTTGACGTGGGCGGGGACCCCGACGGCGACGAGGGCGAGCGCGCCGAGCGCGAGCGGCACGCTGAGCAGGAACGCGGACCCCCACCAGAACGCCAGGAGCAGGAGTCCCGAGAGGATCCCGCCGATGATGCTCGCCATCCCCGCGACGGCCGACCAGAGCGCGATCGCTCCCGTGCGGCGCGGGCCCTGCGCCCAGAGCGCCGTGATGAGGGAGAGCGTCGTGGGGAATGCGAGGCCGGCGGCGAGGCCCGTGAAGATGCGGGCGGCGATGAGGACGTCGATGCTCGGGGCTACGGAGGACAGCGCGCTCGCGACGACCATGAGCGTGAGGCCGAGCATGAGCAGCTGCTTGCGCCCGTAGCGGTCGGCGAGCGCCCCGAAGTAGACGACGGACATCGAGAGGCCGAGGCCCGTGCCGACGGCGACGAGGTTGAGCGCGCTGAGCGGTGCGTCGAAGGCGTCGCCGATGCTCGGCAGCGCGACGCCGGCCGCGGCGAGGTTGAGGTTGCTGACGAAGGCGGAGCCGATGAGCGCGGTGAGGACGAGTCCGGGCCGCCGCGGTCCTGTCGTCTCCCTCGCTGGGTCGGGGGCGGCGCTCACGGCAGGGACCTCGTCGTCACGGCCGCAGTCTAGCCAGGCGCCCGCGGGCTGGGCGGCCGAGTGGTCGCGTTCTGTCGCTGTCAAGCCCCCTCGCGCGGGGAGGCGGCGTGCGTACGCTGCGTGGACGGCGGAAGGAGCGGATGATGGCGAGAGACGGCTTTCACATCGAGCCGGAGGACCTCGACGAGGCGGACCCGGTGCTGGACGAGGATCGCGAGGTCGAGGAGGACGAGGAGCTCGGCTACGGGACGCCCGGGGAGGCGCAGCCGGAGAGTCAGGGCGAGGACCCGTTCATGTCGGAGATCGGCGACGACGGACAGGGCGATCTGTCGCCCGAGGACGAGTAGCGCGGGTCAGTCCGCGGGCTGAGCGGGACCCTCGTGCGGCATGCGGTCGCGCTCGTACGTGATCGTCGAGTAGCCGTGCGGCGCCGGCTTGCCGTCGGGGCCGAGGCTCACGTAGACGATGCGCTCGATGGACAGGATCCGGCGGCGCGTGATCATGTTGCGCACGACGGCCCGCATCGTCATGGACGTCCGGCCGAACTCGGTCGCGAGGATGCCGAGCTCGATGATGTCGCCCTGCATGGCGGACGCCTCGAAGTCGATCTCGGAGATGAACTTGGTGACGACGCGCGGGTTGCCGAGCTGGATGATCGCGTAGATCGCCGACTCCTCGTCGATCCACTTGAGCAGGCTCCCGCCGAACAGCGTCCCGTTGGCGTTCAGGTCCTCGGGCCGCACCCACTTGCGCGTGTGGAATCGCATCGCCGTTTCATCGCGTTCGCTCACGCGACCAGAGTAGGGTGCGGGCACGGCACTACGGAGCGATCGTCGCCGGGCACCCCCACGGCGGCGTCGGAAGGGAGTCCCATCATGGCCACCTCCAAGACGAAGCGAGAGAACGCCGAGCACGGCTTCATGGCGTCGACCGCGCTCGCGGACCACCTGCAGCGCGTCCTCGTCGACCTCATCGAGCTCGCCTCGCAGTCGAAGCAAGCGCACTGGAACGTCGTCGGCCACAACTTCCGCGACCTGCACCTGCAGCTCGACGAGATCACCGCGTCGGCACGGGCGCACAGCGACGTCATCGCGGAGCGCATGCGCGCGCTGCACGCGGTCGCGGACGGGCGCAGCGGCACCGTGAGCAAGGCGACGTCGCTGCCGACCTACCCGCAGGGCGAGGTCGACACGGCGCAGACCGTCGATCTCATCACGGCGCGGCTCGAGGGCGTCACGGCCACGATCCGCGACGTGCACGACGCGGTCGACGAGGAGGACCCGACGACGGCGGACCTGCTGCACGCGATCATCGCGGACCTCGAGCAGTTCGCCTGGATGGTCAGTGCGGAGAACCGCACCCCGTCGGCCTGAGCCGGACGGGCGTCAGGAGAACGCGATCGTCGCGTCGCCCCAGGCGCGGCGCAGCGCCGCGTCGAGGTCGTCGGCGAGCCGGTCACGGCGATCGATGACGAGCGAAGGCCCCGCGGCCCGGTAGGTCGGCCAGGCGGCCGCGCCGGGGAGCCCGGTCGCGTCGGGTGCTTCGCCGCGGATGAAGGAGCCCCAGCGGGCCCGCAACCGCGCGGAGGCCGACTCGGCGGCGCGGCGGCCGCCGAGTCGCAGGGCCGGGTTGGTGTGCCGGGTGCCGAGGTTGCCCCAGACGTAGGGCAGTTCGGCGCCGTGCGTCGCGCCGATGCCCATGAGGGTGAGCGCGGGGGTCGCGAGGTCGAAGCGGTAGAGCCACGTGTCGGCGACCTGCGCGTGGCCCTCGGCAGCCCAGAGCGTCGGCAGGCGGAACGCGATGTCCCGCGCGACGGCGAGCCCGCGTCGCTTGGGCTGGAGCCCCCGATAGGCGGTGAGCACCTGCTCGACGCTCGGCAGCGCGAGCTCGGGGCGCTCGGCGTGCAGCTGCGTGAACATCCGCATGATCTCGGTGTCGGTGACGGGCATGAGCGGCGAGCGCATGAAGTGGAAGAGGGAGGCCTCGTCGCGGTTGGTGCCGATGAGCAGCGGCACCGGCAGGCCGCGACCGGCGCGCAGCGCGTCGACGGGCGCCTCCGGCACGAGGTCGCCGTCGACGGCGGGGGCGAACGCGAGGGTCCCGGGTGCGCTCGCGGGGATCTCGGCGAAGAGGGCGCTCGTCGCCGCGATGATCGACTCGACGGGTGCGTCGCGCGCGCTCGCCGCCGCATCGGGGCGCAGTCCGAGGTGGGCGAGGAGGCGCTCGGCGACGCCGGTCGCGCGCGGGATCCCGTAGACGCTGGAGACGGGGGAGGACTCGGCGATCGCGCGGGCGAAGAGGCCGCTCGCGGCGGGTGTCGCGAGCAGGGTCGTGACGATGCCGGCGCCGGCGGACTCGCCCGCGACGGTGACCCGCGCAGGGTCGCCACCGAATGCCGCGATGTTGGCCTGCACCCAGCGCAGCGCCAGGAGGACGTCGCGCAGCCCGATGTTGGAGTCGAATGGCTGCTCGGGCGTCGAGTAGGCGCTCATCTCGACGAAGCCGAGGGCGCCGAGCCGGTAGTTGATGCTGACGATGACGACGCCCTGCTCGGCGGCGAGCCGGGACCCGTCGTAGAGCGGCTGCGCGCTCGAGCCGAGCGCGTATGCGCCGCCGTGCACCCACACCATGACCGGCAGCGCCTCGCCGCCCCGGCCCGCGGGTCGCCAGATGTTCAGCGAGAGGCAGTCCTCGTCGATGCGGGTGCCGTCGCCGAGCTGGATGGTCGGGGAGGGCGCCTGCGGCGCGGCGGGGCCGAACGCGATCGCGTCGGCGTCCTGCGCCGGCGCCGGCTCGGGTGCGCGCCAGCGTCGCGCGCCCGTGGGTGCGAGCGCGTAGCGGATGCC
>DATMGN010000033.1:0-87675 GCA_035555435.1 Microbacteriaceae bacterium | reverse complement strand
GACGCGCTGCTCTTCGCCGCCTACCAGGAGGTCTCCGAGTAGGAGTGTCGCTTCCCGAGTGGGAGTGTCGAGGTTGAGGTCGAGACGCGACGAGACAGCGCGTCAGACGCGCCGCCGGAATGCGTTGGGCGGCGTCGTCTCGTGCATCGCGCCGCTGGGCGCCCGCCACGTCAACGAGCCTGCCCGAGAGCTGCACCCCGAGCGCTCGCTCGCCGACCACGACAACCCTCGCGATGGACGCGCATCGCGTTCTCGACAAGGCAGTCGAGAACGCGCCCGCACCCCGCGCGATAACGTTGGCTCGTGACCAAGATCCTCGTCCTCAACGGCCCGAACCTCGGTCGCCTCGGCAGCCGCGAGCCCGACGTCTACGGGAGCCAGGACCTCGACGCACTGCGCGCCCTCCTGACCGACCTCGCGGGCCAGCGCGCCGAGATCGACCTGCGCCAGACGGACGACGAGGCGGAGCTCATCCACTGGCTCCACGAGGCCGTCGACACCCGCACGCCCGTCATCCTCAACCCCGCCGCGTTCACGCACTACAGCTACGCGCTCCGCGACGCCGCCGCGCTCGTCACCAAGGCGGGCATCACCCTCGTCGAGGTGCACATCTCCAATCCGCACGCACGCGAGACCTTCCGCCACACGTCGGTCATCAGCGGGGTCGCGAGCGGCGTCATCGCGGGGTTCGGCTTCGGCTCGTACGGCCTCGCGGTCGAGGCCGTGCTCGCCAGCTAGACTTGCGCGGGTTTTTTCACGAGTGAAGAAGGCGAACACATGGCGACGACGAACGACATCAAGAAGGGCTCCGTCCTCCAGATCGAGGGCGGGCTCTGGAACGTCACCGACTTCCAGCACGTCAAGCCGGGCAAGGGCGGCGCTTTCGTGCGCACGACCCTGAAGAACGTCGTGACGGGCAAGGTCGTCGACCGCACGTTCAACGCCGGGACAAAGATCGATTTCGCGACCGTCGACCGCCGCGACTTCCAGTACCTCTACCAGGACGGCGACGGCTACGTCTTCATGGACCTCGCCGACTACGACCAGATCACGATCCCCGCGTCGATCGTCGGCGATGCCGCGAACTTCCTGCTGGAGAACCAGACGGTGCTCGTCGCGATCAACGAGGGCAACCCGCTCTACATCGAGCTGCCCGCCTCGGTCGTGCTGCTGGTCACCCACACCGATCCGGGCCTGCAGGGCGATCGCTCCTCGGCGGGCACGAAGCCGGCGACGCTGGAGACCGGCTACGAGATCCAGGTGCCGCTGTACCTCGAGTCCAACACGAAGGTCAAGGTCGACACCCGCGACGGGTCGTTCCTCGGCCGCGTCAACGACTAGTCCCCGATGAGCGCCAGGACCAAGGCCCGCAAGCGCGCGCTCGACCTCCTCTACTCCGCCGACATCCGGGGGATCGACCTGCCGACGGCGCTGACCGACGAGGACGTGCGCGTCTCGGGCGAGCTCGACCGCCAGGCCTCGTGGGCCTACGCGGCCGAGATCGTGCAGGGCGTCATCGATCGCGGCGAGGAGATCGACGAGCTCATCGCGACGTACGCGCGAGACTGGCCGCTCGAGCGGATGCCGACCGTGGACCGCGCGCTGCTGCGTCTCGCGACGTGGGAGATCGCGTTCAATCCGGACGTCCCGCCGGCGGTCGCGATCTCGGAGGCCGTGGAGCAGGCCAGAACGCTGTCGACCGAGGATTCGGCGCGGTTCGTCAACGGCGTGCTCGGTCGGATCGCCGCGTCGCTCTGAACCGCGGCCCCGCCGCCGTATACTTGCCGGGCAAGGTGACGACCTTTAACCCCGTCCTGTGAGGCGGAGAAGGGAGTCGTGATGGCTGCGCGGATCCTCCTGCAGGCAACCGACATTCAGCGTGCGCTCACGCGCATCGCCCATGAGATCGTCGAGTCGAACCGCGGTTCCTCCGATCTGGTGCTGCTCGGCATCCCCACCCGCGGCGTGTTCCTGGCGCAGCGCATCGGCGCGGTGCTCGACGAGATCGAGCCGGGCAGTGCCGCGGTCGGCTCGCTCGACGTGACGATGTACCGCGACGACCTGACGCGCCACCCGACCCGCCTGTCCAGCCCGACGCAGATCCCCGCCGACGGCATTGACGGCAAGGTCGTGGTCCTCGTCGACGACGTCCTCATGAGCGGCCGCACCATCCGGGCCGCCCTCGACGCGCTCGCGGCGATCGGTCGCCCGAAGGCGGTGCGCCTCGCGGTGCTCATCGATCGCGGTCATCGCGAGCTGCCGATCCGCGCCGACTATGTCGGCAAGAACGTGCCGTCCGCGACCTCGGAGCGGATCAGCGTGCGCCTGCAGGAGATCGACGCGGACGAAGAGGTGACGATCGCGTGAGACACCTGCTCTCGACGGCCGAGCTCTCCCGCGACCAGGTGCTCACCATTCTCGACACCGCCGAAGACATGGCCGACGTCTCGGGGCGGGAGATCAAGAAGCTGCCCACGCTGCGCGGGCGGACCGTCGTCAACCTGTTCTTCGAGGACTCGACGCGCACGCGGATCAGCTTCGAGGTCGCCGCCAAGCGGCTGTCCGCCGATGTCATCAACTTCGCGGCGAAGGGCTCGAGCCTGAGCAAGGGCGAGAGCCTCAAGGACACCGCGCAGACGCTGCAGGCGATGGGGGCCGACGGCGTCGTGATCCGCCACCCGGCCTCCGGGGCGCCGCACACGCTCGCGCACGCGGGCTGGATCGACGCGGGCGTCGTCAACGCAGGTGACGGGACGCACGAGCACCCCACGCAGGCGCTGCTCGACGCCTTCACGATCCGACGCCGTCTGCACGGCGATGCCAGTCGCGGGCGGGACCTCGATGGTGTGCGGGTCACGATCGTCGGCGACGTGCTGCACAGCCGCGTCGCCCGCTCGAACATCTGGCTGCTCGCCCTCCTCGGCGCCCGGGTCCGTCTCGTCGCGCCCGCGACCCTGCTGCCGGTCGGCATCGCCGACTGGCCGGTGGAGACGGGCTTCGACTTCGACGCGGCCGTCGCGGAGCGACCCGACGTGCTCATGATGCTGCGGGTGCAGGGGGAGCGGATGCACGACGCGTTCTTCCCGGGAGAACGCGAGTACTCCCGCGAGTGGGGCCTGACGGACGAGCGGCTCGCCCGGCTTCCCGCGGGTACGATGGTCATGCATCCGGGCCCGATGAACCGCGGCCTCGAGATCTCCGCGGCCGCGGCCGATTCGCCCGCATCGACCGTGCTCGAGCAGGTCGCCAACGGCGTGTCGGTGCGCATGTCCGTGCTTTACCACCTGCTCGCGGGGGAGGACTCATGATCACCGCCATCACGGGCGCGACGCTCCCCGACGGGACCCGCGCCGACCTCGCGATCGAGGACGGCGTCTTCGTCGAGCCGGGCGGACGGGCGCAGCGCACGATCGACGCCGCCGGGCTCATCGCCCTGCCGGGCCTCGTCGACCTGCACACGCACCTGCGCGAGCCAGGTTTCGAGCAGTCCGAGACGGTGCTCACGGGGACGCGCGCCGCCGCGGCGGGCGGCTACACGGCCGTCTTCGCGATGGCGAACACGCAGCCCGTCCAGGACACGGCGGGCGTCGTCGAGCAGGTGCAGGCACTCGGCGCCCGTGCCGGCTACGCGACCGTCCGCCCGATCGGCGCGGTCACGGTCGGGCTCCGGGGCGAGCGGCTCGCGGAGATCGGCGCGATGGCCGCGTCCGAGGCCCGGGTCACGGTCTTCTCCGACGACGGCATGTGCGTGCACGACCCGCTGCTGATGCGGCGCGCCCTCGAGTACGTGTCGACGTTCGGCGGCGTCGTCGCGCAGCACGCGCAGGACCCGCGTCTGACCGAGGGCGCCCAGCTCAACGAGGGCGCCGTCTCGGCCCGGCTCGGGCTCGCGGGCTGGCCCGCGGTCGCCGAGGAGTCGATCATCGCGCGCGACGTGCTGCTCGCCGAGCACGTCGGCGCGCGACTGCACGTGTGCCATGTCAGTACCGCGGGCGCTGTCGAGGTGATCCGCTGGGCGAAGGCCCGCGGCATCCGGGTGACCGCCGAGGCGACGCCGCACCACCTGCTGTTGACGGAGGACCTCGCGGTCGGCTACGACCCCCGCTTCAAGGTCAACCCGCCGCTGCGCACCGCCGAGGACGTAGAGGCGCTGCGCGCCGGACTCGCCGACGGCACGATCGACATCGTCGCGACCGACCATGCCCCGCACCCCGCCGAGGCGAAGGAGTGCGCGTGGGCGGAGGCGGCGAACGGCATGGTGGGGCTGGAGAGCGCGCTCTCGGTCGTGCACGCCGCCGTCGTAGCGGACGGCCGGCTCGACTGGGCCGACGTCGCCCAGGTCATGTCGCGCACGCCGGCGCGGATCGGCGGGCTCCGCGGTTACGGCGACGCCTTCGCTCTCGGCGCGCCCGCCCACCTCGCCCTGTACGACCCGGCCGCGCGCACGACGTTCTCCACCGAGTCGCTGCGGGGGAGGTCCGCCAACTCGCCGTATCTCGGCCACGAGCTGCCGGGCCGCGTCGAGCACGTCTTCCACGGCGGCGTTCCGACCGTGCTCGACGGCGAACTGCGACCCGCGGACGAGGTCGCGAAGGGCGCATCCGCATGAACGTCCAGTTCTGGTCCGCGGTCAGCGTCATCGTCATCGTCGTGCCCGCCGCGATCCTCATGGTGTGGGGCTGGCGGCGCCGGGTGCGGCGACAGCAGCACGCGATCGCCCCGCTCCCCGAGATCCCCGCGGTGCTGCCGGCCACGGCTGCGCAGCGCGGCAAGTACGTCGCGACGACGGTCGCCGGCGACCCCTACGACCGGATCGCCGTGCGCGGGCTCGCGTTCCGCGGCTTCGCGACGGTGAGCGTCGACGCGAGCGGCATCCTCATCGCCCGCGACGGCGAAGCCGCCATCTGGATCGATGCCGCCCGGGTCGTCGGCATCGACCGGGCGACCTGGACGATCGATCGCGTCGTGGAGGGCAGCGGCCTGCACCTCATGCGCTGGCGCCACGGCGACCGCGAGGTCGACACCTACCTGAGGCTCGACGAGCCGGGAGCCCTCGACGCGGACCTGCGAGCGGCCGGCATGCCGCTCGCGCCGCTTCCGTTCCCGCCGTCGGCCACCGAGCGGCGCCGCGCCGCCAAGCGCGCGCGCCGGGAAGCGAGCACCGCATGATCCCGCCACCTGCCGTCCTCGTCCTGGAGGACGGGACCCGTTACGAGGGCGACGCGTACGGCGCCGTCGGGCGCACGCTCGGCGAGGTCGTCTTCGCGACGGGGATGACCGGATATCAGGAGACGCTGACCGACCCGTCGTACGCCGGTCAGATCGTCGTCATGACCGCGCCCCACATCGGCAATACGGGCGTCAACACCGAGGACGTCGAGTCGCGGCGCGTGTGGGTCGAGGGCTACGTCGTGCGCGACCCCAGCCGCATCGTGTCGAACTGGCGCGCAACCGGCTCGCTCGGCGATGCGCTCGACGCCGACGGCGTCGTGGGGATCTCCGGCATCGACACTCGCGCCGTCACGCGCCACCTGCGCGACGCCGGCGCGATGCGCGGCGGCATCTTCTCCGGCGACGACGCGCTGCTGGCGCCCGAGGCGCAGCTCGAGGCGGTCCTCGCGAGCACGCCGATGAGCGGTCAGAACCTTGGGGAGCGGGTCACGACGCCCGTCGCGAGCGTGACGCCCGCGATCGGCGAGCGGCTCGGCAACCTCGTCATCATCGACCTCGGCGTCAAGCAGGCGACCGTCGACAACATGGCGCGGCGCGGCTTCGAGGTCCACGTGCTGCCGATGTCCTCGAGCTTCGCGCAGATCGCCGCCGTCGAGCCGGTCGCGGTCTTCTACTCGAACGGCCCCGGCGATCCGGCCGCCTCCAACGCGGAGGTCGCAGTCCTGCGCGAGGTACTCGACGCGCGGCTGCCGTTCTTCGGCATCTGCTTCGGCAACCAGCTGTTCGGCCGCGCGCTCGGGCTCGGCACCTACAAGCTGCCGTTCGGCCACCGCGGCATCAACCAGCCCGTGCTCGACCGCGCGACCGGCCGTGTCGAGATCACCGCGCACAACCACGGTTTCGCCGTCGACGCGCCGCTCGACGAGGCGATCGAGTCGCCGGCGGGTTACGGACGCGTCGAGGTGAGCCATGTGGGACTCAACGACCAGGTCGTGGAGGGACTTCGGGCACTCGACATCCCGGCGTTCTCCGTCCAGTACCACCCCGAGGCGGCCGCGGGGCCGCACGATGCCAACTATCTGTTCGATCGGTTCCGAGACATGGTTGCTCGCACCCTGAGCGAGCGCGACTCGAAGGGGCCGCATGCCTAAGCGCCACGACATCAACTCCGTCCTCGTCATCGGCTCGGGGCCCATCGTCATCGGCCAGGCGGCCGAGTTCGACTACTCGGGGACGCAGGCGTGCCGCGTGCTGCGAGAGGAGGGGGTGCGGGTCATCCTCGTCAACTCCAACCCCGCGACGATCATGACCGATCCGGGCTTCGCCGACGCGACCTATGTCGAGCCGATCACCTCCGAGGTCATCGAGGCGATCATCGTCAAGGAGCGGCCCGACGCGATCCTCCCGACGCTCGGCGGTCAGACCGCGCTCAACGCGGCGATCGCGCTGCACGACGCCGGCATCCTCGCCAAGCACGGCGTCGAGCTCATCGGGGCCCGCGTCGACGCGATCCGCAAGGGCGAAGACCGCCAGCTCTTCAAGGACCTCGTCCTGGAGGCCGGCGCCGACGTGGCGCGCTCCTTCGTCGTCCACGACATGGTCGAGGCGCGCGCGGCGATGACCGAGCTCGGACTGCCGCTCGTCGTGCGCCCCTCGTTCACGATGGGCGGCCTCGGGTCCGGCTTCGCCTACACCGAGGAGGAGTTCGACCGGATGGTCGCCGACGGCCTCCACCAGTCGCCGACGACCGAGGTCCTCCTCGAGGAGTCGATCCTCGGCTGGAAGGAGTACGAGCTCGAGCTCATGCGCGACCAGGCGGACAACTGCGTCGTCGTCTGCTCGATCGAGAACGTCGACGCGGTCGGTGTGCACACGGGCGACTCGATCACCGTCGCGCCGGCGCTGACGCTGACCGACCGGGAGTTCCAGCACCTGCGCGACATCGCGATCGACATCATCCGCGCCGTCGGCGTCGACACGGGCGGCTGCAACATCCAGTTCGCCGTGCACCCCGACACCGGTCGCGTCATCGTGATCGAGATGAACCCGCGCGTCTCGCGCTCCTCCGCGCTCGCCTCCAAGGCGACGGGCTTCCCGATCGCGAAGATCGCGGCGAAGCTCGCGATCGGCTACCGACTCGACGAGATCCCGAACGACATCACGCGCGTCACCCCGGCGAGCTTCGAGCCGACACTCGACTACGTCGTCGTCAAGGTGCCGCGTTTCGCGTTCGAGAAGTTCCCCGCGGCCGATGCGACGCTCACGACGACCATGAAGTCGGTCGGCGAGGCGATGGCCATCGGCCGCAACTACGCGACCGCGCTCCAGAAGGCGCTGCGCTCGCTGGAGAAGCGGGGGAGCTCCTTCCACTGGGAGGGCGAGCCCGGCGACGCGGCCGCGCTCACGGCCCTCGCTGCGACCCCGACGGACGGGCGGATCGTCACGGTCCAGCAGGCGCTGCGCGCCGGGGCGAGCATCGACGACGTGTATGCCGCGACCGGCATCGACCGCTGGTTCCTCGACCAGATCGTGCTCATCAACGAGATCGCGGCGAGCATCGCGGCGGCACCCGAGCTCGACGCCCGGCTGCTGCGCCACGCGAAGAACCACGGCTTCTCGGATGCGCAGCTCGCCCAGCTGCGCGGGCGCACCGAGCAGGAGGTCCGCCAGCAGCGCTGGGCGCTCGGCCTGCGGCCCGTGTTCAAGACGGTCGACACCTGCGCGGGCGAGTTTCCCGCGCTCACGCCCTACCACTACTCCTCCTACGACCAGGAAACCGAGGTCTCGCCGTCGGACCGTCGCAAGGTCGTGATCCTCGGGTCCGGCCCGAACCGCATCGGTCAGGGCATCGAGTTCGACTACTCGTGCGTGCACGCGAGCTTCGCGCTCGCCGAAGCCGGCTACGAGACGATCATGATCAACTGCAACCCGGAGACGGTCTCGACCGACTACGACACCTCCGACCGGCTCTACTTCGAGCCGCTCACCCTCGAGGACGTGCTGGAGATCATCCACGCGGAGTCTGGCTCCGGCGAACTCCTGGGCGTCATCGTGCAGCTCGGCGGCCAGACCGCGCTCGGGCTCGCGCAGGGGCTCAAGGCGGCCGGCGTCCCCATCCTCGGCACCAGCCCCGACGCGATCGATCTCGCGGAGGACCGCGGGGAGTTCTCCCGGATCCTCGAGGCGGCGGGCCTCCAGGCACCCCGCAACGGCACCGCGACGAGCCTCGAGTCCGCCATCTCGGTCGCGGAGGGCATCGGCTACCCGGTCCTCGTGCGCCCGAGCTACGTGCTCGGCGGTCGCGGCATGGAGATCGTCTACGAGACGGTGCAGCTGCGCGACTACTTCGACCGCGTCCGCGAGCAGGCGATCATCGGCCCCGGCGCGCCGCTGCTCATCGACCGCTTCCTCGACGACGCGGTGGAGATCGACATCGACGCGCTGTACGACGGGCAGCAGCTCTACGTCGGCGGCATCATGGAGCACATCGAGATGGCCGGGATCCATTCCGGCGACTCGGCCTGCACGCTCCCGCCGACGTCGCTCGCGCGCGGTGTGCTCGAGCGGGTGCGCGCCGCGACGCTCGCGATCGCCGACGGCGTCGGGGTGCGAGGGCTCATCAACGTCCAGTTCGCGATCGCCCAGGACTCGCTCTACGTGCTCGAGGCGAACCCGCGGGCGAGCCGCACCGTCCCCTTCGTCTCCAAGGCGCTCGGCATCCAGCTCGCGAAGGCCGCGTCGCTCGTCATGGCCGGCCGCGAGATCGCCTCGCTCATCGCCGAAGGGCTGCTCCCGGAGCGCGACGGCACGCACGTGCCGCTCGACGCACCCGTCGCCGTCAAGGAGGCGGTCCTCCCGTTCAAGCGGTTCAGAACGCCGGAGGGCAAGGTCGTCGACTCACTGCTGGGACCCGAGATGCGCTCGACGGGCGAGGTCATGGGCATCGACGAGAACTTCCCGAAGGCCTTCGCGAAGTCGCAGGACGCGGCCTACGGCGGCCTGCCCGACGGCGGCACCGCGTTCGTCTCCGTCGCGGACCACGACAAGCGCGCGATCGTGCTGCCGGCCCTGCGGCTGTCCAAGCTCGGGTTCAGGCTGCTCGCGACGGAGGGCACCGCGCAGGTGCTCGCCCGCAACGGCATCGCCGCCGAGATCGTGCGCAAGCACTCCGAGGGTCGCGACGACGAATCCGTCACGACGATCGTCGACCTCATCAACCGCGGGGACGTCGACGTCGTGATCAACACCCCCTCCGGCAGCTCGGCGCGCGCCGACGGCACCGAGATCCGGATGGCCACGGTCGCCAACGACAAGGCGCTGTTCACCACCATGTCGGCGCTCTCGGCGGCGGTCGCCTCCATCGAGCTGAGCGACGAAGGCGTCACGGTAACCTCGCTCCAGGAGTACCAGGCGCGACGCGACCGGGCGCTGGAGAACGCGTGAGCGGGCTCGGCGAGACGAGCGCGCCGGTCGCGAGCCTGCTCGCCGACGGGCCCGCACTCTGCCTCGGCATCGACCCCCACGCGAGCCTGCTCGACGCGTGGGGGCTCGCCGACAGCGCCGACGGCGTCCGCGAGTTCGGCCTGCGCGCCGCCGAGGCAGCTCGGGACGCCGGGACGCGCATCGTCAAGCCGCAGGTCGCGTTCTACGAGCGCCACGGCTCGCTCGGCATCGCGGCCCTCGAGGACGTCATCGCCGCCGCCCGCGCGGCCGGGCTGTGGGTCATCGCCGACGCGAAGCGCGGCGACATCGGCTCGACAATGCGCGGCTATGCCGACGCGTGGCTGCGCGCGGGCGGCGCGCTCGAGGCAGACGCGCTGACGGTGACCCCGTATCTCGGGCTCGGCGCGCTGCGCCCCGCGGTCGACGCGGCGCTCGCAGCCGGCAAGGCGCTCTTCGTGCTCGCCGCGACGTCGAATCCCGAGGCGGCCGGCCTCCAGCTCGCGACCGGGCCCGACGGCGCGAGCGTCGCGGGTGGCATACTGCAAGGCGTGGAGGCCCTGAACGACGAGCTCGGCGGCACCGGACCGGGCCCGATCGGCGTCGTCGTCGGCGCGACGATCCGGCCCGACGACCTCGGCCTCGACCTCGCGGCGGCCCCGCGCACACCGATCCTCGCCCCCGGCTTCGGCGCACAGGGCGCCCGACTCGGCGGAATCCGCGCGACCTTCGGCGACGCGACGCCGCGCGTCATCGCGAACGTCTCGCGGGACGCCCTCGGTGTCGGAGCAGCCGCGCTCGCCCCGCGACTCCGCGAGCTCGCGGCGGAGCTCGCGACGAGGGCCGCGGCGTGAGCCCCCGGGTCGCCCCGCCGCCGGACACCGACCGCACGGCGGCCTCCCGGGCCGCGGTCGCCGCCCGACGCGCGCGCGCGGCCGTCAAGTCGTCGATCGAGGCGGGAGCGCGTTCGGCGCTCGACGCCGCCGAAACGGCGTGGCGCGAGCCCGAGAGCGCCGAGGCGACGCTGCGCGTCACCGACCTGCTCACGAGCATCCCTGGCATCGGACGCGTGCGCGCCCAGCGCTTCCTCGACGAGCTCGGGATTTCGGAGCGCAAGCGCGTCGGGGGGCTCGGCGCCCGGCAGCGTCCAAGGCTGCGCGGGTTCCTGCGGGAGCGCCAGCCGCGACCCGGCAACGCCCTGCACGTGCTGAGCGGTCCCACCGCGGTCGGCAAGAGCACGCTCTCGGAATACATCCGCAAGACGTACCCCCAGGTCTACTTCAGCGTGTCGGCGACGACCCGCAAGCCCCGTCCCGGCGAGGTCGACGGCGTGCACTACCACTTCGTCTCCGACGCCGAGTTCGATCGGCTCGTCGCCGATGACGAACTGCTGGAGTGGGCCCAGGTCCACAACTCCAATCGGTACGGCACGCCCAGGCGGCCCGTCTTCGACGCGATCGCGGCCGGGCAGCGCGTCCTGCTCGAGATCGACATCGCGGGCGCACGCCAAGTGCGCGCGCAAGTGCCCGAGGCGCTGCTCGTCTTCCTCGCGCCGCCGACATGGGAGGACCTCGTCCAGCGGCTCATCGGGCGCGGCACCGAGACCCCCGACGAGCAGCAGCAGCGGCTAGCCACCGCCCGGGTCGAGCTCGCCGCCCAGGGAGAGTTCGATACGGTGGTCGTCAACCGCGACGTCGTCACGGCGGCGCGCGACGTCGTAGCATTGATGGGCGTGCCGCGCGGCACGCGAGACTTCGCAGCCCGCACGCTCAGCGGCGCATCAGGGTAAGGACCCCACCATGGCAGACAAGCACGTCGGCATCATCGACCCGTCGATCGACGAACTCCTCACGCGGGTCGACTCCAAGTACCAGCTCGTGATCTTCGCGTCCAAGCGCGCGCGCCAGATCAACAGCTACTACTCCGACCTTCAGGCCGGCAGCATGTTCGACAACGTCGGGCCGCTCGTCGACTCCTCGATCGACGACAAGCCGCTGTCGGTCGCGCTGCACGAGATCAACGAGGACAAGCTCGAGCTCAAGCGCGCCGAGTGACCTGACGGCGCCCCATCCGAGGACCCAGGCCATGCAGCGACTCAACGTCCTCGTCGGGATCACGGGCGGGATCGCCGCGTACAAGGCCGTCTCCGTCGTCCGCGAGCTCGTGCTCGCGGGCCACGATCCGCACGTCGTCGCGACCGAGCACGCGCTGCGGTTCGTCGGACGCCCGACGCTCGAGGCCATCAGCCGCAACCCCGTCCACACCGAGCTCTTCGACGGCGTGGCGGAGGTGCGCCACGTCCACCTCGGCCAGACCGCGGACGTCATCGTCGTCGCGCCCGCGACCGCGAACACGCTCGCGAAGCTCGCCGCCGGCATGGCGGACGACCTCCTCGGCAACTCGATCCTCGCGAGCACGGCCCCCGTCGTCGTCGCCCCCGCGATGCACACCGAGATGTGGCAGCACCCCGCGACCGTCGACAACATCCGGACGCTGCGCGAGCGCGGCGTCATCGTCGTCGGCCCCGAGTCCGGTCGCCTGACCGGCCAGGACACCGGCCCTGGCCGGATGAGCGAACCGGCCGACATCGTCGCCGCCGTCATCGCCGCGGCCGGCCCCCGCGACCTCGCCGGCCTGCGGATCGTCGTCTCCGCGGGCGGGACGCGCGAACCGATCGATCCGGTGCGGTACATCGGGAACCGCTCGAGCGGACGCCAGGGGATCGAGATCGCGGCGGCCGCACGGGACCGCGGCGCCGACGTCGTGCTCGTCGCCGCCCACCTCGAAGTCGAGCCACCGCGCGGCGTGCACGTCATCGAGACCGGCACCGCCGAGGAGCTGCGCGTCGCGATGCTGACCGAATCGGCCAAGGCCGACGTCGTCGTCATGGCCGCGGCCGTCGCCGACTACCGCCCGCAGCGCGTGTCCGGCGCCAAGATCAAGAAGGACACCCAGGGCGACGAGCTCCCGCTGACCCTCGTCCGCAATCCCGACATCCTCGCAGAGCTGACCGAGGCGCGCCGGCCCGGTCAGACCTATGTCGGCTTCGCGGCCGAGACCGAACGCGACCCCGACCGCCTGATCGAGCTCGCACGGGCCAAGGCCGCCCGCAAGCGGGTCGACCTGCTCGTCGTCAACCAGGTCGGCTGGGAGGAGGGATTCGGTGCGGACACGCCGAATCGCGTTCTCATCCTCGGCGCCGACGGTGCGACACAGGGGGAGGCCAGCGGCGCGAAATCCGTCGTCGCCGCTAGGGTTCTTGACGTTGTCCAGAGCATAAGGAAGCAACCACGTGAGTGATCTCAGGCTGTTCACCTCGGAGTCCGTCACCGAGGGCCACCCCGACAAGATGTGCGATCAGATCTCCGACGCCATCCTCGACGACATGCTGCGCCAGGATCCCGGCGCCCGAGTCGCCGTCGAGACGATGGTCACGACGGGCCTCGTGCACGTCGCCGGCGAGGTCACGACGAGCGGGTACTCGGACATCAACCGGATCGTGCGCGACACGATCCTCGGCATCGGGTACAACTCGTCCGACGTCTGGTTCGACGGGCGCGCCTGCGGCGTCGAGATCTCCATCGGCGGCCAGTCGCCCGACATCGCCCAGGGCGTTGACGACGCGCAGGAGTCGCGCGAGCAGGGCTCCGGCGACGA
Source organism: Microbacteriaceae bacterium (assembly GCA_035555435.1). Taxonomy (GTDB): domain Bacteria; phylum Actinomycetota; class Actinomycetes; order Actinomycetales; family Microbacteriaceae; genus 73-13. The sequence continues at coordinate 74,406 of DATMGN010000033.1, read as the reverse complement.
CCTCGACCGGCAGGGCGCCGGCGACCAGGGCATCATGTTCGGCTACGCGACCAACGAGACGCCGACGCTCATGCCGCTGCCCATCTGGCTCGCCCACCGCCTCTCCGAGCGGCTCTCACAGGTCCGCCGCGACGGCGAGCTCGACTTCCTGCGACCCGACGGCAAGACGCAGGTGACGATCGGCTACGACGGCACGACGCCGAAGACGATCGAGACGGTCGTGCTGTCGACGCAGCACGCGCCGCGCGACCTCGAGGTCATCCGCGACGCCGTCGAGCGGGTCGTCATCCGCCCCGTGCTCGAGACCGTCGATCTGCCGTCCGCCGACGCGAACATCCTCATCAACCCGACCGGCATCTTCGAGATCGGCGGCCCCCACGGCGACGCCGGACTCACCGGTCGCAAGATCATCGTCGACACCTACGGCGGCGCGGCGCGCCACGGCGGTGGGGCGTTCTCCGGCAAGGACCCGTCGAAGGTCGACCGCTCCGCCGCGTACGCGATGCGCTGGGCGGCCAAGAACGTCGTCGCGGCGGGTCTCGCGGACCGCGTCGAGCTCCAGGTCGCCTACGCCATCGGCAAGGCGTCGCCGGTCGGCCTGTACGTCGAGGCGTTCGGCACCGAGCAGGTGCCGCTCGCGACGATCACCAAGGCGGTGCGCGAAGTCTTCGACCTGCGGCCGGCCGCGATCGTTCGCGATCTCCAGCTGACCGATCGCAACGTGGTCACGTACCAGAAGACCGCCGCGTTCGGGCACTTCGGCCGCGAGGAGCCGGGGTTCACCTGGGAGCAGACGAACCGCGTCGACGAGCTGCGCGCCGCCGCCGGCGTCTGAGATCCCCGCTGTCGCGGGTGCGCGCGATGATGGTCGCGTGAGCCCACGGATCGCGCGCGTCGTCCTCGACTCGCCGCTGCCGCAGCTCGACCGGCTCTTCGACTACGCGGTCCCGGAGGCGCTCGGCGCCGTCGTCGTGCCGGGCGTGCGCGTGCGGGTCGCCGTGCGCGCGGCGCGGCGGATCATGGACGCGTGGGTCGTGGAGCTCGCGGAGGAGTCGAAGTTCGCGGGGAAGCTCGCCGAGATCGAGGCGGTCGTCTCGCCCGTGCCCGTGCTCTCCCCAGAGGTCTGGGCCCTCGCGCGCCGAGTCGCCGATCGCGCCGCCGGGGTCGCCGCCGACGTGCTGCGGCTCGCGATCCCGAAGCGGCAGGCCCGCGTCGAGCAGGCCTGGCTCCAGCGCGCCCCGGAGCAACCCGCCCCGCCCCCCGAGGCGGGAGCCGGGGCGGAGATCGCGGGATATCCGCCGAGCCTCGCCGAGGCGGTCGCCGGCGGCGCCCGCGCGGCGCTCCAGGCGATCCCGGAGCCCGGGGCCTGGATCCGCACCCTCACCGAGCTCACCGCCCCCGTCCTCGCGAGCGGCCGCAGCGCGATCCTCGCCGCCCCCGACCAGGAGAGCCTCGATCGGCTCGAGGCGGGCCTGCGCGCCGCCCTCGGCGACGAGCGGGTCCTCCGCGTCGACGCCGACCAGTCCGCGGCGGCCCGCTACCGCGCCTTCCTCGACGCCGGCACCCGCCGCGGCGTCGCCATCGTCGGGAAGCGCTCCGTGGTCTACGCGCCGGCCCTCGATCTCGGGCTCATCGCGTTCTGGGACGACGGCGATCCCGCCTATCAGGAGCCGCTCGCGCCAGGCGTGCACGCGCGGGACGCCGCCCTCGTGCGACAGGAGCTGAGCGGGTGCGCGCTCGTGCTGCTCGCGCACAGCCCGAGCGCCGAGGCCGAGCGACTCGTCGAGATCGGCTGGTGCGAGCGCGTCGCATTCGGACGCCGCCCGCTCCCGAAGGTGATCCCGACGGCACTGCAGACCGGTGGCGACCGGCTCGCCGAGCACGCCCGCATCCCGCCGAGCGCCTGGCGCGCGGCGGCGGACGCCGTCGCGACCGGGCCCGTGCTCATCCAGGTCGCGCGCCCCGGCAGCGACCTACCGCTCGGCAGCGCCCGCACCGCGGGGGATCTGGGCCGTGCCTTCCCGCGCGCCAAGATCGTCGTCTCCCACGGCGGCAGCCGCATCGACGCGGTCGACGACGAGCCCGCGCTCGTCATCGCGACTCGGGGGACGGAGCCGACGGCGCGCGGCGGCTACCGCGCCGTGCTCCTGCTCGACGGCGAGCGGATGCTCGCCCGCGAATCGATGCGGGTCGTCGAGGACGCGTTGCGCACCTGGTCGAACGCCATCGCGCTCGCCGCCCCGGGCGCCCCGTGCTACCTGGTCGGCGTCGGCGGGGCGGTCGCGACCGCGCTCGGGCAGTGGCGCCAGGCCGAGATCGTCGCGGCCGAGCTCGCGGAGCGACAGCAGCTGCGCCTGCCGCCCGCCGTGCGCACCGCGACCTTGACCGGTGCCGCCTCCGCCGTCGAGGCGGCCGTCGCCGCCGCCGGCATCGAGGGCGACGACGTCATCGGCCCCGTCACGGAGGACGAGGGCGTGGTGCGCACGGTCGTGCGCTTCGACTACCGGCGGGGGCCCGAGGTCGCCGCGGCCCTTCGCACCGAGCTGCTGCGACACGCGAGCGGCCGTCGCTCCGCCGCGAAGGAACACGCGCCCCGGGCGAGCGGCCTGCGCGTGCGGATGGACGATCCCGAGCCGTACGTCGGCGAGCGCGCGCTTGCCGGGAGAATGGGACGGTGAGCTCGCTACGGATCGCCTTCGCCGGCAGCCCCGCGGTCGCGGTTCCGACACTCGACGCGCTCCGCGCCAGTCGCCACGACGTCGTCTCGGTCGTGACCCGCGCCGACTCGCGGGTGGGACGGCGCGGTGTCCTCACGCCGACGCCCGTGGCCGTCCGGGGCGAGTCGGCGGGCCTGCCCGTCGTGAAGGCCGATCGCCTCGATGCCGCCACGACGGACGCGATCCTCGCGACCGAGCCCGACCTCGGCGTCATCGTCGCCTACGGGGGGCTCGTCCGCGAACCGCTGCTGTCCGGCCCGCGGCTCGGCTGGATCAACCTGCACTTCTCGCTGCTGCCGCGCTGGCGCGGAGCGGCCCCGGTCCAGCACGCGATCCTCGCGGGGGACGAGGAGACGGGCGTGTCCGTGTTCCAGCTCGTCCCCGAGCTCGACGCCGGCCCCGTGTACGCGAGCGTCACCGCGCCGATCGGCCGGTTCCAGAGCGCCGGCTCGCTGCTGCAGCAGCTCGCGGATCTTGGCGCGGACGTGCTCGTGCGGGTCGTCGACTCGCTCGCCGACGGCACCGCGATCGGCAGGGCGCAGACGGGCGAGCCGAGCTACGCGGGCAAGCTCGGCGTCGACGACGGTGCGCTCGATTGGACGCAGCCCGCCGAGCTCCTGCACCGGCAGATCCGTGCGATGACGCCCGAGCCGGGGGCGTCGACGACCCTCCACGGGCAGCGGTTCAAGATCCTCGACGCCGCACCGGCCCTCGATGGCCCCGCCCTGGAGCCGGGGCGCATCGCGTTCCACGATCGACGCGTCCTCGTGGGGACCGGCGCCGGCACGCTCGAGCTGCTGCGCGTCACGCCGTTCGGCAAATCGCCGATGCCGGCGGCGGATTGGGTTCGGGGGCGCCCCCGAGGACAGGAGACGGTGCTCGGTGGCTAGCGCACGACAGGAGACCCCGCGGACGGTCGCCCTCGACGTCCTGTGGGCGGTGGGCGACTCGGATGCCTACGCGAACCTGCTGCTGCCGCCCCGGATCGCCGCGGCCGGGCTCGACGAACGCGATGCCGGGCTCGCGACCGAGCTCACGTACGGCACGCTGCGCCGCCGCGGCCTCTACGACGTCATCATCGGCCTCGCCGCCGCGCGCCGCATCGAGGCCATCGACGCCCGCTCCCTCGACATCCTCCGCCTCGGCACCCACCAGCTGCTCGCGATGCGCATCCCCGCGCACGCCGCGGTCGGCGAGACGATGCAGCTCGTGCGCAAGGAGTCCGCGAAGGGGTTCGTCAACGGGGTGCTGCGAGCGATCTCGCGGACCGAGCCCGAGGACTGGATCGAGCAGGCGATCGCGACCGCGAAGACGGGCGAGGAGGCGCTCGCGATCGAGCATTCGCATCCCCTGTGGATCGTCCGTGCGCTGCGCCAGACGCTCGTCGCGGAGGGTCGCGAGGCTGAGCTCCCGCAGGCCCTCGCCGCCGACAACGTCGCGCCCGCCGTGTCGCTCGTCGCCCTGCCGGGCCGATCCTCCGTCGCGGACCTCGTCGAGCTCGGGGCGCGGACCTCGCCCTATTCGCCCGTCGGCGCGCTCCTGTCGGGCGGCGACCCGGTCCGACTCGAGCCTGTCGCGCTCGGGCGCGCGCGCGTCCAGGACGAGGGCTCGCAGCTCGCCGCCCTCGCGCTCTCGCGAGCCCGCGACATCGAACCGGGGGAGCGCTGGCTCGACCTCTGCGCGGGGCCGGGTGGCAAGGCGGCGCTGCTCGCCGCCGAGGCGGAGCGCGGCAGCGCCACGCTCGCCGCGAACGAGCTCGTCCCCGCCCGCGTCGGCCTCGTGCGCAAGGCGCTCGCGCCCTTCGGGGATGCCGTCCGCGTCGTCGAGTCCGACGGCACGACATTCGGCGATCGCGAGCCTGCGGCGTTCGACCGCGTCCTGCTCGACGCGCCCTGCACGGGTCTCGGCGCCCTGCGCCGACGCCCCGAGGCGCGCTGGCGCAAGCAGCCGGGCGACATCCCGGGCCTCGGCGACCTCCAGTCGCGGCTCCTCGCGTCGGCGATCAAGGCGGTGCGTCCGGGCGGGCTGATCGCCTATGTGACCTGCTCGCCGCACGCGGCGGAGACGCGAGCCGTCGTGACTGCGGCCCTGCGCACCCACCCAGAGCTGCGCGCACTCGACACGCAGGAGGTCGTCCAGGCGGTCGCCCGGGAGCCGCTCGATCTCGCGCCCGGCACGCATGCGCAGCTGTGGCCGCACCGGCACGGCACCGACGCGATGTTCATCCAGCTGCTGACGATCAGCCGCTGAGGCGCAGCCCGTCCGGCGCGGGCCAGGGGAGCTCGATCCGCTCCGGATCGCCGCCGACCGCCGAGGCCGCGCCGAACTCGTCGTCGACCACGACGATCCGGTCCTGCGTGAGCTCGGCGATCCGCACCGGCCGGCCGTCCAGCTGCCAGCGCTCCGCGAGCCAGCGCAGCCCGCGCGTTTCCAGGGCGGCCTCCGCTTCGAGCCACTCGACGGGGTTCGTCGCCTCGCGACCGAGCCGGTCGACGGCGACCCAGAGCTCCCGCTCGGGACGGATCCACCCGAGCACCTCGCCGTCGTCACGCCGATGGGGCGTCCAGTCGCCAGGTATCACGTCGCCACGCTACCGAAGTGGACGCAATCGGCTTCCCGACGCCGCTGATCGCGGACAGTCGCGTCCACGTCGGCCACCTGCGCGACGCTACGGTGGACCGATGAGCGTGCGCATCAACCCATCGATCCTCGCCGCCGACTTCGCGAGGATGGCCGACGAGCTCGCGCGCATCTCGAATGCCGACCTCGTGCACGTCGACGTCATGGACAACCATTTCGTGCCGAACCTCACGTTCGGCCCGCAGATGGTGGAGCGGATCGCGGCGACGAGCCCCATCCCGCTCGACGTGCACCTGATGATCGACGATCCCGCTCGCTGGGCCCCGGGCTATGCGGCCATCGGCGCCGCCTCGGTCACCTTCCACGTCGAGGCGGCGGAGCACGCGGGCAACGACGTCATCGGCATCGCGCGCGCGCTGCGCGCCGCCGGCTCGCGCGCGGGACTCGCGGTCAAGCCCGGCACGCCGATCGAGCCCTACCTCGACCTGCTCCCCGAGTTCGATCAGCTCCTCGTGATGACGGTCGAGCCCGGCTTCGGCGGGCAGTCGTTCATCGCGGACGTCATGCCAAAGGTCACGGCAGTCCGTCGCGCCCTCACGGGCACCGACCTCGACCTCTGGGTGCAGGTCGACGGTGGCGTCACCCGCGACACGATCTCGATCGCCGCGGAGGCGGGCGCCGACACCTTCGTCGCGGGCTCCGCGGTGTTCCGCGCCGCGGAACCGGCGATCGAGATCGAGCTCCTCCGCGACATCGCCGCGCGGCACCGCCACGCCCCGTAGGCTGGGGGACCATGAGCGAGAAGACCAAGCCCGAGATCGACTTCGTCGAGGGCCCCGCGCCCGCGGAGCTCGTCATCACCGACCTCGAGGTGGGCGACGGCGCCGAGGCGAAGCCCGGCGACCGCGTCGAGGTGCACTACCTCGGCGTCGACTTCGAGTCGGGCGACGAATTCGACTCGTCCTGGAGCCGGGGGCAGTCGATCGAGTTCCCGCTCGCGGGGCTCATCGCGGGCTGGCAGGAGGGCATCCCTGGGATGAAGGTCGGCGGTCGTCGCCAGCTCGTCATCCCGCCGGAGCTCGCCTACGGCCCCGCGGGTGCCGGCCACCGGCTGAGCGGACGCACCCTGATCTTCGTGATCGACCTCCTCGGCGTGGCCTGAGGTCGATTCGGATCCGGCCGCGTCTCCGCGACCGGTAGCCTGGTGGGGTGAAGACCTTCGACGCGCTCTACGCGGAGCTCGAGCGCAAGGCGACGGAACGTCCCGATGGCTCGGGCACCGTCGCGCTGCTCGACGCCGGCGTGCACGCGATCGGCAAGAAGATCGTCGAGGAGGCCGCCGAGGTCTGGATGGCGGCCGAGCACGAGTCGAAGGACGACGCGGCGCTGGAGATCTCACAGCTGCTGTACCACCTGCAGGTGCTCATGCTCGCGAAGGGGATCGAGCCCGGGGACGTCTGGCGACATCTCTGATCGCCGTCCTCCACCCCCGATCGATCGCAGAAGGCAGCCACCATGCTGAGAGTCGCCGTGCCCAACAAGGGCTCGTTGTCCGAGACCGCCGTCGCCATGCTCCACGAGGCGGGCTACGCGCAGCGCCGTGATCCCCGCGCACTCAACGTGCTCGACGAGCGCAACGGGGTCGAGTTCTTCTATCTGCGGCCCCGCGACATCGCGACGTACGTCGGCTCCGGCGCGCTCGACGTCGGCATCACGGGCCGGGACCTGCTGCTGGATGCGCGCAGCGCCGCCCAGGAGGTCGCGGCGCTCGACTTCGGCCAGTCGACCTTCCGCTTCGCGGGCCCGCCCGGTGCCTTCGCCGAGCTCTCCGACCTGGCCGGCAAGCGGGTCGCCACGAGCTACGTCGACCTCGTCGGCGACTATCTCGCGCGCGCCGGCGTGGAGGTCGAGATGGTGGGCCTCGACGGCGCGGTCGAGTCGAGCGTCAAGCTCGGCGTCGCGGACGCTGTCGCCGATGTCGTGAGCACGGGCAGCACGCTGCGGGCCCAGGGGCTGGAGATCTTCGGTCCCGTCATCCTCGAGTCGGAGGCGGTCCTCATCTCGGCGAAGCCGGGGCTCCCGGGGATTTCGACGCTGCTGCACCGCGTCCGCGGCGTCCTAGTCGCGCGGCAGTACGTCCTCGTCGATTACGACGTGGAGAAGTCGAAGCTCGAATCCGCGACGCGGATCACCCCGGGCATCGAGTCGCCGACCGTGTCGCCGCTGCACGACCCCGACTGGGTCGCGGTGCGCGCCATGGTGCCGCGCGCGGACACCAACGAGGTGATGGACGAGCTCTACGCGGTCGGCGCGCGCGCGATCCTCGTCACGGCGATCCACGCCGCGAGGATCTGATGGAGTGCGCGCGATGACGCTCGCGACGCGGGTGATCCCATGCCTCGACGTGTCGGCGGGACGGGTCGTCAAGGGGGTCAACTTCCTGAACCTGCGCGACGCCGGCGACCCGGTCGAGCTCGCGAAGCGCTACGGCGAGCAGGGCGCCGACGAGCTCACCTTCCTCGACGTCTCCGCGACGGTCGACGACCGCGCGACGATGTACGACGTGGTGCGCCAGACCGCCGAGCAGGTGTTCATCCCGCTCACGGTCGGCGGCGGCGTGCGCACGGTCGAGGACGTCGCGCGGCTCCAGGGCCATGGTGCCGACAAGGTCGGCGTCAACTCCGCGGCGATCGCGCGGCCCGAACTCGTCGGGGAGATCGCCGACCGCTTCGGCGCGCAGGTGCTCGTGCTCTCGCTCGACGTCAAGCGGGCCGCTCGCACCCCTTCGGGTTTCGTCGTGACGACCCACGGCGGGAAGCGCGAGACCGAGCTCGATGCGCTCGCCTGGGCGGCAGAGGCGATCGAGCGGGGCGCGGGCGAGCTGCTCGTGAACTCGATCGATGCGGACGGCACGAAGCAGGGCTTCGACCTGGAGCTCATCGAGGCGATGCGTGCCATCAGCCGGGTGCCGATCATTGCGAGCGGGGGAGCGGGCGCGGTGCAGCACTTCCCGCCCGCGATCGCCGCCGGTGCCGATGCGGTGCTCGCGGCGAGCGTCTTCCACGACGGCATTCTGACGATCGGCGAGGTCAAGGCCGAGCTCGCCACGGCCGGCGCGATCGTGCGCAGGGAGGCATCCGCATGAGCGAGGACATCGAGGCGGTCCTGGAGCGCGCCGTGTTCAAGGACGACGGCCTGCTCCCCGCGATCATCCAGGCCGAGGGCACGGGCGAGGTGCTCATGCTGGGCTACATGGATCGCGAGGCCGTGCGCCGCACGCTGACCGAGGGGCGCGTGACGTACTGGAGCCGCAGCCGCCAGGAGTACTGGCGCAAGGGCGACACGAGCGGACACGTGCAGTACGTGCGCGGCGCGGCACTCGACTGCGACGGCGACACGATCCTCGTGACGGTCGAGCAGGTGGGCCCCGCCTGCCACACGGGCGCTCGCTCGTGCTTCGAGGTCGACCCGCTCGAACCCGTGCTCGGCCGCGAGCCGCAAGGATAGTCCCATGCCGACGACCTCTCGCGCCGATTTCGATACCGCCCTCGCGGCGGGGCATCGAGTCATCCCGGTGCTCCGCGAGCGTTTCGCGGACGCCGAGACGCCGGTCGGCATCTACCGCAAGCTCGCGGGCGGCCGCCCGGGTACCTTCCTCCTCGAGTCGGCCGAGCAGGGCGGGATCTGGTCGCGCTGGTCCTTCGTCGGCGTCGGCGGATTCGGTGTGCTGACGCAGGAGCAGAACGCGAGCGTCTGGGTCCCCGGCGCACTGTCGGCGGAGCGAGCGCTCGGCGATGCGGTGGGCCTCGAGCCGCTCGCGGCGCTCGACGCCCTCTATCGCCGGTGGTCGACGCCGCGTGTCGAGGGTCATCCGCCGCTCACCGGCGGTCTCGTCGGGTTCATCGGCTGGGACGCCGTGCGCCAGCTGGAGCATCTCCCGAATCGCCCGCCGGTGGAGAACCCGGTGCCGGGGCAGGCCTTCGTCTTCGTGAGCGAACTGCTCGTGCTCGACCATCGTTACGGCACGGTCACGCTCATCGCGAGCGTGCTCGCGGACGGGGACGAGGTCGACCCCGACACGCTCTGGGCCGACGCCCAGTCACGCCTGGACGGGCTCGAGACGGACCTCGCGCGACCGAGCACGCCGGACGTCGCGACGATCGATCTCGCGACGCCGCCGGCGGCGCGCCCGCGCGGCTCGCGGGCCGACTACGAAGCGGCGGTCGTGCGCTCGAAGGAGTTCGTGCGTGACGGCGACGTGTTCCAGGTCGTCATCTCGCAGCGCTTCGACGCCGAGTGCGAGGCCGATCCGCTCGACGTCTACCGGGTGCTGCGCGCGCTGAACCCGTCGCCGTACATGTATCTCCTGTCGCTCGCCGACACGTCGGGCTCGCCGTACGCGATCGTCGGCTCGAGCCCCGAGGCGCTCGTCAAGGTCGCAGACGGCCACATCACGATGCATCCGATCGCGGGCTCGCGACCTCGTGGCGAGTCGCCGGAGGCGGACGCCGCGCTCGGCGAGGAGCTGCTCGCGGATCCGAAGGAGCGCGCCGAGCACCTCATGCTCGTGGACCTGGCCCGCAACGACGTGTCGAAGCAGGCGGTGCCGGGCAGTGTCGAGGTGACGGAGTTCATGGTCGTCGAGCGCTTCAGCCACATCATGCACATCGTGAGCACGGTCGAGGGCACGATGCGCGACGACGCGACGCCCATCGACGTCTTCCGCGCGACCTTCCCCGCGGGCACGCTGAGCGGCGCCCCGAAGCCGCGCGCGCTGGAGATCATCGACGAGCTCGAGCCGACCGCGCGCGGCGTGTACGGCGGCGTCGTCGGATACTTCGATCTCGCGGGGGACGCGGACCTCGCGATCGCGATCCGGACCGCGGTAATCCGTGATGGGGTTGCGACGGTGCAGGCCGGCGCCGGTCTCGTCGCCGACTCCGACCCCGCGACGGAGCACCAGGAGACCGTCAACAAGTCGGCGGCACCGCTGCGCGCGATCGCGATCGCGAACGCCCTGCGCCGCGGCCGCGCGTAGGCTTCGGCGCATGGACCTCTGGTTCGTCATCGCGGCGCCGATCGTCGTCGCCGCCTTCCTCGCCTGGTACCTGTGGGCCGCCGCGAAGCGTCGCCGCGTCCGGCAGCGCGACGGCGCCGACGACCCGCGCGACACCTGGGACGCGCTGAGCGCGGGCGAGGACCCGACGAACGACTAGGATCGCTTGCATGACCGACGAAGCAAACGACCCGGGTCACGGCAACTCGCCGGCCGCTTGGACCGCCGTGACGATCATGCTGATCGCGTTCGTCATCGGGACGTTCGCGTTCTGGTTCGCGGCCGAGGGCCTCGGCACCCAGTGGCTCGTGTGGGCCTCTGCCGCGCTGATCCTCGTGGGGGCGATCGTCGGCTGGGTCATGAAGGCGGCCGGCTACGGTGTCGGCGGCGCCAAGGTCAAGTCGAAGCACTAAGACCATGACCGAAGGCCTGCTGGCGGGACTCCTCGCCGGGGCGATCGAGGATGCCACGGAGCGCGCGAACCGCGTCCCCCTGCGCGCCATCGAGTCGCTCGCGACCGACGCCGCCCCCGCGCACGATGCGCTCGCGGCACTCGCGGCGCGCGAGCAGGTGCACGTCATCGCGGAGATCAAGCGCGCGAGCCCTTCGCGCGGCTCCCTCGCCTCGATCCCGGACCCCGCGGTGCTCGCGCGCGAGTATGCGGACGGGGGCGCGAGCGCGATCAGCGTGCTGACCGAGTCACGGCGCTTCGGCGGCTCGCTCGACGACCTGCGTGCGGTGCGCGACGCGGTCGAGGTGCCGCTACTGCGCAAGGACTTCATCGGCAACGAGTATCAGGTGCTCGAGGCGCGCGCCGCGGGGGCGGACCTCGTGCTGCTCATCGTCGCCGCGCTCGACCAGCCGACGCTCGCACGACTCCACGACTTCATCCGCGAGCTCGGCATGACGCCGCTCGTGGAGGCGCACGACGCCGATGAGCTCGAGCGCGCCGCCGACATCGGGGCGGCTCTCGTCGGCGTCAACGCGCGGGACCTGCGCACGTTCGAGCTCGACCGCGAGCTGTTCGGCCGGCTCGCCGACGCATTCCCGCCCGATGCGATCCGCGTCGCCGAGTCGGCGGTCAGGACCGCGGACGACGTCGCGTTCTACCGGGCCGCCGGCGCCGACGCCGTCCTCGTCGGCGAGGCGCTCGTCACGGGCGGCGACCCCGCCGGCGCGGTCAGATCCTTCATGGAGGCGTGAGATGGGACTCAGGGACGAGCGGGGGCCGTTCTTCGGCGAGTACGGCGGGCGCTACATGCCCGAGTCGCTCATCGCGGCGATCGACGAGCTGACCGAGGGCTACGAGGCGATGCGTGTCGACCCGGCGGCGCAGGCGGAGCTCGCGCAGCTGCACGAGCACTACACCGGTCGGCCGTCGATCATCACCGAGGTGCCGCGATTCGCGCAGCACGCGGGTGGCGCCCGCATCATCCTCAAGCGCGAGGACCTCAACCACACGGGCTCCCACAAGATCAACAACGTGCTGGGCCAGGCGCTGCTGACGAAGCGGCTCGGCAAGACGCGGGTGATCGCGGAGACGGGCGCGGGCCAGCACGGTGTCGCGACCGCGACCGCGGCGGCGCTCTTCGGCTTCGAATGCACGATCTACATGGGCGAGGTCGACACGCAGCGCCAGGCGCTCAACGTCGCGCGCATGCGACTCCTCGGCGCCGAGGTGGTCCCCGTGACGACGGGCAGCCGCACGCTCAAGGACGCGATCAACGAGGCGTACCGCGACTGGGTCGCGAGCGTCGACACGACCAACTACATCTTCGGCACCGCCGCGGGACCGCACCCCTTCCCGGCGATGGTCCGCGACTTCCAGAAGATCATCGGCGAGGAGGCGCGCGAGCAGGTGCTGCAGCTCACGGGTCGCCTGCCCGACGTCGTCGCGGCGTGCGTTGGCGGCGGATCGAACGCGATCGGCATCTTCGACGCGTTCCTCGACGATCCCGGCGTCCGACTCATCGGCTACGAGGCGGCCGGCGACGGCGTCGACACCCCCAAGCATGCGGCTTCGATCGAACGCGGGCGGCCCGGTGTGCTGCACGGCGCCCGGACCTACGTGCTCCAGGACGAGGACGGGCAGACGGTCGAGTCGCATTCGATCAGCGCGGGCCTCGACTATCCGGGCGTCGGGCCGGAGCACGCGTGGCTCGCCGACATCGGCCGCGCCGAGTACCTGCCGGCGACCGATGCCGAGGCGATGGAGGCCCTGCGCCTGCTGTCCCGCACCGAGGGCATCATCCCCGCGATCGAGTCCGCGCACGCGCTCGCAGGCGCCATCCGGGTCGGCCAGGAGCTCGGCCCGGACGCGATCATCCTCGTGAACCTGTCGGGGCGCGGCGACAAGGACATGACGACCGCCGGCCAATGGTTCGAGCTCTTCGATGAGGGGGCCGTCGGATGAACGAGCTCGTCGGCTATCTCCCGGTCGGCTTCCCCGACCTGCGCGGCAGCGTCGATGCCGCGCTCGCCCTGCTCGACAACGGCGTCACGGCGATCGAGTTCGGCGTCCCGTACTCCGATCCCGTCATGGACGGCCCGGTCATCCAGGAGGCGGCGAACGCAGCGCTGGACGCCGGGTTCCGACTCCCGCACGTCTTCGAGGCCGTGCGGGCGCTCCGCGAACACTCCGCCGCACCCGTCTACGTCATGACGTACTGGAACCCCGTCGTCCAGTACGGGGTCGACCGCCTCGCCGACGACCTCGCCGCCTCGGGCGGGACTGGACTCATCACGCCGGACATCACCCCGGACGCCGCGGGGGAGTGGATCGCGGCAAGCGAGCGCACGGGCCTCGACCGGGTCTTCCTCGCCGCGCCGACGTCGACGCCGCAGCGGCTGCAGCTGATCGCGGAGGCGAGCCGCGGCTGGGTCTACGCGGTGAGCACGATGGGCGTGACGGGCACCCGCGACGACCTCGACGCGAAGGCCCGCGCCCTCGTGCCGCGCATCCGCGCAGCGGGCGCCGAGCGCGTGTACGTCGGTATCGGGATCTCGACCGCGGCACAGGTCGCCGAGGTGTGGGAGTACGCGGACGGCGCGATCGTCGGCTCCGCGATCGTGCGCGCGATCGCCCGGGACGGCGCAGCCGGCGCCGCCCGGGTCGCCGCCGAGCTCAGTGGAGCTTGACGGCGCTCAGCGCACTCGCGACGAGGGCGATCGTCCAGGCGAACGTCGCGACCATGAGCACGATGTACACGACGATGCCGGCCCACAGCGGCGCGAGGCCGGTGCCGGTGCGCCGCCGCGCGACGACGGTACGACCGATGAGGTAGACGAGCGTGCCGGCGCCGGTGAAGGCGAAGAAGCCCCACGCCCAGTGGAACGGCTTCGGCACGCCGCGGCCGCGCAGCTCTCGCCAGTCGAGCCAGCCGAGCAGCACGCCGACGCCGCTCAGCAGGTAGCTCAGCAGCGTGACCCACAGCACTGGGCCGAAGAGCCCGATGTAGGAGGAGAGCATGCCCTGCATGACCTCGTTCGACGAGGCGCTGTCGCTGAAGTCGAGCGTGCCGAAGAGCTTCGTGTACATCTCGCCGATGCCCACGAGCAGCGGGATGGAGGCGAGCATCTGCACGAGCGGCAGTACGACGATCAGCCAGATCCACACGGTGCCGGTCGTCGTGCCCTCGGGCGCCCGGGGCACGGGCGTCATGCCGAGGTAGCCCTGCGGCGGATACGGGGGATGCGAAGCGGTCATGACGTCAGCTTAGAGAGTTCGAGGCCCCGCTAGACTCGCCCGGTGGTCCCGCTGAGCATCGTCCCTGCCAGTATCCCGAGCCCCCCTCCGGAGTGGCAGGTCCCGATCAGCCTCCCCATCGGGCAGTGGCTGCCGTTCCTCGGCACCGGCACGGTCATCAACATCCACATGTACGCCCTGTGCATCCTCGTCGGCATCGTCGTCGCGGTGTGGCTCACCGAGGTCCGTCTTCGCCGACGCGGGGTCGAGCCGTGGGCGATCATCGACGTCGTGATCTGGGCCGTGCCGCTCGGCATCATCGGCGCCCGCGTCTGGCACGTCCTCACGCACCCGACCGACTTCTTCTACCCGGGCGCCGATCCGTGGGCCGTGATCCGGATCTGGGACGGCGGGGGTGCGATCTTCGGGTCGATCGTCTTCGGCGTGCTCGGTGTCTGGATCGGATCGCGGATCGCGGGCCTGCGCTTCCTCACGGTCGTCGACGCGATCGCGCCCGGGCTCCTGCTCGCGCAGGCCTTCGGCCGGATCGGCAACTGGTTCAACCACGAGATCTTCGGCCTCCCGACGACGCTGCCCTGGGGGCTGGAGATCGCCTCCTCGAACCCGGCGTTCCCCGTCGGACTCCCGGAGGGCACGCTCTTCCACCCGACGTTCCTCTACGAGATGATCTGGAACGTCGTCGGCGCGGCGCTCCTGCTCTTCCTCGGCAAGCGCTTCCACCTTCAGTGGGGCAAGGTCTTCGCCCTCTATCTCATCTGGTACGGGATCGGGCGCGCCTGGCTCGAAGCCATCCGGCTCGACCCGAGCGAGATCCTGCTCGGCCTGCGGATCAACGACTGGGGCGCGATCCTCGCGATCGCGATCGGCCTGGCGATCTGGGTCGTGCAGTCCGCGCGGCACCCGGGCCGGGAGCCGAGTCCGTATCTCGCGGGTCGTGAATGGACCCCGAAACGGGCTGCGGTAGACTCCGACGACACGTATACGGATGCCGACTTCGCGCCCACCACCGCGAAGTAGACAGGTCAGGACAGGACGACTCGCCACAAGCGGGGGCGGATTCGCGGCTTGAGGGCGTCCACCACACCTTCCGTGGGTCAGCGCCGCCCCACCTCCCAGCCACACTCGTGAGGACGGTTTCCATGGACCCCGTAGTTGCATCTCCCTTCCGGCGGTTTACCGTCGTGCCCGATTCAGCGGGTCTCTACGACCCGCGTTTCGAGAAGGACGCCTGCGGCCTGGCCATGGTCGCGACCCTCCGTGGCACCGCCGGCCACGACATCATCGAGACGGCGCTCGACGCCCTGCGCCACCTCGAGCACCGCGGCGCGATCGGTTCCGACGCAGGCACCGGCGATGGCGCCGGCATCATCACGCAGATCCCCGACGCGTTCCTGCGCGAGGTCACGGACTTCGAGCTGCCGCAGAGCGGTCGCTACGCCGTCGGCATGGCGTTCCTGCCCACCGATGCAACGCAGCGCGATGCGGTCAAGGCCGGGATCGCGCGGATCGCCGAGGAGGAGGATCTCCGCGTGCTCGGCTGGCGCGAGGTCCCGACGGCGCCCGACTCGCTCGGCAAGCTGGCCCGCGAGGCGATGCCCGCGTTCGAGCAGCTCTTCGTCGCCTCGATCCGCCCGGGCGACCGCGGCGCGACCGCGAGCGGGATCGAACTCGAGCGCCAGGCCTTCCGGCTGCGCAAGCGCGCGGAGCACGGCCACGAGGTGTACTTCCCCTCGTTGTCGTCTCGCACCCTCGTCTACAAGGGCATGGTCACGACGCTCCAACTCGAGCCCTTCTACCCGGACCTGTCGGACGAGCGATTCGCGTCGAAGCTCGCGCTCGTGCACTCGCGCTACTCGACGAACACGTTCCCGTCGTGGCCACTCGCCCAGCCCTTCCGGATGCTCGCGCACAACGGCGAGATCAACACCGTGCAGGGCAATCGCAACTGGATGCGTGCACGGCAGTCCCAGCTGAGCTCCGAGGTCCTCGGCGACCTCACGCAGCTCTACCCGATCAACGCGGCGGGCGCATCCGACTCCGCGAGCCTCGACGAGGTCATCGAACTGCTCGTGCTCGCGGGGCGCTCGCTGCCGCACGCGATGATGATGTGCGTCCCCGAGGCATACGAGAACCGCACCGACGTCGACCCGGCCAGGCGCGCGTTCTACGAGTACCACTCGATGCTCATGGAGCCATGGGACGGCCCCGCCGCGCTCGTCTTCACCGACGGCACGCTCGTCGGCGGCACGCTCGACCGAAACGGATTGCGTCCGAGCCGTTACCTCGTCACCGACGAGGGACTCGTCGTGCTCGCGAGCGAGATCGGCGTGCACGCGATCGACCCGTCGAAGGTCGTGCGCAAGGGCCGGCTGCGACCCGGTCGGATGTTCCTCGTCGACACGGCCGCGGGCCGGATCATCGAGGACGACGAGATCAAGTCCGAGCTCGCGCACGCGGCGCCGTACGAGGAGTGGCTTGCGAGCGAGCGGATCGCGCTCGCCGACCTGCCCGAGCGCGAGCACATCGTGCACACACCCCTATCGGTCGCGCGGCGCCAGCGCACCTTCGGCTACACGGAGGAAGAGGTGCGCATCCTCATCACCCCGATGGCGAGGAACGGCGCCGAGCCCATCGGCGCGATGGGCTCCGACACGCCGATCGCGGTGCTCTCCGACCGACCCAGGACGCTCTTCGACTACTTCACGCAGCAGTTCGCGCAGGTCACGAACCCGCCGCTCGACTCCATCCGCGAAGAGGTCGTCACCTCGATGCGGGCGGGACTCGGCCCCGAGCGCAACCTGCTGAGCGAGAGCCCGGAGCACGCACGACAGGTCTCCCTGACGTTCCCCGTCATCGACAACGACGAGCTCGCGAAGATCCAGCACATCGACGGTCGCGCGGGGATCCGCTCGGTCACGATCAAGGGCCTCTACGACGTGCTCGAGGGTGGCAAGGAGGTCGCCAAGCGGCTGCGCGAGATGTGCGCGGAGGCCGACGCGGCGATCGAACGCGGTGCCGAGTTCATCGTGCTGTCGGATCGCGACTCGGACAAGGACTACGCGCCGATCCCGTCGCTCCTCATGCTCTCCGCGGTCCACCACCACCTGATCCGCTCGGGCACGCGCATGCGCACCGGGCTCATCGTCGAGGCGGGGGACGTCCGCGAGGTGCACCACGTGGCGCTCCTCATCGGCTACGGCGCGTCCGCCGTCAACCCGTACCTCGCGATGGAGACCGCCGAGGACCTCGTCCGACGCGGCATGATCGACGGCATCTCCCCGGAGAAGGCGGTCGCGAACCTCATCAAGGCGCTCGGCAAGGGCGTCCTGAAGATCATGTCCAAGATGGGCATCTCAACCGTCTCGTCCTACGCGGGCGCGCAGTGCTTCGAGGCCGTCGGACTCTCGCAGGAACTCGTCGACGAGTACTTCACGGGCACTCGCTCGATCCTCGGCGGCGTCGGCATCGAGGTCATCGCGAAGGAGAACGCGGACCGCCACGAGCGCGCGTACCCGCGCGAGGCGGCGACGCTCGCCCACGAGCGCCTCGAAAACGGCGGCGAGTACCAGTGGCGCCGCAGCGGCCCCCCGCACCTCTTCAACCCGGACACCGTCTTCCGGCTGCAGCACGCGACGCGGGAGCGCCGCTACGACATCTTCCGGGACTACACGAAGCTCGTGGACGAGCAGGCGGAGCGCCTCATGACGCTGCGCGGACTGTTCAAGATCCGCACGGGCGAGCGGCCACCCGTCCCGATCGACGAGGTCGAGCCGATCTCCGAGATCGTCAAGCGCTTCAACACGGGCGCCATGAGCTACGGCTCGATCTCCCGAGAGGCGCACGAGACGCTCGCCGTCGCCATGAATCGCCTCGGCGGGCGCTCCAACACGGGCGAAGGCGGCGAGGACGTCGACCGCCTGCTCGACCCGCAGCGCCGCAGCGCGATCAAGCAGGTCGCCTCGGGCCGCTTCGGCGTCACCTCGATGTATCTGACGCACGCGACCGACATCCAGATCAAGATGGCCCAGGGCGCGAAGCCCGGCGAGGGCGGCCAGCTGCCGGCGAGCAAGGTGTACCCGTGGGTCGCCCGCACGCGGCACGGCACCGCCGGCGTCGGGCTCATCTCGCCGCCGCCGCACCACGACATCTACTCGATCGAAGACCTCAAGCAGCTGATCTTCGACGTCAAGCGGGCGAACCCGTCCGCGCGCGTGCACGTCAAGCTCGTGAGTCAGTCGGGCATCGGGGCCGTCGCCGCCGGTGTCGCGAAGGCCAAGGCCGACGTCATCCTCGTGTCCGGCCACGACGGCGGCACGGGCGCCTCCCCGCTCAACTCGCTCAAGCACGCGGGGACGCCGTGGGAGATCGGGCTCGCCGAGGCGCAGCAGACACTCATGCTCAACGGCATGCGCGACCGCGTCGTCGTCCAGGTCGACGGCCAGATGAAGACGGGGCGCGACGTGCTCATCGCGGCGCTGCTCGGCGCGGAGGAGTACGGCTTCGCGACGGCGCCGCTCGTCGTCTCCGGCTGCATCCTCATGCGGGTCTGCCACCTCGACACCTGCCCCGTCGGCGTCGCGACGCAGAACCCGGAGCTGCGCGCCCGCTACACGGGCAAGCCCGAGTTCGTCGAGACCTTCTTCGAGTACCTCGCGCAGGAGGTCCGTGAGCTCCTCGCGGAGCTCGGCGTGCGCAACCTCGACGAGATCATCGGCCGCGCCGACCTGCTCGACGTCGACCGCGCGATCGAGCACTGGAAGGCCGACGGGCTCGACCTCGAACCCGTCTTCGCTGGCGGGAGATTCGACCTCGCTGAGCCGCGGCGCAACCGCACCGCGCAGGACCACGAGATCGACGAACACTTCGACGTGCGCCTGCTGCACCTCGCGGGCCCCGCCCTCGAGCGCCGCGAGCCGGTCACGATCGACCTGCCCATCCAGAACACGGAGCGCGCCGTCGGCACCATGCTCGGCCACGAGGTCACGGTCCGCCACGGCGAGCACGGGCTGCCCGCCGGGACGATCACCGTCAACCTGCGCGGCGTCGCGGGACAGTCGCTCGGCGCCTTCCTCCCGTCCGGCATCGTGCTGCGGCTCGAAGGCGACGCGAACGACTACGTCGGCAAGGGCCTCTCCGGCGGCGAGATCGTCATCCGCCCCGACCGCCTCAGCGTCTACCCCGCGGAGAAGAACGTCATCGCCGGCAACGTCATCGGCTACGGCGCGACGAGCGGGAGCATGTTCATCCGCGGCCTCGTGGGCGAGCGCTTCCTCGTGCGCAACTCCGGCGCGACCGCGGTCGTGGAGGGCGTCGGCGACCACGCGCTCGAATACATGACGGGCGGCCTCGCGGTGATCCTCGGCGGCGTCGGGCGCAACCTCGGCGCCGGCATGTCCGGCGGCATCGCCTACGTCAACGGGCTCAAGCGCGAGCGCGTCAACCAGGACTCGCTCGCCTCCGGCGAGCTCGAGCTGCTGCCGCTCAGCGGCGCCGACGCGGAGATCCTGCGCGACGTCATCGAGCGCCACCGCGACGAGACGGACTCCGTGCTCGCGCAGCGCCTGCTCGACGACTGGGATGCGACCGTCGAACGCTTCGTCAAGGTGCTGCCGCGCGACTACGCCGCAGTCCTGCAGACGAGGCAGCAGGCGATCGACGAAGGTCTCGACCCGGACGGCGAGATCGCATGGAGCCGAATCATGGAGGTGACCGGTGGCTGACCCGAAGGGCTTCCTCAAGACCCGTGAACGCGAGCTGACCCCGCGCCGGCCCGTGCCGGTGCGTCTCATGGACTGGCGCGAGGTCTACGAGGCCGCCGACCAGACCGTCATCCGGCGACAGGCCGGGCGCTGCATGGACTGCGGCGTCGCGTTCTGCCACCAGGGCTGCCCGCTCGGCAACCTCATCCCCGAATGGAACGACCTCACGTGGCGGGGCGAGGGCATGCAGGCGATCGAGCGGCTGCACCTGACGAACAACTTCCCCGAGTTCACCGGCATCCTGTGCCCGGCGCCCTGCGAATCCGCGTGCGTGCTCGGCATCAACCAGCCTGCCGTGACGATCAAGCAGGTCGAGGCGAACATCATCGAGCAGGCGTGGCAGAACGGGTGGGTGCAGCCGCACCCGCCGCAGCGCCTCACCGGCAAGACCGTCGCCGTCGTCGGATCCGGACCGGCGGGCCTCGCCGCCGCCCAGCAGCTCACCCGAGCCGGCCACACCGTCGCCGTCTACGAGCGCGACGACCGGCTCGGCGGCCTGCTGCGCTACGGTATCCCCGACTTCAAGATGGAGAAGCGCCACCTCGAGCTGCGCCTCGGCCAGATGCAGGCGGAGGGCACCCGGTTCCGCGCCGGCGTCGAGATCGGCGTCGACATCACCTGGGCGGAGCTGCGCGAGCGCTACGACGCGGTACTCGTCGCCACGGGTGCGACGATCCCGCGCGATCTGCCGATCCCGGGACGCGACCTGCTCGGCGTCCACTTCGCGATGGACTACCTCGTGGAGTCCAACCGCGCCGTCGCCGGCGACCAGGTGCCCGGCCAGATCACGGCGGACGGCAAGCACGTCATCGTCATCGGAGGCGGCGACACCGGCGCCGACTGCATCGGCACGGCGCACCGTCAGGGGGCGCTGTCGGTCACCAACCTCGCGATCGGCAAGCAGCCGCCCTCGGAGCGGCCGCTCAGCGAGCCGTGGCCCATGACCCCGCACGTGTTCGAGATCTCGAGTGCGCACGAGGAGGGCGGCGAGCGGGTCTACCTCGCCTCGACCGTCGAGTTCATCGGCAACGCGGCAGGCGAGGTCGTCGCGCTGCGCGTCGCCGAGACCGAGTACGTCGACGGGCGCCGCATCCCCAAGTCCGGGACCGAGCGGGAGATCCCCGCCGATCTCGTGCTCATCGCGATGGGCTTCACCGGTCCCGAGACGCAGGCGATCGAGGCGCAGTTCCCACTGCCCGTCGCCCAGCGCGGCACGATCGAGCGCGACGACGACTACGAGACGAGCTCGTCCGGCGTCTTCGTCGCGGGCGACGCGGGTCGAGGCCAGTCCCTCATCGTCTGGGCGATCGCGGAGGGCCGCGCGGCGGCGGCCGCGATCGACCGGTTCCTCGAGGGCGAGACGGAGCTCCCGTCGCCCGTGCGTGCCTCGGAGCGCGCCATCGCCGTCTGACCAGCGAGGCCGAGAGGCTCCCACCACCACTGAGCGGAGAATCATGCGTCGAGCCAAGATCGTGGCCACCCTCGGGCCGGCCACGAGCAGCTATGACAACATCCGGGCGATCCTCGAGGCCGGTGTCGACGTCGCCCGGATGAACCTGAGCCACGGCACCTACGCGGTGCACGAGGAGGTGTACCGCAACCTCCGCCGGGCGGCGGCCGACGTCGGGCGCAACATCGGCGTCCTCATCGACCTCCAGGGACCCAAGATCCGCCTCGGCAAGTTTGCCGCCGGGCCGCACGAGCTCGCAATCGGCGACACGTTCACCATCACGACCGAAGACGTGGAAGGCACCAAGGAGCTCGTCGGCACGACGTTCAAGGGCCTGCCGCAGGACGTGTCGCCCGGGGACTTCCTGCTCATCGATGACGGGAAGGTCAAGGTCCAGGTCGTCTCGACGGATGGCGTGCGGGTCGTCACCCGCGTCGTCGTCGGCGGCTTCGTCTCCAACAACAAGGGCATCAACCTGCCCGGCGTCGCCGTCAACGTGCCGGCGCTCTCGGAGAAGGACGAAGCCGACCTGCGCTGGGGCTTGAAGCTCGGCGCCGACTTCATCGCGCTGTCGTTCGTCCGCGACGCCGCCGACGTCACCCGCGTGCACGAGATCATGGCCGAGGAGGGCGTCCGCGTCCCCGTCATCGCGAAGATCGAGAAGCCGCAGGCGGTCGAGGCGATCGACGGCATCATCGACGCCTTCGACGCGATCATGGTCGCGCGCGGCGACCTCGGGGTCGAGCTGCCCCTCGAGGTCGTCCCGCTCGTGCAGAAGGACATCGTCATGAAGGCGCGGCGGATGGCGAAGCCCGTCATCGTCGCGACACAGATGCTCGAGTCGATGATCGAGAACCCGGTCCCGACGCGTGCCGAGACGAGCGACGTCGCGAACGCGATTCTGGACGGCGCCGACGCGGTCATGCTGTCGGGGGAGACGAGCGTCGGCGCGTACCCCGTCATCACCGTGCAGACGATGGCGCGCATCGTCGACTCGACGGAGGAGCGGGGGCTCGAGCGGATCCCGCCGCTCGGCACCAAGCCGCGCACGCAGGGCGGCGCGATCACGCTCGCGGCGGCCGAGGTCGCCGACTTCGTCGACGCCCGATACGTGTGCGTCTTCACCGAGTCGGGGGACTCGGCCCGCCGGATGGCAAGGTTGCGCTTCCGGATCCCGATGCTCGCGTTCACCCCGCATCCCGTCATCGAGCGCCGCATGTCGCTCATCTGGGGCATCCAGTCGCACGTCGTGCCGCGCGTGGACGACACCGACGCCATGGTGCACCAGGTCGACGAGTTCCTCACCGCCTCCGACCTCATCGAGCACGGGGAGCCCGTCGTCGTGATCAGCGGCACGCCGCCCGGGCGCGCGGGGTCGACCAACGACATCCGGGTGCACCGGGTGGGGGAGATGATCGAGGCCGAGCCCCGCACCTGGGAGTCCGGGGCGCATGCCGACTGACCGGCGGCGACTCCCGCCCGCGGTCGCCGCGACGGTCGGCGCCCTGCTCGCGCTGTCCGCCTGCGCGGCACCGGTGCCCGAGCCGAGTCCGACGCTCGCGATCGACGTCGCCGACGGCAGTCCGACCGGGGACTCGATCGCGATCCCGGGAGGTCTCGACGCGGGCGTGGAGCGGGGCCTCGCGGCGCTCCCGGCCATCATCGAGCGCGTGCTGACGCACAGCGGCGTGCCGGGGATGTCGGTCGCGGTCGTGCTCGGGGACGAGACCGCGTTCGCCGAGGGCTACGGGACGAAGGTCGCGGGGGCGGACGACCCGGTCGGCGCCTCGACCGTATTCCAAGTCGCCTCGGTGTCGAAGTCGCTGACCGGCACCATCATCGCGAAGGCGGTGAGCGACGGGATCCTCGAGTGGGACACGCCCGTGCGCCAGCTGCTCCCGGACTTCTCGCTCGCCGACCCGTACGTCACGCAGCACGCGACCATCGCCGACTATATGACGCACCGCTCCGGGCTCTACACCGGCGCGGGCGACGACCTCGAGACGCTCGGATTCGACCGCGCCACGATCCTGGAGCGCCTGCGACTGCTGCCGCTCGACGCCTTCCGCAGCACCTACAACTACTCCAACTTCGGCATCACCGTCGCGGGCGAGGCGACGGCCGCCGCCGCCGGCACGGACTGGGAGACTCTCGCCGAGAAGACGCTCTTCGCGCCGCTCGGGATGACCTCGACGAGCGCCCGCTACGCGGACTACCTCGCGCGCCCCGACCGCGCGACGATCAACGCCCTCGTCGACGGCGGCTTCGCGCCGCTGTACGAGCGCGACCCGGACCCCGAGTCCCCGGCCGGCGGCGTCTCGTCGAACGTCATCGACCTGGCCGAGTGGATGAAGCTCGTGCTCGCGGGCGGCGAACGCGACGGCGACGTGCTCATCGCCGAGGACGCCCTGCTGCCCGCGATCTCCGGACAGATCGTGAGCGGCCGGCCCTCGGCGCTTGGCGACCGCGGCGGCGAGTACGGGTACGGGTTCAACGTCGGCACCGCGCTGAACGGGCGGCCCACCGTCTCGCACTCCGGCGCGTTCATCCTCGGCACCGGCACCAACTTCCGGCTGCTCCCGGGACTCGGCCTCGGGATCGTCGCGCTGACCAACGGCTCACCCGTCGGCGCCGCCGAGGCCGTCGTCTCGGCGTTCCTCGACGTCGTCCTGTACGGCCACGAGACGCGGGACTGGGCACCCGCCTACGAGGCGGCGTTCGCCCACTACTTCGAGCCGGAGGGCGACCTCGTCGGCGCGACACGCCCCGCCGACGCGACGGCACCGCGGGAGCTCGCCACCTACGCGGGCGCGTATCTGAGCGACTACTACGGCGATCTCGAGATCACGGTCGACGGCGACGGACTGCTCGGACGGCTCGGGCCGACCGGGAGCTTCGAGATCCGCCTCACGCCGTGGGACGGCGATGTATTCGCCTTCGACGTGTCGGGGGAGGAAGCGCCCGCCGGCTCGAGATCGAGCGCCGCGTTCGATGTGACCGGCGCCTCGGCGACGTCCGTCACGCTCGCCTATTTCGACCGGTGGGGGCTCGGGACGTTCGACAGGGCACCGTAGTTCTGCGCGAGGCGCGCTGATCCACCACCCCGCGAGTGCTTGACTGCCGTGCATGGAGATCGGCCTGCACTTCATGAACTTCAGCGTCGAGGGCGGCGCGGACGCCATCCCGGACGCCTTCGCCGCCGCCGCCATCGCCGCGGACGAGCACGGGCTCGACCGGCTCACCGTCATGGACCACTGGTTCCAGATGGAACGATTCGCGCCCGCGACCGAACCCATGCTCGAGGCCTATACGGCGCTCGGCTTTGCGGCCGGGCTGACGAAGCGGATCAAGCTCGGGGCCCTCGTCACCGGCGTCACCTACCGCTGGCCCGCGCTGCTCGTCAAGACCGCGACGACGCTCGACGTGCTCTCCCGAGGGCGCTCGTTCTTCGGGATCGGCGCCGCCTGGTACGAGCGCGAGCATGTCGGCCTCGGCGTCCCGTACCCGCCGATCGCCGAGCGCTTCCAGCGCCTCGAGGAGCTCATCGAGATCGCGCAGCAGATGTGGAGCCAAGACGACGGGCCCTTCGCCGGCGAGTTCACGACGCTCGCCGAGACCATCTGCCGGCCCGCCCCGCCGCGCGGCCGGATCCCGATCCTCATCGGGGGCGGCGGCGAGCGCAAGACACTACGCCTCGTCGCGCGCTACGCGGACGAGGCGAACCTGTTCGCCGACGAGCCCGAGGTCCTCGCCCACAAGCTCGACGTGCTGCGCGGCCACTGCGCCGACGTCGGGCGCGACCCCGACGAGATCCGCATCACTGTGCTCGCCGGCGGCGACCCCGTCGCCGACCCCATCGCGTTCGTCGAACGGATGAAGCCGCTCGCCGACCTCGGCGCCACGCAGGTGCAGGTCCGCAATCCCACCAGCAAGGTCGCCGAGTGGGTCGCCCGCCTCGGGGAGGAGGTCGTGCCGAAGCTCGGGTCCCTCTAGCGGTGCCGGTGGTGGGGGTCGAACCCACACGCCCTCGCGGGCAACCGATTTTGAGTCGGTCGCGTCTGCCATTCCGCCACACCGGCCTGCCCGTCCAGGCTAGTGCCAGCGCTCGGGCTGGTGCCGTAGGGTGAATGCGTGAGCATCGAGGACACCGGGCCGGTCGTGCCCCGCCGCGTCATCGTCGCGGAGGACGAATCGCTGATCCGCATGGACATCGTCGAGATCCTCACCGACAACGGGTTCGACGTCGTCGGCGAGGCCGGCGACGGGGAGGCGGCCGTGCAGCTCGCGACCGAGCTGCGACCCGACCTCGTCGTGATGGACGTCAAGATGCCGAAGCTCGACGGCATCTCGGCGGCGGAGCGCCTGTCCAAGAACCACATCGCGCCCGTCGTGCTGCTCACCGCGTTCTCGCAGAAGGAGCTCGTCGAGCGCGCCTCGGAGGCCGGCGCGCTCGCCTACGTCGTCAAGCCGTTCACACCCAACGACCTGCTCCCCGCGATCGAGATCGCGCTCGCCCGCTACCAGCAGATCATCGCGCTCGAGTCGGAGGTCGCCGACCTCGCCGAGCGCTTCGAGACGCGCAAGCTCGTCGACCGGGCGAAGGGTCTGCTCAACGAGAAGATGGGGCTGTCCGAGCCCGACGCGTTCCGGTGGATCCAGAAGGCGTCGATGGACCGCCGGCTCACGATGCACGAGGTCGCGCAGACGATCATCGAGCAGCTCGCCCCCAAGAAGTAGCCCCGGCCCCCTCCGCGTCGGCGCGCAGGACACCGGCGTGACCCCCGTAGGGCTTCCGGCGACGCTAGGACCATTGGGCCTCGGCTTCTCCTAGGTCCGCCGGATCTCCTAAGGCAGGGGTCCCTCACAGGGTCGCGGGGAATCGCGTTCTACCACTTGCGAGATTGCTCGGGAGTGGAGGGGCCGGCGGCGCGAGAAGATTCGCCGATGAACGCGAGCGACTGGATCCAGCAACACGGCGGCATCGCCCACCGACGGGAGCTGCGCGACGCGGGCCTGAGCGCCTACCACCTGCGCGGGCTGCGCACCGTGGGCCGCCAGTGGGTCATTGCGCCGGGGGCTTCGTCGGTGCTCGTCATGGCCGCCGCAGCAGGCGGCCGCATCGCCTGCCTTTCGGCCGCGGCGCATCTCGGGCTCTCGATGCTGCATCGACCGGAGACGCTCCACGTGGCGGTCGCACCCAACAGCCCTCAAGGCGCCAGCCCCGGCATCCGGTTTCACCGGTCCAGGCCGATTCTGCCGACCAGGTACTCAGACCTCGTCGAGTCGATCCCCGACATGCTCTCGCACGTCATCCAGTGCCTCCCGGAGGTGGAAGCGCTCATCGTGTGGGAGTCCGCGCTGCGGCGGAGGCTCGTCGATCGTGAGTTCTTGCGGCGGGTCGCTTGGCCCGGTCCACGGCAGCGCCGCCTTGCCCGCATCGCGAGCGACCAGTCCGATTCGGTCCTCGAGTCGGTCTTCGGCCATCAGCTGCGCGAGGTCGGCGTTCGGTTCCGGCAGCAGACACGGCTGCTCGGTCGGCCGGTCGATTTCGTCATCGGCGAGCACCTCGTCGTGCAACTCGACGGGCTTGAGTATCACCAGGCCGCGCAGCGTAGATCGGACATCGCGTTCGATGCGGAGCTCAAGCTCCGCGGCAAGCACGTCCTGCGCTTCGACTACGCGCAGGTCGTGGGCGGCCACGCGCTCGCGGTGGTGCTCCGCGCCATGGCGCAAGGCCTCCACCGCGTCGAGGACTTTCGGCGGACATAGGAGAGATCGGCTGCGAAAAGTCCTAGCGCCGCCGAAAGCACTATCGGCACGGGGGAGGGGGAGCGGGGCAGACGAGGCCAGGGGGAGAGGGCGGCCGCGGCTCAGCGCAGCTCGCGGAGGTAGTTCGTCATCCGCACCGTCGAGAGGCGGCGCCCCGCTTCGTCGGTCATGACGATCTCGTGCGTGCACAGGGTGCGGCCGAGCACGAGCGCGGTGCAGGTGCCGGTGACCCAGCCCTCCGCGATGGAACGCGAGTGGGTCGCGTTGATCTCGATGCCGACGGGGAAGCGCTCGGCACCGCCGTGGATCGCGCTCGAGAGGCTGCCGAGCGTTTCGCCGAGCACGACGTGCGCGCCGCCGTGCAGGATTCCGACGGTCTGCGTGTTGCCCTCGACGGGCATCCGGGCGACGGAATGCTCGGCCGAGATCTCGATGAGCTCGATGCCCATCTTGGCGACGAGCGGGCCGCCCTCGGCCTGCTGAAGGCGGGTGAGCAGGGCCGGGTGGATGTCGTCGGGCAGCTTCATCGGGTCCTCGTCGGTGTCGGGGGCGCGGGCTAGGCTCGCTGCGTGGCAGCCACCGAGAAGCCTACGCTCCTGATCATCGACGGCCATTCCCTGGCGTTCCGCGCGTTCTTCGCGCTCCTGCCCGCGGGCCGTTTCGTCACGAGCGGGGGCCAGCACACCGAGGTCCCGTACGGCTTCATCACGTCGCTGCTCAAGTTCATGAAGGACGAGCGTCCGACGCACGTCGCGGTCGCCTTCGACATCTCGCGCTACAGTTTCCGCACCCGTGAGTACGTGGCGTACAAGGACGGGCGGGGCGAGACGCCGCCGGAGTTCATCGGCCAGGTGCCGCTCCTCCAGGAGGCGCTCGACGCGATGCGCATCAAGTGGCTCGTCAAGGAGGACTACGAGGCCGACGACATCCTCGCGACGCTCGCGACGAAGGGCGAGGCGGCGGGCTTTGAGGTGCTCGTCGTGTCGGGGGACCGGGATACCTTCCAGCTCGTGAGCGACGGCGTCACGGTGCTCTACCCGTCGACGCTGGGCGTCAGCGAGTTCAAGCGCTACGACGCCGACGCGGTGTACGAGAAGTACAAGGTCTGGCCCGCCCAGTACCCCGAGCTCGCCGCGCTCGTCGGAGAGAAGGCCGACAACCTGCCCGGTATCACGAAGGTCGGCCCGGTGACGGCGGCGAAGTGGATCGCGCAGTGGGGCACGGTCGAGGAGATCCTGGCGCACGCGGACGAGATCCCCGGGGTCGCCGGGCAGAACCTGCGAGCGGAGCGGGAGAACGCGATCCGCAACCGTCGACTCAACGCGCTGGTCCGCGACCTCGAGCTCGAGTACGAGCTCGACGAGCTCGTGCCGGGTCCGATCGACGAGGCCGCGCTGCGCGCCGTCTTCCGCCATCTCGAGTTCAACACGCTGCTCGACCGCGTGCTGAAGTCGGGGCCCGTCGAGGCCGCCGAGGGCCGCACCGAGCCGGACGACGGTGTGGCCGGGCTCCCGGCGGAGCCACCGGTGCGCACCCTCGTGGATGAGGAGCTCGCGAACTGGCTGCGCCCCATCTCGTCGGCCGGCGGGCCGACCGCGGCCGTGCAGGTCAGCGCCGAGGCCGGCGTCCTCGAGGGCATGGGCATCGCGGCCGACGAGGACACCGCGTGGGTCCCGTGGGGTTCGCACCGTCCCGACTACGCGGCGCTCGAGGCGTATCTCGCCGATCCGGATGCGGCGAAGGTGCTGTTCGGGGCGAAGCGCCAGTGGCATACGCTCGCCGCGCACGGCATCGCGCTGGAGGGCATCGTCGGCGACGCGACGATCGCCGGCTGGCTGCTGGAGCCCTGGTCCAAGAGCGGCTCGCTCGCGGCGGCCGTGCAGCATGGTCTCGGCGAGCAGATCTCCGAGCCGGACCGCAATCAGCTCGTGCCAGAGCACGAGCCGCTCAATGCGGCGACGCAGGCCTGGTACGGGCTGCGCCTCGAGCGGGCGGTCGTGGATCGGCTCGACGAGCGCTCGCGCGAGGTCTATGCCGACATCGAGGTCCCACTCATCCCGGTGCTCGCGCGCATGGAACGTCAGGGCGTCGCGATCGACCGGCCGAGGCTCGAAGGGCTCTCGGCGAGGTTGCGGGGCGATGCCGCGGAGATCGCGCAGCAGGCGTACGCGGAGATCGGCCGCGAGGTGAACCTTGGCAGCCCGAAGCAGCTCCAGGAGGTGCTCTTCGATCAGCTCGGCATGCCGAAGACCCGGGCCAACAAGACCGGCTATTCGACCGACGCGGAGGCGCTCGCCGACCTGCAGGAGTCGAATCCGCACCCGTTCCTCGATCTGCTGCTGCGCCACCGTGACGCCACGAAGCTCGCGCAGATGGTCGACACGCTCGTCGCGGCGGTCGGGTCGGACAGCCGCATCCACACGACCTACGAGCAGACCGGAGCGGCGAGCGGGCGGCTGAGCTCCAACGACCCCAACCTGCAGAACATCCCGGTTCGCACGGCGACTGGGCAGGAGATCCGCAGGGCGTTCCGGCCCGGCGACGGCTTCGACTCCCTGCTCACCGCGGACTATTCGCAGATCGAGATGCGGATCATGGCGCATCTGTCGGGCGACGAGGGCCTCATCGAGGCGTTCCGCTCGGGCGAGGATCTGCACCGCTTCGTCGGGGCCCGGATCTTCGGGATCGAGCCGGCCGAGGTCAGTGCCGACCAGCGCGTCAAGGTCAAGGCCATGTCGTACGGTCTCGCCTACGGCTTGTCGGCGTTCGGACTGGCCCGGCAGCTGCGCATCGACCGTGCGGAGGCGCAGGCGCTCATGAAGGACTACTTCGAGCGCTTCGGCGGCATCCGAGACTATCTCCGCAGTGTCGTGGCGCAGGCGAAAGTGGATGGCTTCACGACGACCTTGTTCGGCCGACGACGGCCGTTCCCCGACTTCACCTCGTCGAATCGGGTGCTGCGCGACAACGCCGAGCGAGCGGCCCTCAACTCGCCCATCCAGGGCACGGCGGCGGACATCATCAAGCGGGCGATGATCGCGATCGACCAGGACATCCTCAAGGGCGGCCTCGACTCGCGCATGCTCCTGCAGGTGCACGACGAGCTCGTCTTCGAGGTCGCGCCCGGCGAGCTCGACGTCCTGCGCGACATCGTCACGAGTCGCATGTCGACCGCCGCCCAGCTCAGCGTGCCGCTCGACGTGCAGGTCGGCGTCGGCGCGGACTGGGACGCCGCGGGCCACTGACGATGGGAACGACATGACCGAGACGCCCATGGAACGCACCCCGACCCCGGTCGACCAGATCGCGGAGCGTTGGGTCGAGACGCTCGTCGAGCTGAACCCGGACGTCGCGGTCTCGCTCGGCACGCCGAGCCCGCGACTCGGCGAGTACGGGGATCTCTCACCCGACGGGCACGAACGCTGGGCCGAGGCGGCCCGGAACGCGCTCCGCGAGCTCGAGACAGCCGAGCCGCTCGATGACACCGATCGCGTCACCCGCACCGACCTCGCGTCGGAGCTGCGGCTCGGCCTCGAACTGCACGAAGCGGGGGAGCACCTGCGGGACCTGAACGTCATCGCGAGCCCCGCGCAGGAGGTGCGCGAGGTGCTCGATCTCATGCCGACGGCGACGACGCAGGACTGGGCGACGATCGCGGAGCGCCTGCGCAATCTGCCCCGGGCGCTCGCCGACTACGAGCAGAGCCTGCGGACCGGCGCCGGCCGTGGCCTCACGCCGGCGCGCCGCCAGATCGTCGAGGTGGCGGCGCAGGCGAGCGAGCTCGCGGCCGCCGGCGGATTCTTCGACGAGTTCATCGGGGGAGCGGCGCCGACGGACGGCCTCCCCGAGTCGCTCGCCGGCGATCTGCGTCGCGGTGCGGCGGACTCCGCCGCGGCCTACGGACGGCTCGCCGACTTCCTGCGCGCCGAGTTGCTGCCGCGCGGGCAGGAGGCCGACGGCGTGGGTCGGGAACGCTACTCGCTGCATTCGCGACGGTTCCTCGGCGCCTCGGTGGACCTCGACGAGACGTACCAGTGGGGCCTCGACGAGCTGCAGCGCATGGCCCAGGAGCAGACCGAGACCGCGCATCGCATTCTGCCGGGGGCGAGCGTCGCCGAGGCGATCGCGCACCTCGAGTCGGACCCGTCGCGCAAGCTGCACGGGACGCGGGCGCTGCGCGAGTGGATGCAGGCGACGAGCGACCGCGCGGTCGAGGAGCTGGCACGGGAGCACTTCGACATCCCGGAGCCGGTGCGCCGACTCGAGTGCATGATCGCGCCGACCCGGAGCGGCGGGATCTACTACACGAGCCCGTCCGATGACTTCTCCCGACCCGGACGCATGTGGTGGAGCGTGCCGGAGGGCGTCGAGACGTTCGACACGTGGCGGGAGCTCACGACGGTCTACCACGAGGGGGTGCCGGGGCATCACCTGCAGATCGGCCAGGCGGTCTTCAACCGATCGCGGCTCAACACGTGGCGGCGCCAGCTCGCGGGCACGTCAGGCCACGCCGAGGGCTGGGCGCTCTACGCAGAACGGCTCATGGCGGATCTCGGCTACCTCGACGACCCTGCGGACCGGCTCGGCATGCTCGACGGCCAGCGGATGCGCGCGGCCCGCGTCGTGCTCGACATCGGGGTGCACCTCGCCAAGCCACGGCCCGACGGGGACGGCAGCTGGGACGCCGAGTATGCCCTCGCGTTCATGCGCGCGAACGCGAACATGGACGATGCCTTCATCCGCTTCGAGGTGAACCGCTATCTGGGGTGGCCGGGGCAGGCTCCCTCGTACAAGATCGGCCAGCGCATCTGGGAGGAGCTGCGCGAGGCGGCCCGGGCTCGCGAGGGTGCCGCGTTCGACCTGCGTGCCTGGCATCGCGCCGCGCTCGACCTCGGGGGCGTGGGCCTCGACACCCTGCGCTCGGCACTACGCTGAACCGATGTCCCTCTCCCACCGTGTCCTGCGCGCCGCCGGCGCGGCCGCCGCGATCGCGCTCGGCGCGTCGCTCGCCGCCTGCTCCGGCCCCGCCCCCACCTCACCGATCGTCGGGGCCTGCCCCGATGGCTTCGTCGAGGCGGCGAACGCGTCGTCGATCGAGCAGGGCATCGGTGTGACGTTCGCGGAGGCGGGCCCCTCGGACTTCGCGCCGAAGGAGCTTCTGAGCCTCATCACGGCGACCTGCTTCCTCGGCTTCGAGGGGGAGATCGGCGCGGATCGCGCGACGGGGACCTTCGCCTTCGCCACCGCCCCGATCGAGTCCGCCGCCTTCGGGGCGGCCGCCCTCGCACTCGGCTACCAGGAGTCGGACGCGAACGCCTGGTTCCGCGCCGAGTCCCCGCAGGCCTCGGAGGCGGACGTCCTGACGCTCGGGACCCCGTCGGGCAACGGCGTCCTGCTCAACCTGGCCGAGATCTACCCCGAGGTGCAGCACGTGATCTCCTCGTTCCGGGTCACCGCCGGCTGAGGCAGCTTCCCATGACCCCCATTCGGGGGTAGTCTCGCGACATGTCGAGCGTCAGCGTCGGCACCGGCCGGCAGGGATACGACGAAACGTCCGACCGCGCGCTCATCGCGATGACCCGGGACGGCGACGCCGGGGCGTACTCGGAGCTGTGGATCCGCCACCGCCTCGCCGCGGTCGGCGCGGCCCGGCTCGCATCGCGTTCGATCGACGCCGACGACCTCGTCTCGGAGGCGTACACCGTCATCCTGGCGGCGCTGCGCGACGGTCGCGGCCCCGTCGGCGACGGCTTCCGGCCGTACCTCTGCGCGACCGTGCGGAATCTGGCCCGCCGCTGGGGCGGTCGTCGGCGCGAGCTGGCCGTCGAGGAGCTGCCCGAGGACCCCCGCCACGATGCCGTGCTCGACGCACAGCTCGGCTCGCTCGACGAACGACTCGTCCGCGAGGCGTTCGGCGGACTGCCGCGCCGCTGGCAGGAGGTGCTCTGGCACACCGAGGTCGAGGGCGTCGGCGTCGCCGAGCTGGCCCGCCACCTGGGTCTGCGGCCCGGCGCCGCCGCGGCGCTCGCGTTCCGCGCCCGTGAGGGACTTCGCAAGGCTTGGCTGCAGGCGCACGTCGCCGACACCCTGCGTACCGGCGAGTGCGGCTGGGTGCTCGAACGCATCGGCGAGCACAGCCGGGATTCGCTGCGCAAGCGCGCCGCAGCACGCGTCGACGCGCATCTGGCAAGTTGCCGCTCCTGCCGCGACGTCGCGCTCGAGGTGGGACAGGTCAGCCGTCACCTCGCACGCATCCTCCTCCCTCTGCTCGCCGGCGGGGGCGGGGCGCTCGGCTGGCTCGCGGCCCCCGCGGCACCCGTCGCGGCGAGCGCGATCGGTGTCGCGGTCGCCGCCGCGGCGATCACCGCGGCCGCCGGCTTCGGCGTCGTCGTCCAGGGACCTCCGGCCCCGCTCGGCCCGATCGAGCGGGTCGAGTCGAGCGACGCCCACGTGGCGCCCGTCTGGACACCGCGGATCGCACCCGATCCGGCGGTGCCCGTCGTCGACGGAACGGCGGGCACGGCGGTGGCGTCATCGGCTGCGCTCGGGCGCGCCGCCCTCCCCGTCGTCGCCGACGTCGTCGATGAGGTGCGAGCGCCGGTCCCCGAGCTGCTCCCCGAGATCGAGCTGGAGATCGAGCTCGACCGCGGGGGCGCCGACGTCCGCATCGCGGCCGACGTGCCGATCGTCGGGGACCTGAGCGCGGGCCTCGGCGTCGGCCCCGACCGGCTCCTGCACCTCGACCTCGGACTGCCGTCCGAACTGCTTCGCTGAACCCGCGTAATCGATCCCGCCATTGCGGCTCTTCCGGATATCGGGCCGACCCTCGGCCCGGGCAGGGAGGCAGATCATGTTTCGTCATCACGGCACCGCGGCCGGCCTCGGCGCACTCGGACTCGCGACCGCCCTCATCGCGGCCCCATCGGTCGCCATCGCGGCCGACTCCGACGGCGGGAGCTTCGCCGAGGGCAGATTCCTCGCCGGCACCATCCTGAGCTCGGACCTCGACCGAGTCATCGCCCTCGAGCCGGCCACGGCCGTCAACGACGGCAGCGCGCCCGTCGCCGAGGAGCGCAACCCGCTGTCGGCGACCGCGATCGATGCGATCACCATCGACCCCGGGCCCATCGCCGTGACGGATGCCGACGGCGTCGACGCCGGGACGATCGGACAGTACGCGATCGCGCGACCCGACGGCACCTCCTACGCGGCTTCGGGCCTGCTCGCGAGCGACGGCGCGATCGGCGTGAGCCCGGCCTCGGGCACGGCCGCCGTCGTGGATCTCACGGGCCTGCTCGGCACGTCCCTTCCCTCGGCCATCACGGGCCTGCGCCTGGAAGCCGCCGGCATCGCGGCGGAGGCGGAGGCGAGCCTCGACGGCGTCCGCGGCGGCTACACGCTCGCCGACGCGCGCCTCGTCCTCGTCGTCCCCGCGCTCGCGGGAGCACATCGCGAGGCGCAGACCGCCACCGCCGAGGTGGAGCGCTCCCTGCTCGACCTCGGCGGGGGCTCCGGCCCGCTCGCCGGGGTGCTCGACCGCGTGCTCGCCTCCGTGGGCCTGGGCGGCCTCGCCGAGGCGGAGGTGCGCGTGGAGGCCGACCTCTCCGGGGTGCTCGCGGCGCTCGGCCGCACCGTCCTGCGCGACGACGCCCTGACGATCGACCTCGCGTCGGGCACCCTCTCGGTCGACCTCGCCGCACTGCCCGACGGACCTGGGCTGAACGCCCACGAGCCGGGTACGGAGCTGATCCGCGACGGCGTCGTCGACGACATCGTGACCGGCGCCCAGCGGCTGCTGCGCGGCTACCTCGGCGAGGTCGAGCTCGGGCTGCTCGACGCGATCGCGGACGCGCGGATCATCGTGAGCGCCCACGCGAGCGTGCTCGACGACATCCAGACCGGCGAGATCGTGCGGACGATCACGACGCCGGTCACCCAGGTGCTCGACGCGCTGACCGGCGACGTGCTCGGGATCCTCGACCCCGCGACCGGTGAGGTCACGAGCCTCGTGCCCTCTCTCTCGGGCACGGTGCTCGCGGACCTGCTCGTCGGCGTGGGGTCCACCGACCTCCTCGGAGGGCTGCTCGGTGATCTGCCCCAGCTGACCACCCGCGTCGTCGCCGAGGTCTCGACCGTCACGCAGCCGGCGTTCTCGACGCTTGAGACGAGTGCCGACGTCCTCGTCACGGCGACCCTCGACGGGCTGCGCGGCGGCGAGGTCGCGGAGGCGAGCGCGAGTGCGAGTCTGCTCGGCGCGCCCGTCGCGCTCGACGCATCGGTCATCGTCGACGGTCTCGCGGACGCGCTCGGCGCGGCACTGCCGGAGTCCGGCAGCACGCCACCGCTCGGCGAGAACGCGACGGGCGACGTCGCCGAGATCGCCGGTATCGGGGACCTCGTCTCGCTGCGGACGAACGTGCAGTCGACGGGATCCGACGGCTCGTTCACCCAGACCGCGCTGCGCGTCGCCGTCCTCGACGGCGAGCTCGCGACGATCGACCTGGCGAATGCGACGGTCGGTCCGAACGCGGCCGGCGGCGGCACGGGCGGCGGCGACGACCCCGACCCGGCGTTCGCCGCGAGCGGCGAGCTCGCGTTCACCGGGTTCGCCCTCGGGCTCATCGGGCTCCTCGGCACGGCGTTCATCGGGCTCGGCGCGTACGCGCTCTGGCGCAGCCGGGCCGCGGCGGCCGCGACGGACGCGGTGCCCATGGGCTGATCGAGATTGGTCCTGTGCCGCGGGAAGCGCTACTCTGGAATGTCGCGTTTCCCGCGGCACGTCTCCATTCGCCCGCCTCGGCGTTCATCGGCATTCGAAGCCGAGGCCTGATTATGTCCCCCGAAAGCACACACACTCAATGACCATCACCACTCCTGCGGCTCCCAAGCAGATCGCGATCAACGACATCGGCTCTGCAGAGGACTTCCTCGCCGCAGTCGAGCAGACGCTCAAGTTCTTCAACGACGGCGACCTCATCGAGGGCACCGTCGTCAAGATCGACCGGGACGAGGTCCTCCTCGACGTCGGCTACAAGACCGAGGGTGTCATCCCCTCCCGCGAACTCTCCATCAAGCACGACGTCGACCCGAGCGAGGTCGTCAAGGTCGGCGACTCCGTCGAGGCGCTCGTCCTCCAGAAGGAGGACAAGGAAGGCCGCCTCATCCTGTCGAAGAAGCGCGCGCAGTACGAGCGCGCGTGGGGCGACGTGGAGAAGATCAAGGAAGCCGACGGCGTCGTGACCGGCAAGGTCATCGAGGTCGTCAAGGGCGGCCTCATCGTCGACATCGGCCTCCGCGGCTTCCTCCCCGCCTCGCTCATCGAGCTGCGCCGGGTCCGCGACCTCACGCCGTACCTCGAGCAGGAGATCGAGGCGAAGATCCTCGAGCTCGACAAGAACCGCAACAACGTCGTCCTGAGCCGCCGCGCGCTGCTCGAGCAGACGCAGTCCGAGTCGCGTTCGACGTTCCTCGCGAACCTCAAGCCCGGCCAGGTCCGCAAGGGCGTCATCTCCTCGATCGTCAACTTCGGCGCCTTCGTCGACCTCGGCGGCGTCGACGGCCTCGTGCACGTCTCCGAGCTGTCCTGGAAGCACATCGAGCACGCGTCGGAGGTCGTCGAGGTCGGCCAGGAGGTCACCGTCGAGGTGCTCTCCGTCGAGCTCGACCGCGAGCGGGTCTCGCTTTCGCTCAAGGCGACGCAGGAGGACCCGTGGCAGGTCTTCGCCCGGACGCACGCGATCGGTCAGGTCGCACCGGGCAAGGTCACCAAGCTCGTCCCGTTCGGCGCGTTCGTGCGCGTCGCGGACGGCATCGAGGGCCTCGTGCACATCTCGGAGCTCTCCGGCCAGCACGTGGAGCTCGCCGAGCAGGTCGTGTCCGTCGGCGACGAGGTCTTCGTCAAGGTCATCGACATCGACCTCGAGCGTCGCCGCATCTCGCTCTCGCTCAAGCAGGCGAACGAGGGCGTCGACCCCGAGGGCACCGAGTTCGACCCGGCGCTCTACGGCATGCCGACCGAGTACGACGAGCAGGGCAACTACAAGTACCCCGAGGGCTTCGACGCCGAGACCGGCGAGTGGAAGGAAGGCTTCGAGGAGCAGCGCGCGAAGTGGGAGGCCGACTACGCGGCTGCCCAGGCGCGTTGGGAGTCCCACAAGAAGCAGGTCGCGGCGGCCGCCGAGCAGATCGCCGCAGGCGGCTCGGACACGTCCTCCTACTCGAGCAGCGACGCCGCGACCGGCACGCTCGCCGACGACGAGGCGCTCGCCGCGCTGCGGGAGCAGCTCTCGGGCAACTGACAGCAACACCGAAGAGGCTGTTCCCATGGGTTTCTGGGACAGCCTCTTCGGCGTTTCACGGCAGGATCCGCCTCGCGAGTCGGCACGGCGCAGGCCTCCGACCGAGGACGAGTACGCGGTGGACCGCTACCGCTATCTGCTGCGCACGGCGCCGCCCGACCGCGTCGAGGACGTCCACGCCGAGGCGTTCGCGAAGCTCACGCCGGAGCAGCGGCGCATCCTGCACGAGCAGCTGACCGCAGCCGTCATGGTCGAGGACCGTCCCGCCGACGACGAGCCGCGGACGCTCGCCCGCGCCGCGACCCGCGCGGAGCTCCGCCAGCCCGGCACCATGGAGCACATGCTCGGCGCGCAGGGCGGCGGCGCGTTCGGCGGGTTCGGCAGCTCGATGCTCGGCACGATCGCGGGCTACGTCGTCGCGTCGACCATCATGCAGTCCTTCCTCCCGGTGTACGACCCCGGCGTCGGCGGGGAGGCGACCTACGCTGACGGCGCGGACGCCGGTGGCGACGCCGGCCTCGACTCGGGCTTCGACTTCGGGGGCGATTTCGGCGGGGGCTTCGACTTCTGATCCGCGCGGGGGCTAGCGTCATGGCATGACGCGCCGGCCGAGCCAGATCCTCGATCGCGCGCGCGACCGCACGGTCTTCCTCAACCAGTTCCTGCTCGGCGCCGTCGTCATCCTCGGACTCGTCGTCGTGCTCATCCTGCGCACCTACGAGAACCTGGGGCTGCTCATCGCGGGCGGGGCGATCGCGTTCCTCGCGACGGGCGCGGCGCTCATCGTGCCCTGGAATCGCCTGCCGCCGCTTGCGATGGCGATCATCCCCGCGAGCGACATCGTCGCGATCGCGCTGCTGCGCGAGGGCGCGCCGTCGGGCAGCTTCGGTCTGCTGTGGGTGTTCCCGGCGATGTGGGCCGCGTGGGCGTTCGGGAAGATCGGCACGACCGTCTCCGTGGTCGTCATCAGCCTCGTCTACTGGGGACTCGCCCTCACCCGCCCCCAGACGCCGCCGACCGGGTCGCTCCTGCTGCTGCCGATCATGATCGCCGCCGCTGCGACGATCTCGTACATCATGGCCGAGCGCTCCCGGGGACAGCACGATCTCCTCGAGCAGCAGTCCACGGCGCTGCGGCAGGCGCTCTCGCGCGCCGCCCGGCAGGAGGAGCTGCTGAGCGGGGTGCTCGAGGCGGTCGACTTCGGCGTGATCCGGATCGAGCCGGACGGGCGGCAGACCGTCGCGAACGAGGCCCACGCGCGGCTCGCCGCCGCGGCGAACGAGACGCCCGGCGGCGGCGCCTACCGCGCGGACGGTCTCACCCCGCTCCCGCCCGAGCGGATGCCGAGGGCGCGCGCCATGGCCGGCGAGGAGTTCGATGCCGAGCTCGTCTGGTTCGGGGCGCCCGGCGACGAGCGGCGCGCGCTCAGCATCACGGCGAAGCAGCTGCGCCGCGACGACGGCAGCCCGGCGGGCGCACTCATCGTGACCCGGGATGTCACGAGCGAGGTGCTCGCGATCCGGGGCCGCGACGACCTCGTGGCCACGGTCTCGCACGAGCTGCGCAACCCCCTCACCGCGCTGCTCGGCTACCTCGAGCTGGGACTCGACGACCCCGCGGTCCCGGACGGCTCCCGCCACAGCTTCGAGGTCGCGCAGCGCAACGCCGAGCGCCTGCTCGTGCTCGTGACCGACATCCTCGCCGCCTCCTCCGCCGCGCCCACGGGGACCGCGATCGCGATCACCCCGGCTCCGATCGACCTCGCGG
Source organism: Microbacteriaceae bacterium (assembly GCA_035555435.1). Taxonomy (GTDB): domain Bacteria; phylum Actinomycetota; class Actinomycetes; order Actinomycetales; family Microbacteriaceae; genus 73-13. The sequence continues at coordinate 35,304 of DATMGN010000033.1, read as the reverse complement.
CGACGACGCGCACCGCGATCGAGTCGGCGGGCCCGCTCGCCCGGACCCGAGCCGTCACGATCCAGCTCACCGGCATGAATCGCGTGCCGGCCCACGCGGACGAGCTGCGCGTGCGTCAGATCATCGACAACCTGCTGTCGAACGCGATCAAGTACGGCCGCGAAGACGGCCACGTCCGGGTGGTCTGCGCCGTGGGCGAGCATCACTCGATCCTCGAGGTGCAGGACGACGGTCCCGGCATCGCCCCGCAGGACCTCCCGCATCTCTTCGACCGCTTCTACCGCGCGGATACGGTGCGCAAGACCGCGACGCACGGCTACGGCCTCGGGCTCGCGATCAGCCGGCAGATCGCGCGCTCCCATGGCGGGGAGCTGTCGGCCGCGAACGCGCCCGGCGGCGGCGCCGTCTTCCGCCTGACGCTACCGACGGAGGCCACCGATGCGGCTTGACATCGCGAGCGTCGTCGCGATCAACACGATCATCGAGTGCCTCGCCGGCGCCCTCTTCCTGGGACAGGCTCTGCTGCATCGTCACTCGCGGGCCGCGCGGATCTGGGCCCTGGCGTTCCTCGCCTCGATCCTGACGACTGTCTGCTATCTGGCGTGGGCAGTGGCTCCCGAAGCGTGGATCGGGAACGCGCTCGGCAACGCCGCCTTCGCGGTCGGGGTCGGCTGCCTGTGGCTCGGCGCAGCGCGGTACAACAACGCCCGGATGACGCTGCGGGTCGCGATCGTCGTCGGCGCGGGGGTCGTCGCATTCGTCGCATCGGTGTTCGACGTGCGCGACCCCTGGGCCGGATCCGCGGTGCTGTTCGGTATCCTCGCGATCCTCGCCGCGCTCGGCGCGGTGGAGGCCCGCCGCGGGAAGATGGGCCGACGTCCGTTCGCGATCGGGCTCACCGTCGTGCTGGCGGTCACGGCCCTCTGGGAGCTGCTGCGACTCGGCCTGCTCATCGCATACGGCCCGTCGTCCGAGGTCTTCGAGACGTGGGCGGGCTCGGTCAATGCCGGCATCCTGACCGCAGCGCTCAGCATCGTGGCGCTGACCTCGACGGTCGTGCTCGTCTCGGAGGAGGACCTCGAGGCCGCGCCGGGGGATGACGGGAGCCGGGGGCTCGGCCGCGTGCTCGGCGGCGAGGCGTTCGCGCGGCTCACCGACGAGATGTCGGCGCGCGCCGCCTCGAGCGGCACGGAGATCACCGTGCTCGCGCTCGTCATCCCGGACTTCGGGCGGATTCGCGAGGCCTTCGGCAGCGCGGAGGCGGAGACGCTCGAGCGGCGCTTCCACGAGCGGGCACTCGGCCGGATCGATCCCATCGCCCCCGTCGCGACGGCGGGGCCCGGCCGGGTCGTCGCCGCGCTCTCCGGTCGCTCACTCGCGGCGGCGGAGCAGGCCGCCCGGTCCGCGCACCGGCTCGTCGCGGAGGACCTCGCCACGGCGTCCGGCACGGTCGTGCCGCTCCTCGGCGCCGGGCTGGCCGTCGGACGCTCGGGCCGCGAGCTCGTGGCGGAGGCGCTGCGCGCCGCGGAGGAGTCGGCCGCGAGCGAGGACGCGCCGGTCGTCGTGACCCGCATCGAGCCGTGACGCCTCAGCGGGCGGCCTCGCGATAGCCGACCCCGCGCACCGTCTCGATCCAGCGCGGGGACAGCGCGGAGTCGCCGAGCTTGCGTCGCAGGTTCGCGACATGCACCTCGATCGCCCGCTCGTCCTGCTCGCTGACCCACGCCTCCGCGCCCGCGGGGCGGATCGCTCGCGACAGCGCGGTCTTGCTGAGCACGCGCCCGCGGGCATCGAGCAGCGCCGCGAGGATGTCGAACTCGCTGCGGGTGAGCCCCGGGTCGACCCCCTCCACCTCGACGACGCGGCGCGCGGCGTCGACCCGGAGCCCCGGTCGCTCGATCCAGTGGACGTCACCCCGCTCGGCCAGGTCGTCGTCGGCGCCGAGCTCCCGCGGTCGACGCAGCATCGCGTCGATGCGAGCCCGGAGCTCGCGCGGGCGGAACGGCTTGGTGACGTAGTCGTCGGCGCCGGCCTGGAGCCCCTGCAGCACGTCGACCTCGTCGCCTCGCGCCGTGATCATCACGAGGTAGGTCGAGCTCGACTCCCGGATCCGTCTGGCCGTCTCGAAGCCGTCGATCCCCGGCATGCTGACGTCGAGGGTCGTCACCACGGGCTCCGTCGCGCGCACGAGCTCGACGCCTTCGGCGCCGCTCGCCGCGGTGCGCACGGCGAATCCCGCCTGGGTGAGGACCTCGGCGACGAGCTCCCGGATGTCGGCGTCGTCCTCGATCACGACGGCGAATCGCGCTCCGGACATGCCCCTGCCTCACCCGGGCCATCGTCGGCCCTCGCGGTGATGATACCCGCGGGAGGAGGAGCCGATGAGCGCCGCCGTTTCGGGTCCGGCGACGACATCGGATTCCGACGTTACGCCGCCGCGCTCAAGACCCGCCTTGGCGAAGCTCAACGTTGGCTCAAGATTCTCGCGCCCGCCTAGCATGGCGGGGTGCGACTCATCGGGTTGACGGGCGGGATCGCCTCGGGCAAGAGTCTCGTGTCGGCGCGTCTCGCCGAGCTCGGGGCCGTCGTCGTCGATGCCGACGCGCTCGCGCGCGACGCCGTGGCGCCGGGAAGCCCGGGGTTGCAGCGCGTGCTGGCCGAGTTCGGCGAACGGCTACGGCTGCCGGACGGCTCGCTCGACCGTCCCGCGCTCGGCGCGATCGTCTTCCGCGACGCCGAGCGGCTCGCGGCGCTGAACGCCATCGTGCACCCCGAGGTCCAGCGCCTCGCGAGCGCGGCCTTCGCCGCGGCGGAGTCCGCCGACCCCGACGCGATCGTCGTCTACGACGTGCCGCTGCTCGCCGAGAACGCGGTCCGGCTGGCTCCCCGGTTCGACGAGATCGTCGTGGTCTCCGCGCCCGAGGAGGAGCGGGTGCGCCGCATGGTCGAGGACCGGGGCATGAGCGAGGCGGACGCCCGCGGCCGTATCCGCAGTCAGGCGAGCGAGGAGGCGCGCCTCGCGATCGCCGATCACGTCATCGACAACTCGGGCTCCCGCGAGGCGACGCTCGCGCAGGTCGACGAGCTCTGGCGTTCGCTGAGCGATGTCAGGGGTCACGCGTAGCCTGGTTCGCATGGAGCCGACACGCGCGGTGCGACCGTTCCGGGTCGTGAGCGAGTACCTGCCCGGCGGTGACCAGCCGGCCGCGATCGCGGAGCTCGCCGCGCGGGTCAACGCGGGGGAGACCGACGTCGTGCTCCTCGGCGCGACGGGCACGGGCAAGTCGGCGACCACGGCGTGGCTCATCGAGCAGGTCCAGCGCCCCACGCTCGTGCTCAGCCACAACAAGACGCTCGCCGCCCAGCTCGCGAACGAGTTCCGCGAGCTGCTTCCGGAAAACGCGGTCGAGTACTTCGTCAGCTACTACGACTACTACCAGCCCGAGGCGTACGTCCCGCAGACGGACACCTTCATCGAGAAGGACTCCTCGGTCAATGCCGAGGTCGAGCGCCTGCGCCACTCGACGACCAACGCGCTGCTGTCCCGCCGGGACGTCGTCGTCGTGTCGACCGTCTCGTGCATCTACGGTCTCGGCGCGGCCGAGGACTACCTCGAGGCGATGCTGCCGCTCCAGGTGGGGCAGCGCCTGGATCGCGAGCTGCTCATCCGGCGGTTGCTCGACATGCAGTACGACCGCAACGACTACGACTTCTCGCGCGGCAAGTTCCGGGTCAAGGGCGACACCATCGAGATCATCCCGATGTACGAGGAGCTCGCGGTCCGCATCGAGATGTTCGGCGACGAGATCGAGGCCCTCTACACGCTGCATCCGCTCACCGGTGCGGTCGTGTCGAGCATGGACGCGGTCTCGATCTTCCCCGGGACGCACTACGCGGCGAGCCCCACGACCATCCGCCGGGCGATCGGCAGCATCCAGGACGAGCTCGCCGAACGCCTCGCGGAGCTGGAGCGCCAGGGCAAGCTGCTGGAGGCGCAGCGGCTGCGCATGCGCACGACCTTCGACCTCGAGATGCTCGAGCAGCTCGGCTTCTGCAGCGGGATCGAGAACTACTCGCGCCACATCGAGGGGCGCTCGCCCGGTGAGCCGCCCCACACGCTGCTCGACTATTTCCCCGAGGACTTCCTCGTCGTGATCGATGAGTCGCACGTGACCGTCCCGCAGATCGGCGCGATGTACGAGGGCGACGCGTCGCGCAAGCGCACGCTCGTCGATCACGGCTTCCGGCTGCCATCGGCCCTCGACAACCGTCCCCTCAAGTTCGAGGAGTTCCTGCAGCGCGTCGGCCAGAAGGTCTACCTGTCGGCCACCCCGGCGGCCTACGAGCTCGGCCTTGCCGACGGCGTCGTCGAGCAGGTGATCCGGCCGACCGGACTCGTCGACCCGCTCGTCGTCGTCAAGCCCTCAAAGGGCCAGATCGACGATCTGCTCGAGGAGATCCGGCTGCGCGTCGAACGCGACGAGCGCGTGCTCGTCACGACGCTCACCAAGAAGATGGCCGAGGAGCTCACCGACTTCCTCGGCGAGCACGGCGTGCGCGTGCGCTACCTCCACTCCGATGTCGACACGCTGCGTCGTGTCGAACTGCTCACGGAGCTGCGCGCCGGGGTCTATGACGTGCTCGTCGGCATCAACCTGCTGCGCGAGGGTCTCGACCTGCCCGAGGTCTCGCTCGTCGCGATCCTCGACGCCGACAAGGAGGGCTTCCTGCGCTCCTCCACGAGTCTCATCCAGACGATCGGCCGCGCCGCGCGCAACGTGAGCGGCGAGGTGCACATGTACGCGGACAAGATCACCGCCGGCATGCGCCTGGCGATCGACGAGACGGCCCGCCGACGCGAGAAGCAGATCGCCTACAACACGCAGCGCGGCGTGGATCCGCAGCCCCTGCGCAAGCGCATCGCGGACATCACCGACGGGCTCATGCGCGAGCAGGCCGACACCGCGAGGATGCTCGGCGAGCGGGGCGCGGGTGCGGGCAAGGGCCCCCAGCCCGTGCCGCTGCTGGGGCGGGAGGGGATCGCCGCGGCCGGCGCGGCCGAGCTCGAGGCGACGATCGCCGACCTCACGAACCAGATGATCGCCGCCGCCGACCAGCTCAAGTTCGAGCTCGCGGCGCGATTGCGGGACGAGGTGCAGGAGCTCAAGCGCGACCTGCGAGCGATGGAGAGCGCCGGGCACGTGCGGTAGTTCTGCGTCATCCCCGCCCGGAGCGTTGACATCCGTGTCAGGCTGTGGCCATGACGACGAAGACGTGGTTCATCACCGGGACATCGAGGGGCTTCGGCCGCATCTGGGCGCAGGCCGCCCTCGAGCGGGGCGATCGGGTCGCGGCGTCCGCGCGCGACGTGCGCACCCTCGGCGAGCTCGCGCAGCGCTACGGCACCCAGGTGCTGCCGCTCGAGCTCGACGTGCGGGACCGGGCCGCCGCGTTCGCCGCCGTGCGCGAGGCCCACGACCACTTCGGCGGGCTCGACATCGTCGTCAACAACGCGGGGTACGGGCTGTTCGGCACGATCGAGGAGGTCAGCGAGCAGCAGGCGCGCGACCAGATCGAGACGAACGTCTTCGGTGCGCTGTGGGTGACGCAGGCGGCCATCCCGTACTTGCGTCAGCAGGGTTCGGGGCACATCCTGCAGGTCTCCTCGATCGGCGGGGTCAGCGCGTTCCCGAACCTCGGGCTCTACAACGCCTCGAAGTGGGCCCTCGAGGGCTTCTCGCAGGCGCTCGCGGCGGAGCTCGCGCCGTTCGGCGTCTCGGTGACGCTCATCGAGCCGACCGCGTACGGCACGGACTGGGCCGGTCCCTCGGCCGTGCACGCGGACCCGCTGCCGCCCTACGAGCCGCTGCGCGAGGCGCGGCGCTCGCGGCCCATGGTCGCCGGCGACCCGCAGGCGACGGCCGACGCGATCCTCGCGGTCGTCGACGCGGACGAGCCGCCCCTGCGGCTCTTCCTGGGCAGCTCGCCCCTCCAGGTCGCGACCGCCGACTACGAGCGGCGGCTCGCGGAGTGGTCGGCCTGGCAGGAGGTCGCGGCCCGGGCGCAGGGCGACTGATCGCGACCGGCGTCCCGGCTCGATGTCAGGGGTGCTCTCTACACTTGAACGGTGCCGTTGATCACGCCTGTGCCGGGCTCCCACCGCCTCAGTGTGCGCGGCGCACGCGTCCACAATCTCAAGGACGTCGACCTCGAGATCCCGCGTGACGCCCTCGTCGTCTTCACGGGCCTGAGCGGCTCGGGCAAGTCCTCACTGGCGTTCGACACCATCTTCGCGGAAGGCCAGCGACGCTACGTCGAGTCGCTGAGCGCGTATGCGCGCCAGTTCCTCGGCCAGGTGGACCGGCCCGACGTCGACTTCATCGAGGGGCTCTCGCCCGCGGTCTCGATCGACCAGAAGTCGACGAACCGCAACCCGCGCTCGACCGTCGGCACCATCACCGAGATCTACGACTACCTGCGCCTCCTCTGGGCGCGGGTCGGGGTCCCGCACTGCCCGATCTGCGGCGAGCGGATCCAGCGCCAGACCGTCCAGCAGATCGCCGACACCCTCATGGAGCTGGCCGAGGGGACCCGGTACCAGCTCGTCGCGCCCGTCGTGAGCCAGAAGAAAGGCGAGTTCGTCGAGCTCTTCCAGGAGCTCAGCGCCCAGGGCTACTCGCGCGCGATCGTCGACGGCGAGATCGTCCAGCTCGCCGAGCCGCCCGCGCTCAAGAAGCAGGTCAAGCACGACATCGGGGTCGTCGTCGACCGGCTCGTCGCCTCGCCCGAGCTCCTCACCCGGCTCACGGACTCGCTCGAGACGGCGCTGCGCCTGACCGACGGGCTCGTCGCCGTCAACTTCGTCGACGAGCCGGGCGACGCCGCGTGGCGCACGTTCTCCGAGAAGCTGTCCTGCCCCAACCGGCACCCCATCGCCCTCACCGAGATCGAGCCGCGGACCTTCTCCTTCAACGCCCCGTTCGGCGCCTGTCCCGAGTGCACGGGCCTCGGCAGCCGGATGGCGGTCGACGAGGAGCTCATGCTCGGCGACACCGCGCTGTCGATCGCCGAGGGGGTGCTGCTGCCCTGGTCGGCAGCCTCGGGCGGCAAGTCGCTCTTCGAGTACTTCGAGCGGGTGCTCGGCGGCCTGGCCGACGACCTCGACTTCTCCCTCGACACGCCGTGGCGAGATCTCCCGGAGGAGATCCGCGAGACGGTGCTGCGCGGCAAGGACTTCAAGGTCGTCGTCAAGTGGAAGAACCGCTTCGGCCGCACCATGAGCTACACGGCCGGGTACGAGGGCGTCATTCCCTACGTCGAGCGCAAGTGGATCGAGGCGGAGAGCGATTCGCAGCGACAGCGCATGCAGGCCTACCTGCGCGAGGTCCCCTGCGCCGTCTGCGGCGGCCAGCGGCTCAAGCCCGAGGTCCTCGCGGTCACGATCGACGGCCGGTCCATCTGGGATGTCTGCGCGCTCAGCCTGACCGAGGCGACCGCGTTCGTCCAGACGGTTGAGCTGGATGAGCGCCAGGCGAAGATCGCGGCCCAGGTGCTGCGCGAGATCCGGCTGCGGCTGGAGTTCCTGCTCGAGGTGGGGCTCGGCTATCTCGACCTGGCGCGCGCCGCCGCGACGCTGAGCGGCGGCGAGGCGCAGCGCATCCGACTCGCGACCCAGATCGGCTCCGGGCTCACGGGCGTGCTGTACGTGCTCGACGAGCCCTCGATCGGCCTCCACCAGCGCGACAACCGACGACTCATCGACACGCTCGTCAAGCTGCGCGACCTCGGCAACACGCTCATCGTCGTCGAGCACGACGAGGACACCATCCGGACGGCGGACTGGATCGTCGACATCGGGCCGCGGGCGGGCGAGCACGGCGGCGAGGTCGTCCACTCGGGCGGGTACGAGGAGCTGCTGCGCAACCGCGAGTCGATCACGGGGGACTACCTCGCGGGTCGGCGGACGGTCTTCCAGCCCCGCGCCCGCCGGAAGGTCGACCCCAAGCGCCAGATCACGGTCGAGGGCGCCCGGGAGAACAACCTCCGCGATGTCACCGCGAGCTTCCCGCTGGGGGTCATGACCGCCGTGACGGGCGTCTCCGGCTCCGGCAAGTCGAGTCTCGTCAACGACATCCTCTACACGGTGCTCGCGAACGAGCTCAACGGCGCCAGGCAGATCCCCGGCCGCCACACCCGCGTGACGGGCGTCGACCAGCTCGACAAGGTCGTGCACGTCGATCAGGCGCCGATCGGACGCACGCCTCGCTCGAACCCCGCGACCTACACCGGGGTCTTCGACAAGATCCGCGCGCTGTTCGCCGATACCCCGGACGCGAAGGCGCGCGGCTACCAGCAGGGCCGGTTCTCCTTCAACGTCAAGGGCGGTCGCTGCGAGAACTGCGCGGGCGACGGCACGATCCGCATCGAGATGAACTTCCTCCCCGACGTCTACGTCGCCTGCGAGGTGTGCGGCGGAGCGCGCTACAACCGCGAGACGCTCGCGGTGCGCTACAAGGGCAAGAACATCTCCGAGGTGCTCGACATGCCGATCGAGGAGGCGGCCGAGTTCTTCGAGGCGATCAGCGGCATCCACCGCTACCTGAAGACCCTCGTGGACGTCGGCCTCGGCTATGTCCGGCTCGGCCAGTCTGCGACGACGCTGTCGGGCGGCGAGGCCCAGCGTGTCAAGCTCGCGACGGAGCTGCAGAAGCGCAGCACGGGCCGCAGCGTGTACGTCCTCGACGAGCCGACCACGGGACTGCACTTCGAGGACGTCCGACGGCTGCTCGAGGTGCTCGACGGGCTCGTCGACAAGGGCAACACGGTCATCGTCATCGAGCACAACCTCGACGTCGTCTCCGCGGCCGACTGGATCATCGACCTCGGGCCCGAAGGCGGATCCGGCGGCGGGCTCGTCGTCGCGGCGGGGACTCCGGAGGAGGTCGCGCGGGTCGAGGGCAGCTACACGGGCGCATTCCTCCGGGAGATGCTCGGCGCGGCCACCAAGGCGAGCTAGCGGTGGCCGAGGACCTGCCCTGGCGTCCGCGGACGGGGGAGATCCCACAGAAGCCCGGCGTCTATCGCTTTCGTGACGAACGCGGTCGCATCCTGTACGTCGGCAAGGCCAAGTCCCTGCGCGCTCGGCTCTCGAACTACTTCGCGCCGCTCACGACCCTCCACGACCGCACCAAGCGCATGGTGCTCACCGCGCGCAGCGTCGAGTGGACGGTGGTCAACTCGGACTTCGAGGCGCTGCAGCTCGAGTGGACGTGGATCAAGGAGTTCGATCCGCCGTTCAACGTCCAGTACCGCGACGACAAGTCCTACCCGTACGTCGCGATCACGCTCGGCGACGAGGTGCCGCGGATCCTGGTGACGCGCTCGCGCGGCATCCGCGGGGCGCGCTACTTCGGCCCCTACTCGCGCGCCTGGGCGATCCGCGACACCGTCGACACGCTGCTCAAGGCGTTCCCGATGCGCTCGTGCTCCGACGGCGTCTACCGGCGCGCGCAGCGCTCGGGCCGCCCCTGTCTGCTCGGCGACATCGGCAAGTGTGCTGCGCCGTGCGTCGGGCGGGTCACGCCCGCGGAGCACAAGTCGATCGCGATCGACTTCGCGGCGTTCCTCGACGGCGGCGACCAGCGCTTCATCCGCGACATCCGGCGGCGGATGACCGAGGCCTCTGAGGCGCAGGAGTACGAGCAGGCGGCGCGCCTGCGGGATCAGCTCCAGGCGATGCAGTGGGCGCTGGAGCGCAACGCGGTCGTGCTCTCGGAGGATCTCGATGCGGACTTCTTCGGCATCGCCGACGACGAGCTGTCCGCGGCGGTGCAGCAGTTCATCGTCCGCGGCGGCCGTATTCGCGGCGTCCGCGCGTGGACGGTCGACAAGGAGCTCGACGTGCCGCTGCCGGAGCTCATCGAGTCGGTCCTGGAGACCGCCTACGCCGATGCGACGCCGCCGCGGCTCGTCCACGTGCCCGCCCTGCCGCCGGACGCCGCACCGCTCGAGCTCTGGCTCACGGATCGGCGCGCGGAGGGCGGCGAGCGCGGGCGCGTCGAGGTGTCGGTGCCGAAGCGCGGCGAGAAGGTCGCGCTCGCCAGGACGGCGGCGGAGAACGCGGCGGAGGCGCTCGTGCTCTACAAGATGCGCCGCTCGAGCGACTTCACGGCGCGCAGCAACGCGATCGCCGACCTGCAGGAGGCGCTCGGGCTCCCCGAGGCGCCGCTTCGGATCGAGTGCTTCGACGTGTCGCATCTCGGCGGGACGAACATCGTCGCCTCGATGGTCGTCTTCGAGGACGGCCTGCCCCGGCGCGACCAGTACCGGAAGTTCTCGATCGAGCAGGCGACCGACGACACCGACGCGGTGCATCAGGTGCTGTCCCGGCGGCTCGCCCGGCTCGCCGACGAGCCGGAGGCACCGGCCGAGGGCGGGTCCCGAAAGCGCTTCGCCTACCGCCCGCAGCTGCTGCTCATCGACGGCGGTCAGCCGCAGGTCGCCGCGGCGAGGCGTGCGCTCGACGAGGCGGGGGAGTCGGCAGCCGGCATCGAGGTCGTCGGCATCGCGAAGCGCCTCGAGGAGCTCTGGCTGCCCGACTCCGACTATCCAGTGATCCTGCCGCGCAACTCCGACGCGCTCTTCCTCGTCCAGCGCCTGCGCGACGAGGCGCACCGCTTCGCGATCGGATTCCAGCGCGAGCGACGCAAGCGAGACCTGCGTTCGGTGCTCGCGGAGATCCCGGGGGTGGGTCCGGCCCGGGTCAAGGAGCTGCTGCGCCACTTCGGTTCGGCGAAGGCGGTCAAGGCGGCGACGGCGGAGGAGATCGAGTCGGTCCGCGGCATCGGTGCGGCGACCGCTCGGGCGATCGTGGACCGTCTGCATCCGGACGGCGGGCCGACTACAGTGAGTGGGTCATGACGACCGACGCGCCTGGTGAAGAGCTGCTCATCGTCACCGGGATGTCCGGGGCGGGCCGCTCGACCGCCGCCGACGCCCTGGAGGACCTCGGCTGGTACGTCGTCGACAATCTCCCGCCGTCGATGATCAAGCCGCTCGTCGAGTTGGGCGCCCAGGAGGGCACGGCGTTCCCGCGGATCGCGGCGGTCGTCGACATCCGCGGGGGCGTGCTGTTCTCCGACCTGCAGCAGGCGATCGCCTCGCTGCGGGGAGGACGCTCGCAGGTGCGAGTGCTGTTCCTCGACGCCGACGACGATGCCCTGGTGCGCCGCTTCGAGCAGGTCCGCCGTCCGCACCCGCTGCAGGCCGGGGGGACGCTGCTCGACGGCATCCGCGCGGAACGCGATCGGCTCGCGGATCTGCGCGGCGACAGCGACCTCGTCTTCGACACCTCCAACCTCAACGTGCATCAGCTCACGACCGCGATCCTGGACCGCTTCGCCGCGCACGACGCGCCCCGGGTCTCGCTGACGATCCAGAGCTTCGGCTTCAAGTACGGCCTGCCCGCGGACGCCGACGTCGTGAGCGACATGCGCTTCCTGCCGAACCCGTACTGGGACCCGGAGCTCGCGGCGCTCGACGGCCGCGACGAGCGGATCCGCGACTTCGTGCTCGGCCAGCCGGGCGCGGCCGAGTACCTCGAGGCGTTCACCGCGACGCTGCGGATCGCGCTCGAAGGCTATCGTCGTGAGAACAAGCGGCACGCGACCGTCGCGGTCGGCTGCACCGGCGGCAAGCACCGTTCGGTCGCGATGGCCGAAGAGCTCGCCGCACGGCTCTCGGGCCTGCCCGGTGTCACCGTCTCGGTGCGCCACCGGGACCTTGGAAGGGAATGAAGTGTCGCTGACCGATCGTCTCAAGGCGGAGCTGCTGGCGCTGCCGCTCGGCTCGACCTCGCTGCGGGCCGCCGAGCTCGCGACGCTGCTGCGCTTCGCGGGCGGCCTGCATCTCATCTCGGGCCGGATCGCGGTCGAGGTCGAGGTCGACTCCGCGCAGCTCGCGGATCGCATCGCGGCGGAGATCCAGACGCTGTTCGGCATTCGCGCGCGGCGCGGCGCGAGCCCCGCGGGCGGGGCCGGCAAGCCCGAGCGGCAGCTCGTGCGCGTCGTCGAGGAGGGCGAGACGCTCGCTCGCCAGACGGGTCTCCTCGACCAGCGCCGCCGGCCCGTGCGGGGCCTGCCGAACCGGCTCACGACCGGCAACCCCGCGGAGCTCGCGGCGGTGTGGCGGGGCGCGTTCCTCGCGACCGGGAGCCTGACCGATCCTGGGCGCAGCGCCGCACTAGAGATCGGCTGCCCGACGACGGAGGCGGCGATGGCGCTCGTCGGCGCGGCGAGCCGCATCGGCGTGCAGGCCAAGGGCCGCGAAGTGCGGGGGCTGCCGCGCGTGCTCGTGCGCGAGGGTGAGGCGATCGCCCGGCTGCTCGAGCGGATCGGCGCGAGCGGCACGCTCGCGGACTGGGAGTCGCAGCGCAGCGCCAAGGAGGTGCGGGCGACGGCGAACCGGCTCGTCAACTTCGACGACGCGAACCTGCGACGCAGCGCCCAGGCCGCCGTCGCGGCGTGCGCCCGTGTCGAGCGCGCACTGGAGATCCTCGGGCCGGAGGTCCCTGATCACCTGCAGTACGCGGGTCGGCTGCGCCTGGACCACCGCGAGGCGAGTCTCGACGAGCTCGGCCACTACGCGGACCCGCCCATGACGAAGGACGCCGTCGCGGGACGCATCCGCCGGCTGCTCGCGATGGCCGATCGGCGAGCCGAGGAGCTCGGCATCCCCGGCACCGAGGCCAGTCTCCCGCCCGAGCTGGCCGAACTAGACTGATCACGACGCAACGCAATCGAACAACGAGTCAAGGAGCGATCATGGCCGAGTACACCCTTCCGGACCTGTCCTACGACTACGCGGCGCTCGAGCCGCACATCTCGGCAGCGATCATGGAGCTGCATCACTCCAAGCACCACGCGGCCTACGTCGCCGGTGCCAACAAGGCCCTCACCGACCTCGCCGCGGCGCGCGAGTCGGGCGACTTCGCCAACGTGAACAAGCTGGAGAAGGACCTCGCGTTCAACCTCGGCGGCCACACCAACCACTCGATCTTCTGGACGAACCTGACCCCGGACGGCGGCGACAAGCCGGTCGGCTCCGTCGCCTCGGCGATCGACGACCACTTCGGCTCGTTCGACAAGTTCCAGGCTCACTTCACCGCCGCGGCGCTCGGCGTGCAAGGCTCCGGCTGGGCGGGCCTGTTCTACGACTCGATCGGCGGCAACGTCATCATCCAGCAGTTCTTCGACCAGCAGTCGCAGTTCGCCGCGGGCACCGTGCCGCTGCTGCTCCTCGACGTCTGGGAGCACGCCTACTACCTCGACTACAAGAACGTTCGCGCGGACTACGTCAAGGCGTTCTGGAACATCGTGAACTGGGACAACGTCGGCACCCGGCTCGAGACGGCCGTCGCGCAGACCAAGGGCCTGCTGGTCCCGTAGGCCGCCCGTCATCGCTTCAGACCCCCGAAACAACAGGAGAACTCTGTGACCATCAAGGTCGGCATCAACGGCTTCGGCCGCATCGGCCGCAACTACCTTCGCGCGCTGCTCGAGCAGGGCGCCGACCTCGACGTCGTCGCGGTCAACGACCTGACCGACACGGCGACGCTCGCGACGCTGCTCAAGTACGACTCGATCGACGGCGTGCTGGGCGCCGACGTGCAGATCGACGGCGACTCGATCCTCGTCGACGGCAAGGCGATCAGGGTGCTCGCGGACCGCGACCCGGCGAACCTGCCGTGGGGCGAGCTCGGTGTCGACATCGTCATCGAGTCGACCGGGTTCTTCACCGACGCCAACAAGGCGCGGGCGCACATCGACGCGGGTGCGAAGAAGGTCCTCATCTCGGCACCCGCGACGAACGACGACGGCACGTTCGTCCTCGGCGTCAACGAGCACACCTACGACCCGGCGACGATGCACATCATCTCGAACGCGTCGTGCACGACGAACTCGCTCGCGCCGATCGCGAAGGTGTTCAACGACGCCTTCGGGATCAAGCACGGTCTCATGACGACGATCCACGCGTACACGGCGGACCAGAACCTGCAGGACGGCCCCCACAAGGACCTGCGTCGCGCCCGCGCCGCGGCGGTCAACATCGTCCCGACGTCGACCGGTGCGGCCAAGGCGATCGGCCTCGTCCTGCCGGAGCTCAACGGCAAGCTCGACGGCTACTCGCTGCGCGTGCCCGTCCCGACCGGCTCCATCACGGACCTCACGGTCGTCGCATCCCGCAAGGTCACGATGGAGGAGATCAACGAGGCGTTCCGCGCGGCCGCCGACGGCCCGCTCAAGGGCATCCTCAAGTACTCGGACGACCCGATCGTGTCGAAGGACATCACGCACGACCCCCACTCGTCGATCTACGACGCGCCCCTCACGAAGATCATCGAGGACCAGGTCAAGCTGTACGCCTGGTACGACAACGAGTGGGGCTACTCGAACCGGCTCGTCGACCTGACCGAGTACGTCGCCGAGCGGCTCTGAGCCCGTGGCGCTTCGCACCATCCCGTCGCTCGGGGAGCTCTCGGGGCGGCGCGTCTTCGTCCGCTGCGATCTCAACGTCCCGCTCGAGGACGGCCGGATCTCGGATGACGGCCGCGTCCGCGCCTCGCTCCCGACGCTCGAGGCGCTGCTGGGGGCGGGCGCGTCGCTCGTCATCGGCTCGCACCTCGGCCGCCCGGACGGCGCACCGGATGCGAAGCACTCGCTGCGTCCCGTCGCGACCCGGCTCTCGGAGCTGCTCGGGCGCCCCGTGAGGTTCGCGACGGACACGGTCGGTGCCGACGCACAGAACGCGGTGTCGTCACTCGAGCGCGGCGACGTCGTCCTGCTGGAGAATCTGCGCTTCAACCCGGGCGAGACGTCGAAGGATGCCGCCGAACGCGCCGCGTTCGCGGCGCAGCTCGCCGCGTTCGCCGACGCGGCGGTCTCCGACGGGTTCGGGGTCGTGCACCGGGCGCAGGCGAGTGTGACGGATCTCGAGGCGCAGCTGCCGAGCGCGGCCGGCCTGCTCGTCGAGCGCGAGGTCGCGGTGCTCGAGCGGCTCACCCGCCACCCGGAGCGGCCGTACACGGTCGTCCTCGGCGGGTCGAAGGTCTCCGACAAGCTCGCGGTCATCGACTCGCTGCTGCCGCGGATCGACACGCTCATCGTCGGTGGCGGCATGGTCTTCACATTCCTCGCTGCACTCGGGCACGGCGTCGGCGCGAGCCTCCTGGAGGAGGACCGGATCCCGACGGTGCTCGGCTACCTCGCGCGGGCGAAGGAGCTCGGCGTCACGATCGAGCTCCCGGAGGACATCGTCGTGGCGGAGCGGTTCGCGCCCGACGCGAAGCACGAGATCGTGCGCGCCGACGCGATGGAGTCGTCCCGCTTCGGGGCGACGGGCCTCGGACTCGACATCGGGCCCAAGTCCGCGGAGCGCTTCGCTGGCATCGTGCGATCCTCGCGCACCGTCTTCTGGAACGGCCCGATGGGCGTCTTCGAGTTCCCCGACTTCGCCTTCGGCACGGCCGCGATCGCGCAGGCGCTCAGCGACACGACCGGCTTCGGGGTCGTCGGCGGCGGCGACTCCGCGGCGGCCGTGCGCCGTCTCGGTTTCCACGACGCCGACTTCGGGCATGTCTCGACGGGCGGTGGCGCGAGCCTGGAGTTCCTCGAGGGCAAGGCCCTCCCCGGACTGGAGGTCCTCGGTTGGCAGTAGGTCGCGTCCCGCTCATCGCGGGCAACTGGAAGATGAACCTGGACCACCTCCAGGCGATCGCGACGGTGCAGAAGCTCGGCTGGACGCTCCAGGAGGGGCACCACTCCTACGGCGCGGACGGTGCCGAGGTCGCGGTGTTCCCCCCGTTCACCGATCTCCGCTCGGTCCAGACGCTCGTCTCGGCCGACAAGCTCGAGATCCGCTACGGCGGCCAGGATCTCTCGGCGCACGACGCCGGTGCCTACACGGGCGAGATCTCGGGCGCATTCCTGAAGGCCCTCGACTGCCGCTACGTGCTCGTGGGCCACTCGGAGCGGCGGCAGTATCACGCGGAGAGCGACGAGGTCTGCGCCGAGAAGGTCCAGGCGGCGCTGCGCCACCAGCTCGTCCCGGTGCTCTGCGTCGGCGAGACGGCGGAGGATCTTGAGACGCACGGGGCTGCGGCTGTCCCGGTCGCGCAGCTGCGGGCCGTCCTGGCGACGCTCACGGGCGAGCCGGAGCTCGTCGTCGCGTACGAGCCGGTCTGGGCCATCGGCTCGGGACAGGCCGCGACGAGCGAACAGGCCCAGTCGGTCGCGGCGGCGCTGCGCGCCACGATCCGCGACGTCCTCGGCGAGTCGGTCGCCACGGCGACCCGCATCCTCTACGGCGGCTCCGTCAAGTCGTCGAACATCGCCGGTTTCATGCGGGAGCCGGACATCGACGGCGCGCTCGTCGGCGGCGCGAGTCTCGACGCGACGGAGTTCGCTGCGATCGCGCGCTTCCAGAAGCACGTCGGAGTCTGATCTATACTTTCAAGGCTGATTCCAGCACCGAGAGGACCCCGTGCAAGTTCTGCAGATCGTGCTCCAGATCATCCTGGGGCTCACCAGCCTGCTGCTGACGCTGCTGATCCTGCTCCACAAGGGGCGCGGCGGCGGCCTGTCCGACATGTTCGGCGGCGGCGTCACCTCGAGCCTCGGGGCTTCCGGTGTGGCCGAGCGCAACCTCAACCGGATCACGGTCCTGCTCGGCGTTATCTGGATCACCTGCATCGTCGTCCTGGGAGTGGTCGCGAAGTACGCGACGACCGGCGTCTGATTCAGGCATTCAACGCGCGAGGGGAGAAGCGTGGCGTCAGGGGGAAGTGCGATCCGAGGATCGCGAGTGGGCTCCGGCCCGATGGGGGAGCAGGACCGCGGGATCACCGCTGATCGCGTGGCCGTCTCGTACTGGGACGGGCTCGGCAACGAGACCGTCCGCTATTTCGCCGCCGGGCTGCCGGACGAGGAGATCCCGGACACGATCGACTCGCCGACGACCGGGCTGCCGGCCGGTCGCGACCGGGCGAATCCGCCTTTGCTCACCAAGCAGGAGCCGTACAAGACGCACCTCGCGTACGTCAAGGAGCGGCGCAGCGACGAGGAGGCGGAGCAGCTCCTCGAGGAGGCGCTGCAGCAGCTGCGCTCGCGCCGGGGCGAGGGCTGACGGCGTTCGCCTAGGCGCCTTCTGGTGTCTCGTCGGCCGAGGTCCAGAACTCGCCCGGGTCCAGCAGTCGCTGCGGGACCTGCGCGGCGGCATCGCGGTCGAGATGGATCCCGGTGCGTCGTCGCGCCCGGACGGCGGCGAGGGGTACCTCGTCGGGGCTCGCTCCCGCGAGGGCGAGGCCGACGGCCGAGGCCTTCTCGGCACCCGTCGCGAAGACGGCGACCCGGGCGCCCGAGTTGAGCACGGGGATCGTCAGCGAGAGTCGCTCCGGCGGGGGCTTGGGGGAGTTGCGCACCGCGATGACCGAGCGATCGCGTTCCCGGATCCCAGGAAGGCCCGGGAAGAGCGATGCGATGTGCCCGTCAGGGCCGACGCCGAGGTACACGAGGTCGAACGGCGGCAGCGGGAGGTTCGGCGGGGCGGCTCGACGCAGCTCCGCCGCGTAGCGGTCCGCGGCCGCGTCGAGATCGATCCCGTCGTCGGATGCCGCGAAGGCGTGGACCTTGGCCGGGTCGACGGGCACGTGATCGAGCAGCGCCTCGCGCGCCTGGCGCTCGTTGCGCTCCGCATCGGCGCGCGGCAGCCAGCGCTCGTCGCCCCACCAGAAGTGGATGCGGTCCCACGGCGCCCGATCGCGATCGGCGTGCGCATTGATCGTGGCGAGCAGCCCGATGCCGACCGACCCGCCCGTGAGCACGACGTTCGCCTCGTCGAACTCGCCGACGACCTGGATCATGCGCCCGATGAAACGCCCCGCGAGGAAGGCCTGCAGCGCGGCTCCGTCCTCGTGGACGATGACCTTGGGTTCGTTCGTCACGCCTCCACCGTACGCGGAAGTCCGAGACCGCGCGTGATGACGGCCTCGTACACCTCGTCGGGGTCGAGTCGCCGCAGCTCCTCCGCGAGGCACTCCCGGTTGGTGCGCCGCGGGATCGTGATCTCGTGCTCCGGCTGACCGGGCTGGGTGAGCCGGATCGACTGGCCGGAGATGCGCGAGAGCTCGATCGTGCCGCTGGCGCGGTGCAGGCGCACGGTGTGCACGCCCTCGACCTCCTCGACCGCCTCGGGTGCGGACAAGGACACGGGGGCCTGGAGCTGGAGACCGAGCCACGCGCCGAGCAGCACGAGCGACGGCGAGTCGAGCGAGCCGATGACCTCGATCGCCTCGACGGGCTCATAGGGCGGCTGATCGAGGACGGCGGCGAGCTGGGAGCGCCAGAGCGTGATCCGGGTCCAGGCGAAGTCGGTGTCGCCCGGCGTGTGGTTCATGGACAGCGCCGCGAGCGCATCGCGCGGATCCGGTCGAGTCGCGGCGTCGGTGATGCGCCGCTGGGCGATCCGACCGAGCTCGGACTCCGCCACGACCTCCGGCGCCTCGCCCGACCACCACACGACGACCGGCGCGTCGGGCAGCAGCAGACCGGTGACGAGGGACTCCTCGTCCCGGCCCGCCTCGCCGTGGCCGCGCACGAGGATGACCTCGCTCGCGCCCGCGTCGCCGCCGAGTCGGATCTGCGCGTCGATGCGCGCCTTCGCCGACTCGGCGCCGGGCTGGTGCGAGAGCACGATGACCCGCATGGGGTGCTCCCGCGAGGCGGCGTTCGCCGCGTCGATCGTCTGCTCCTCGACGCTCGGGTCCGTCGAGATGACGAGCGTGAGCACGCGGCCCAGCGCGACCGCGCCGCCCTCGTCGCGCAGGCGCACGAGCGTCTTGGAGATCGCGGAGACGGTCGTGTTCGGCAGGTCGATAATCATGGCAGCCTCCAGCTGCGTCCGTCGGCGGCCATCAGCCGTTCCGCGGAGGCGGGGCCCCACGTCCCGGGACGGTACTGCTCGGGCGCGCCGCCCGAGGCCCAGAACTCCTCGATCGGGTCGAGGATCCGCCACGACAGCTCGACCTCCTCGTGCCGGGGGAACAGGGGCGGATCGCCGAGCAGCACGTCGAGGATGAGCCGCTCGTACGCCTCGGGACTCTGCTCCGTGAACGCGTGCCCGTAGCCGAAGTCCATCGTCACGTCGCGGACGTGCATGCCCGCGCCCGGCACCTTCGATCCGAAGCGGATCGTGACGCCCTCGTCCGGCTGGACGCGGATGACGAGCGCGTTCTGTCCGAGAGAACCGGTCTGCGACGCCTCGAAGAGGTACTGCGGCGCGCGCTTGAACACGACGGCGATCTCCGTGACGCGGCGACCGAGGCGCTTGCCGGTCCGCAGGTAGAACGGCACGCCGGCCCAGCGTCGCGTGTCGATGTCGAGGCGGAGCGCGGCATAGGTCTCGGTCGTCGACGCCGGGTCCATGCCCTGCTCCTGAAGGAACCCGACGACCTGCTCGCCGCCCTGCCATCCGGCGGAGTACTGACCCCGCGCCGTGTACGTCGCGAGGTCGCTCGGCAGCCGCACGGCGGAGAGGACCTTCTCCTTCTCGGCGCGCAGGTCGCTCGCCGCGAACGACACGGGCTCCTCCATCGCGGTGAGTGCGAGGAGCTGGAGGAGATGGTTCTGAATGACGTCGCGCGCCGCGCCGACACCGTCGTAGTATCCGGCACGTCCGCCGACGCCGACGTCCTCCGCCATCGTGATCTGCACGTGGTCGACGTAGTTCGCGTTCCAGATCGGCTCGAACAGCATGTTGGCGAACCGCAGCGCGAGGATGTTCTGGACCGTCTCCTTGCCGAGGTAGTGGTCGATCCGGAACACCGCGTCGGGCGGGAAGACGCTCGAGACCACGCCGTTGAGCTCCCGCGCCGAGGCGAGGTCGTGGCCGAAGGGCTTCTCGATGACGACCCGGCGCCACTGACCGTCGACGGGGGCGGCGAGCCCGGAGTCGCGCAGCTGCTCGGTCACGATGGGGAACGACTTCGGGGGGATCGACAGGTAGAAGACGTGGTTGCCCATCGTGCCGCGCTCCCGGTCGAGCGCCTCGATCGTCTCGCGCAGCGTCGCGAACGCGGCCGTGTCGTCGAACTCGCCCGAGACGAATCGGATGCCCTTGGCGAGCTGGCGCCACACGTCCTCGTCGAATGGCGTGCGCGCGTGCTCGCGGACGGCGTCGTGCACGATCTTCGCGAAGTCCTCGTCCGCCCAGTCGCGGCGGGCGAAGCCGACGAGCGCGAAGCCGGGGGGCAGCAGCCCGCGGTTCGCGAGGTCGTAGACCGCGGGCATGAGCTTCTTGCGGCTCAGGTCGCCCGTGACTCCGAAGATGACGAGACCGCTCGGTCCCGCGATACGGCCGAGGCGCCGGTCCGAGTCGATGCGGAGCGGATTGCGCCCCGGCCCGATCGGCGCCGGGCTCATCCGGCGGCCAGCGCGATCGCGGCGGACGGGTCCGCCGCGGACACCTCGACGGTGAGCACCGGGCGTCCATGATCCGCGAGCACCTTCGCGTCGCCCGCGGCCTGGGCCCGGATCACTTGCCCGAACGTGAACGAGCGACCGGGGATCGGCACGTCGACCGACTCGGCGCCGACGAGTTGGAGGAACACACCCTGCGCGGGACCGCCCTTGTGATACTGGCCGGTCGAGTGCAGGAAGCGCGGGCCCCAGCCGAACGTCACGGGCCGGCCGACGCGGGCCGCGAGGATCGCGCGGATCTCCGCGAGCCGCCCGTGGGCGACACGGTCGAGGTAGGCGTGCACCGCGACATAGCCGTCCGCGGGCACCCGCTCGAGGAGATCGGCGAGCAGTCCCGCGGCGCCGTCGACGGGCACGCCCGCGGGTGGCGGGGTCAGGTCGTCGATGAGCGCGCGCGCGGCGACCTTCGCCGACTCGACGTCGGGCTGGTCGAAAGGGTTGATCCCGAGCAGCCGGCCGGCGACCGCCGTCGCGACCTCCCAGACCATGAACTGGGCGCCGAGCGTGCCGGCGAGCTCGATCTCGCCCGCAGCGACAACTCGCGTGTCGGCGAACGCGCCCACGAGCCGCACGATCTGCAGGTCCGGCAGGTCCAAGCCGAGCTCGGGCGCGTCCGGTTCGAGCACGACCGGCAGGATCCCCGTGCCCTGCTTGCCAGTGGACTCCGCGATGAGCTGTTCGATCCAGTTCCCGAGACCCACGATGTGGGTGCCGTCGCTGACGATCCCGAGCTTGTCGCGGCGCGGCGAGGTGCCGGCGATCGCCGCGCCGAGGATGAGCCCGGGGTTCGTCGGCAGATCGACCGCGAGCTCGAGCTGGATCGCCTCGGCCTCGTCGAGGAGCTCGGCGATGTCGGCGCCGGCAAGCCCGGACGGCACGAGACCGAACGCGGTGAGCGCCGAGTACCGGCCGCCGACGTCGGGGTCGGCGTTGAACACTCGGTAGCCGGCCTCGCGGGACGCCGCATCGAGCGGCGACCCCGGGTCCGTGACGACGACGATGCGCGTGGCCGGGTCGATCCCTGCAGCCTGGAAGGCGGCCTCGAAGGCGCGCTTCTGACTGTCGGTCTCGAGCGTCGAGCCGGACTTGGAGGAGACGACCACCGCGGTGCGCTCGAGCGCGACGACGGCGTCGGCGACCTGCGCCGGATCGGTCGAGTCGAGGATCGTCAAATCGACCCCGTACGTGGCCGCGATCACCTCGGGCGCGAGCGAGGAGCCGCCCATGCCGCAGAGCACGAAGCGATCGACACCGGCGCGCAGGAACTCGGCGCGCAGCTTCAGGATGGGCTCCACGAGGGGCCGCGAGATCGCGACGGCTTCGGTCCAGCCGAGACGGATCGCAGCCTCGGACTCCGCTTCGGGGCCCCACAGCGCCGGGTCCTGTGCGCTGATCGAGCTCGCGACGAGGTCCGCGACGAGCGCGGGCACGTGGCGGTCGACAGCCTCGGCCGCCGCACCGCGCACCGCGATCGAGACGGTCACCGCGCGAGTCCGCTCGGGCCGGCCGCGGCGAGCGCGGCCCCCACCGTGTCGAGGAGCTCGGTCCACGACGCGATGAACTTCTCGACGCCCTCGCGTTCGAGCAGGGCCGTGACCTCGTCGATCTGGATGCCGACCGCGGCGAGCGCGTCGATGACCGCCTGCGCGTCCGCGTAGGAGCCGGTCACGGCGTCGCCCTCGAGCACGGCATGGTCGAACGTCGCCTCGAGCGTCTTCTCCGGCATCGTGTTGACCGTGTCCGCGACCGCGAGCTGCGTGACGTAGAGCGTGTCAGGCAGGGAGGGGTCCTTGACCCCCGTCGAGGCCCACAGTGGGCGCTGCACGTGCGCGCCCGCCGCGAGCAGGGTGCGCGCACGCTCGGAGCGGAAGATCTGCTGGAAGGCCTGATAGGCCAGGCGCGCGTTCGCGACCCCGGCGCGGGACTTCAGCCGCGTCCCCGTCGAGCCGCCGACTCGGGCGAGCCGCTGGTCGACCTCGGTGTCGACCCGCGACACGAAGAACGAGGCGACGCTGCGGATCGTCGACAGGTCGATGCCCGCGGCCTGCGCCCGCTCGAGGCCCGCGAGATACGCCGCCGCGACGGCGCGGTAGCGCTCGAGCGAGAAGATGAGCGTCACATTGACGCTGATGCCCGAGGCGGTCGCCTCCTCGATCGCGGGCAGGCCCTCCAGCGTCGCAGGGATCTTGATCATCGCGTTCGGCCGATCGACCGTCGCCCACAGCCGCTTCGCCTCGGCGATCGTGCCCGCGGTGTCGAACGCGAGGCCGGGCGAGACCTCGATGGAGACGCGGCCGTCCTGACCGCCCGTCGCCTCCCATACGGGGCGGAGCACGTCGCAGCCGGCGCGCACATCATCCGTCGTGATGCGGAAGACCGCCTCATCGACGTCGACGCCCTCCGCGGCGAGCGCCGCGACCTGCTCCGCATACGCGTCGCCCTTGGCGAGCGCACCCGCGAAGATCGTCGGATTCGTCGTGACGCCGACGACGTTGCGGGTCTCGACGAGGCGCTGCAGCCCGCCCGAAACGATGCGCTCGCGCGAGAGGTCGTCGAGCCAGATGCTCACGCCGAGGTCGGACAGTGCCTGGGTGTTCGAGGTCATGCCAGCGTCTCCTTCACTGCTGCGACGACCGCGTCGGCGGTGATGCCGAACTCGCGGAACAGGGTCTTCCAATCGGCCGAGGCGCCGAAGTGCTCGATCGAGACGCAGCGGCCCCGATCGCCGACGTAGCGGTGCCACGACAGCGCGAGGCCGGCCTCGACGCTCACCCGGGCGGTGACGCCCGCGGGCAGCACCTGCTCGCGGTAGGCCGCGTCCTGCTCCTCGAACCACTCGAGGCAGGGGGCGCTCACGACCCGCACCGCGACGCCATCGGCCGCGAGGGCGTCCCTCGCCGCGAGCGCGAGCTGCACCTCGGATCCCGTCGCGATGACGATCGCGTCCGGCACGCCGGGCGTGTCGGCGAGGACGTACGCGCCGCGCACGGCCTCGCTCGCCGGGGCGAGCTCAGCGCGGTCGAGGACCGGGATGTTCTGACGGGTGAGCGCGATGCCCGCGGGGCCGCCCCGGCGCCGGAGCATCTCGTGCCACACGACCGCCGTCTCGTTCGCGTCGGCGGGACGGACGACGTCGAGCCCCGGGATCGCGCGCAGGGCCGCAAGCTGCTCGATCGGCTGGTGCGTCGGGCCGTCCTCGCCGAGCGCGACCGAGTCGTGCGTCCAGACGAAGATGCTCGGCACGCGCATGAGCGCCGCGAGCCGGACGGCCGGCCGCATGTAGTCGCTGAAGATGAGGAACGTGCCGCCGAACGCGCGCGTGGGCCCGTGCAGCACGATCCCGTTGACGATCGCCGCCATCGCGTGCTCGCGAATCCCGAAGTGCAGCACCCGGCCGTAGCGGTCGCCCGTCCACTCGTGCGTCGAATGCTCCGCCGGGACGAAGCTCGCCGCACCGTTGATCGTCGTGAGGTTCGACTCCGCGAGGTCGGCCGAGCCGCCCCACAGCTCGGGCATGTGGCCCGCGATCGCGTTGATGACCTTGCCGCTCGCCGCCCGGGTCGAGACCTCGGTGCCCGCCTCGAACTCGGGGAGCGCGGCGTCCAGGCCCTCGGGCAGCTCGCCCGCCTCGAGCCGCGCGAGGAGCGAAGCACGCTCGGGGTTCGCGGCCGCCCAGGCGTCGAAGTCCGCCTGCCAGCGGGCGTGCGCCTCGGCGCCGCGGGCGACGAGGCCGCGAGTGCGCTCGATGACCTCGGGCGCGACGACGAAGTGCGCCTCGGGGTCGAAGCCGAGCACCTCTTTGACGCCCGCGAGCTCGTCCGCCCCGAGCGCCGAACCGTGGATCTTGCCCGTGTTCTGCTTCTTCGGGCTCGGCCAGCCGATGATCGTGCGCAGGATGATGAGCGACGGCTTGTCGTCGACCGCCTTCGCCGCCTCGATCGCCGCGAAGAGCTCCTCGACGTCCTCGACGTACTCGCCCTTGCGCTTCCAGTCGACGACCTGGACGTGCCAGCCGTAGGCCTCGTAGCGCCGGTGGACGTCCTCGGTGAACGCGATGTCGGTGTCGTCCTCGATCGAGATCTGGTTCGAGTCGTAGATCGCGATGAGCCGGCCCAGCTGCTGGTGACCCGCGAGCGAGCTCGCCTCCGCGGTCACGCCCTCCTGAAGGTCGCCGTCGCCGCAGATGACGTAGGTGAAGTGGTCGAAGGGGCTCGTGCCCGGCGCAGCATCGGGGTCGAAGAGTCCGCGCTCGTAGCGCTGCGCGTAGGCGAAACCGACCGCGGAGGCGAGTCCCTGGCCGAGCGGCCCCGTCGTGATCTCGACCCCGTCGGTGTGGCCGAACTCCGGGTGGCCGGGCGTCAGCGAGCCCCAGGTGCGCAGCGACTCCAGGTCTTCGAGCTCGAGCCCGAACCCGCCGTAGTAGAGCTGGATGTACTGCGTGAGGCTCGAGTGGCCGACGCTCAGCACGAAGCGGTCGCGACCGATCCAGTGCGGGTCCGACGGGTCGTGGCGCATGACCCGCTGGTAGAGCAGATAGGCGGCCGGCGCGAGGCTCATGGCAGTGCCGGGATGGCCGTTGCCGACCTTCTCGACGGCATCGGCCGCGAGGATCCTGGCGGTGTCGACCGCCTTCCGGTCGATGTCGTCCCAGGTCAGATCAGTCACGAATCCCAATCCTAGGGCGCGGGTAGAATCGAGGGGTGGCTGTGACGGAGACGATCAACGAAACCTCCGCGCGACCCCGTCCGAGTGCCTGGCAGCGGGTGCGGGGCTACGTCGCGCTGACGAAGCCGCGCATCATCGAGCTGCTGCTCATCACGACCGTGCCGGTCATGATCCTCGCGCAGGGCGGCTTCCCCGACCTCTGGCTCGTCCTCGCCACGCTCGTCGGCGGCACGCTCGCCGCGGGCAGCGCCAATGCGTTCAACATGTGGTTCGACCGGGACATCGACGCCGTCATGGAGCGCACGAAGGACCGGCCGCTCGTGACCGGCGTCGTGAGCGTCCGCGGCGCGGTCGTCTTCAGCTGGATCCTCGGCATCGTCGCGGTCGCGTTCCTGTGGCTCACGACCAACTGGGTCGCCGCCGTCCTCGCGGCCGGGGCCATCGCGTTCTACGTCCTGCTCTACACGATGGTGCTCAAGCGCCGCACCCCGCAGAACATCGTCTGGGGCGGGATCGCGGGCTGCATGCCCGTGCTCATCGGCTGGTCAGCCGTGACGGGGAGCCTGTCGTGGGAGGCGCTCATCCTCTTCGGCGTCGTGTTCCTGTGGACGCCGCCGCACTACTGGCCCCTGTCGATGCGCTATCGGGAGGACTACCGCGCCGCCGGGGTGCCCATGCTCGCCGTCGTGCGCTCGGAGACGGTCGTCGCACTGCAGTCGGTGCTCTACGCCTGGGCGACGGTCGTGTGCTCGCTGCTGCTCATCCCGGTCGCGCCGATGGGGATCGTCTACACGGTCGTCGCCGCCGGCGCGGGACTCTGGTTCATCATCGAGGCGCACCGCCTTTACGCGAAGGCGATCCGCGGCGGCGAGACCCGCCCGATGCGGCTCTTCCACGGCTCGATCTCCTACCTCGCGCTCGTCTTCGTGGCGGTCGGCGTCGACCCGCTCGTCTACCTCCCGCTGTAGGCCGCGATCGACCGAGTATCGCGGGGAATCCGGCCCTCTGCGGGCTTCGCCCGCTCCTGCGCCCGCAGAATCCCGCGCTGCCCGCAAAGCTAGCGCTGGGCGAGAGTCGCGACGACGATCCCCTCGGCGTGGGGCCAGCGGTCGACGATGTCCCCATACCCGAACCGGAGCACCCGGAAGCCGTCGAGGCCGAGCAGCGCATCGTGCTCGATATCCGACCGGCGCTGTCCCGCCGTGTGGTGCTGGAATCCGTCCACCTGCACGACGACTCGCTCGTCGAGGAGGAGATCCACCCGGTGTCCGCGCAGCAGGACCTGCTGGCGCACCGGCACGCCGATCGCGCGGAGCCGATGCAGCGCAAGGGTCTCGAGCAGCGACTCAGAGCGGTCGCTCGCGACCCGCGCGAACTCGCGCGGGAGCGGGCCGCGCCAGGTGATGCGAGCCAGTTGCCGCAGCGACACGAGCCGACGATGCAGCGCCGACTCCCACACGACTAGCGCCTCGAGCCTCGGCAAACAGCCGGCGACGTGGGCGAGCATGTCCGCAACCGACTCGACGCCGCCGAGCGGGGGAGCGATCGGGCGGGAGCGATGCAGGCGGACGCGCTCTGGCACCGGTCCTCCCGCGTGGGCCGGCACCCAGAGGTGCTGGAGCGGCGGCTCGACGAGCACCGAGAGCCCTCGGGCCGCTGCCGCGCTGACACACGAGAGAATCGTCGGTCGTCTCGGCCTGCCTCGGGGGTTCGTCACCCGGCGAGCCTGTCCGAAGCGGGCCGGTGCCTTCGGCCGTCAGCGGCCAATGTTGGACGACTCCTCGACTTCAGCTCCTGTGGGGGAACGTTCGGGGACCGGGGTTCTGCGGGGAATCGGTGATTCTGCGGAGGATTCCAGGGCGGCAGCCCGCAATAAGAGCGGACGCCCGCTACTGTGCGGGGCGCTTCAGGCGATCGACGACGAGCACGCCGAAGGCGACGCTGATACCCGCGAGCACCATATGGATGCCGACGAGCAGCGGAGGAATGCCGACCCGGGCCTGGATGACGCCGACGACGATCTGGACGACGACCGTCGCCACGAGCAGCGAGACGGCGAGGACATACACGCGCGCCCGCGCGAGGATGCCGCCGACGAGCAGCACGACGAGCGCCGCCGCGAGGGCGTAGCCGACCCAGGCGTGCACGTGCACGAGCACGTCCCAGGCGGTCGAGTCCCGGATGACCTCGGCATCGCCCGAGTGCGGGCCGTTCTGCGTCGTCACGACGCCCCCGATGACGACGAGCGCGAGCAGCAGCGAGGCGATGTGGGTCGTGATCGCGAGCCACCGCGGCACGGCGCGGACGCGCGGCCCCGACGGCCGGTAGGCGCGCACGAGCAACGAGGCCGCGACCCCCACGAGCACCGCCGAGATGAAGTAGTGGATGCCGACGGTCGAGACGGAGAGCCGGGTGAGGACGACGACGCCGCCCACGACGGCCTGCACGATGACGCCCGCCAGGATGATCCAGGCGTGTGCCCAGAGGTCGCGGCGTTCGCGCCGGAAGCGCCAGACAGCGATGACGGCCCATAGCGCGAGGAGGCCGAGCACGCCAGACATCAAGCGGTTGCCGAACTCGATGATGCCGTGGATGCCCTCGTCGATACCGGGGACGAGCGAGGTCGTGGTGCACAGGGGCCACTGATCGCAGCCGAGACCCGAGGCGGTGAGCCGCACGGCACCGCCCGTGGCGATGATCACGACGTTTCCGATGAGGTTCAGCCACGCGGCCACCCTCACCCAACGCACGGGTACGATTGTACGTGCGGTCAAAACCGCGGAATGCCGACACGGACCTGATAGTTCGCTTCGGTGAGAGGAATCGCTATGACTGAGGCCAGTGAGGCCACCGCCCAGCTGATCGACCGTCCCGAGATCGACAGTCTCGGCCAGTACGAGTTCGGCTGGCATGACACCGACACCGCCGGCGCGTCCGCCCGCCGCGGACTGTCCGAGACCGTCGTCCGCGACATCTCGGCGCTGAAGGACGAGCCCGCGTCGATGCTCAAGCACCGACTGCGGGGGCTCGCGCTCTTCGACAAGAAGCCGATGCCGTCGTGGGGCGCCGACCTGTCGGATATCGACTTCGACAACATCAAGTACTTCGTCCGGTCGACAGAACGCCAGGCCGCGACCTGGGAGGAGCTCCCGGACGAGATCAAGGAGACGTACGAGAAGCTCGGGATCCCCGAGGCGGAGCGCCAGCGCCTCGTCGCGGGCGTCGCGGCGCAGTACGAGTCCGAGGTGGTCTACCACCAGATCAACGAGGAGCTCGAGCGCCAGGGCGTCATCTTCATGGACACCGACACGGCGCTGCGCGAGCACCCCGAGTTCTTCGACGAGTACTTCGGGACGGTCATCCCGGCCGGCGACAACAAGTTCGCCGCGCTCAACACGGCCGTCTGGTCGGGCGGCTCCTTCGTCTACGTGCCCCCGGGCGTCCACGTCGAGATCCCGCTGCAGGCCTACTTCCGCATCAACACGGAGAACATGGGCCAGTTCGAGCGGACGCTGATCATCGCCGACGAGGGCTCGTACGTGCACTACATCGAGGGCTGCACCGCCCCGATCTACAAGTCCGACTCGCTGCACTCCGCGGTCGTGGAGATCATCGTCAAGAAGAACGCGCGCGTGCGCTACACGACGATCCAGAACTGGTCGACGAACGTCTACAACCTGGTCACGAAGCGCGCGGTCGCTCACGAGGGCGCGACGATGGAGTGGGTCGACGGCAACATCGGCTCGAAGGTCACGATGAAGTACCCGTCGATCTTCCTCGTCGGGGAGCACGCGAAGGGCGAGACGCTCTCGGTCGCGTTCGCCGGTCCCGGTCAGCACCAGGATGCGGGCGCGAAGATGATCCACCTCGCGCCGAACACGACGTCCTCGATCATCTCGAAGTCGATCGCCCGCGGCGGCGGCCGCGCTGGGTACCGCGGCGAGGTCCGCGTCGAGGCGGGGGCGCATCACTCGGCCAACACCGTGCGATGCGACGCGCTGCTCGTCGACACGATCTCGCGCTCGGACACGTATCCGGCGATCGACATCCGCATCGATGACGCGCAGCTCGGCCACGAGGCGACCGTCTCGCGCGTGTCGGAGGAGCAGCTGTTCTACCTGCAGTCGCGCGGAGTCTCGGAGGAGGAGGCCATGGCGATGATCGTCCGCGGCTTCATCGAGCCGATCGCCCGTGAACTGCCGATGGAGTACGCGATGGAGCTCAACAAGCTCATCGAGATGAACATGGAAGGCTCGGTGGGCTGAGCCCATGCAGGAGCACACGCACGGCGGGAACGCCGAGGGCTGGTTCACGCCCGTGCAGACAAGGTCGGAGCGGGCCTGGTCCTACGACCCGGCAGACTTCGAGGCGCCGCGCCGCGAGGATCCGCAGTGGAAGTTCTCCGACCTCCAGCGGCTCGCGCCGCTGTTCGACCTGGACGCGCCGGTCAGGGTCACGTCGGGAGAGTTCCGTCCCGAGGACGTCGTCTCGGCGATCGCCCTGCAGCGCGCGACCCCGCGGCACATCGTCGCCGAGGGCGACGTGCGCGTCACGATCCGGGGAGCGCAGGACGGCGTCGCCACGGAGCACCTCATCATCGAGGCACCCGCGCACGCCGTCTCGACGGTCGTCCTGGAGCACGTCGGCGACGGCGCGCTCGCCGAGAACGTGGAGATCCGTGTCGCCGACGGGGCGGACCTCACGGTCGTCTCGCTCCAGCTGTGGGACGCGGACGCCCTCCACTCGTCGGCGCACCAGGCCGTCATCGGCCGCGACGCGCACCTCAAGCACATTGTCGTCTCGCTTGGCGGCGGGGTCGTGCGGCTCAATCCGACGGCCCGGCTCGCGGGCGACGGTTCGAGCACTGAGCTGCTCGGTCTGTACTTCGCGGATGCGGGACAGCACATCGAGCACCAGGTGTTCCTGCACCACGAGGGTCGGCACACGAAGGGCCGGATGACGTACAAGGGCGCGCTGCAGGGCAGGGGTGCGCGCGCCGTGTGGATCGGCGACACGCTGATCGGTCCGAACGCGACCGGCACCGACAGCTACGAGCAGAACCGCAACCTGGTGCTCACCGAGGGCACCCGGACCGATTCCATCCCGAACCTCGAGATCGAGACGGGCGAGATCCTCGGCGCGGGCCACGCGTCGGCGACGGGTCGGTTCGACGATGAGCAGCTGTTCTACCTGCAGGCCCGCGGCATCCCCGAGGCGGACGCTCGTCGGCTCGTCGTCATCGGCTTCCTCACCGAGATCATCCAGCAGATCGACGACGCGGAGCTTCAGGAGCGCCTGCAGGCGCTCGTGGCGGCCGAGCTCGAGGTGACGCCATGACCGCGGTCGAGGTCGCGATGCTCGACGAGCTCTCGCCCAACGAGCCGAAGCGGGTCGAGGTCGACGGCGTCGCGATCGCGATCGTGCGCGACTCCGCCGGGACGATCCACGCGATCGGCGACCGCTGCTCGCACGGCGAGGTCTCGCTCTCGGACGGCTTCGTCGAGGACGACACGATCGAATGCTGGGCCCACGGCGCGAGGTTCTCGCTGCGCACGGGCGCGGCGCTATCGCTCCCGGCCTACGAGCCGGTCCCCGTATTCCAGGTGGTCATCGCGGACGGCGCCGTGCTCGTCGACCCGCACGTGATCATCGACCAGAGCGCCGACGCGGCGCAGAACGCACAGGAGGCCTGACATGGCGACGCTTCAGATCAAGGACCTGCGGGTCAGTGTCGAGACCGATCAGGGCAGGAAAGAGATCCTCAAGGGTCTCGACCTCACGGTCGCCCAGGGCGAGACCCACGCGATCATGGGTCCGAACGGCGCGGGCAAGTCGACGCTCGGCTACGCGATCGCGGGGCACCCGAAGTACTCGATCGACGGGGGCACCGTGACGCTCGACGGGCAGGACCTGCTCGCGATGAGCGTCGACGAGCGCGCCCGCGCCGGGCTCTTCCTCGCGATGCAGTACCCGGTGGAGATCCCCGGGGTCAAGGTGGCCGACTTCCTGCGCACCGCGAAGACGTCCCTCTCGGGCGAGGCACCGGCGATCCGCAGCTGGATCAAGGACGTGCGCGGCGCGATGGAGGGGCTGCGGATGGACCGCTCCTTCGCCGAGCGCAACGTCAACGAGGGCTTCTCGGGCGGCGAGAAGAAGCGCCACGAGATCCTGCAGCTCGAGCTGCTCAAGCCGAAGTTCGCGATCCTCGACGAGACCGACTCGGGGCTCGACGTCGACGCCCTCAAGGTCGTCTCCGAGGGCGTCAACCGCGCCCGTGAGGCGACGGGGCTCGGCGTCGTGCTCATCACGCACTACACGCGGATCCTGCGCTACATCCGCCCCGACTTCGTCCACGTCCTCGTCGACGGTCGCGTCGCGGAGGAGGGCGGCCCGGAGCTCGCCGAGCGGCTCGAGGCGGAGGGCTACGACCGCTATCTCGCGGGCGCGAGCGAGAGCGCGTCGTAGCAGTCATGCCCACCGCACTCGAGCCGGCGCACTTCGACGAGGTCGAGGAGGCGCTCAAGGACGTCGTCGACCCGGAGCTCGGCGTCAACATCGTCGACCTCGGGCTCATCTACGATCTCTCGCTCGGGGACGAGCAGGAGCTCATCATCTCGATGACGCTGACCTCGGCGGGCTGCCCGCTCACCGACGTCATCGAGGACGAGACCGCTCAGGCGCTCGACGGCATTGTCGACGCCTTCCGGATCAACTGGGTCTGGATGCCGCCGTGGGGCCCCGAGCGGATCACCGAGGACGGCCGAGACATGATGCGGGCGCTCGGCTTCTCGATCTGAGTCAGCCGGCAAACGCCTCCGCGAACGCCTCGATCGGGGGGCAGCTGCACACGAGGTTCCGGTCGCCGTACGCATTGTCGACCCGGCGCACGGGTGACCAGTACTTGCCGTCGCGCAGCGACGCGATCGGGTAGACCGCCTCCTCGCGCCCGTACGCGTGCGTCCACACGTCGGCGACGCTGTGCTCCGCGGTGTGCGGGGCCCCCTTCAGGGGGTTGTCGTCGACGGGCCAACGGCCGTCGCGGACCGCCTCGGCCTCGCGCCGGATCGCCGACATCGCGAGCACGAACCGCTCGAGCTCCTCGACGTCCTCGCTCTCGGTCGGCTCGACCATGAGCGTGCCAGCGACGGGGAAGGACATCGTCGGCGCGTGGAACCCGTAGTCGATGAGCCGCTTCGCGACGTCGTCGACGGTGATCCCGGTCGCCTCGCGCAGCGGCCGCAGGTCGAGGATGCACTCATGCGCGACGAGCCCGCGCTCGCCCGCGTAGAGCACGGGGTAGTCCTCGCGCAGGCGGTCGGCGACCCAGTTCGCGGCGAGCACTGCCGCGCCGGTCGCCTCCGCCAGCCCGTCCTCGCCCATGAGCCGGATGTACGCCCAGGTGATCGGCAGGATCGACGGCGAGCCGTAGGGGGCGGCCGAGACGGGTGCGCCGTCATGGCCCGCGACGCCGCCGCCGACGAGCGCGTGCTCGGCAGACTGCGCGAGCGGGTGTCCGGGCAGGTGGGGCGCGAGGTGCGCCTTCGCGGCGACGGGGCCGACGCCCGGCCCACCGCCGCCGTGGGGGATGCAGAAGGTCTTGTGCAGGTTGAGGTGCGAGACGTCGCCGCCGAGGTCGCCGAATCGGGCGTGGCCGAGGAGCGCGTTGAGGTTCGCACCGTCGATGTACACCTGTCCGCCCGCCGCGTGGACGGCATCGCACATCGCGCGGATGCCGGCCTCGTAGACACCGTGGGTGGAGGGATAGGTGACCATGAGCACGGCGAGCCGGTCGGCGTGCTCCGCGATCTTCGCGTCGAGGTCGGCGCGGTCGACGTCGCCCGACGCGTCGGTCGCGACGACGACGACGCGCAGTCCCGCGAGGACCGCCGAGGCGGCGTTCGTGCCGTGCGCGCTCGCGGGGATGAGACACACGTCGCGGTGGGACTCGCCGCGCGCGCGATGCCAGCCCCGTACGGCGAGCAGGCCCGCGAGCTCGCCCTGGCTGCCGGCGTTCGGCTGCAGCGAGACCGTGTCGTAGCCGGTGAGCTCCGCGAGCCAGCGCTCGAGGTCGGTGACGATGGCGAGCATGCCGTCGACGTCCTGTGGTGGCGCGAAGGGGTGCAGCTGCGTGAACTCGGGCCAGGTGATCGCCGCCATCTCGGTCGCGGCGTTGAGCTTCATGGTGCAGGAGCCGAGCGGGATCATGCCGCGGTCGAGCGCGTAGTCCTTGTCGGCGAGCCGGCGCAGGTAGCGCATCATCGCGGTCTCGCTGTGATGCGCGGAGAACGTCGGGTGCGTCAGATAGGGGGTCGTGCGGGTGAGCGCGCCGAGCCTGGGCGACGCATCGCGGTCGGCAACGACGGCGAGCCCGCCGAGGAGCGCGACGAGCTCCTCGATGAGTGGCGCGCCGGCGGCGACGTCCTCGCTCGTGGGCTCGTCGAACGCGATGCCGACGAGATCGTCGGCGGCGAGGCGGAGCAGGATCCCGGCGTCATGCGCGCGTGCGACGGCGGCGGCCGCGTCGTCGACGCGGACGGTCACGGTGTCGAAGAAGCGCTCGTGCACGACGTCGAGGCCCGCCGCGCGGGCGGCCGCGGCGAACGCGCTCGCCGTCTCGTGGACGCGTTCGGCGATCGCGCGGATGCCCGCGGGCCCGTGGTAGACCGCGTACATCGCGGCGACGACGGCGAGGAGCACCTGCGCGGTGCAGATGTTGCTCGTCGCCTTCTCCCGGCGGATGTGCTGCTCGCGCGTCTGCAGCGCGAGCCGATAGGCGGGTCGACCGTCGGCGTCGACGGAGAGGCCGACGAGGCGGCCGGGCAGCTGGCGTTCGAGCCCCGCGCGCACGGCGAGGTAGCCGGCGTGCGGTCCGCCGAAGCCCATCGGCACGCCGAAGCGCTGGGAGGTTCCGACGGCGACGTCGGCACCGAGCTCGCCGGGCGGGGTGACGAGCGCGAGGGCGAGCAGGTCGGCCGCGACGGCGGCGATGCCGCCGTCCGCGTGGACGCGCTCGATGACGGGGCTCGGGTCCCAGAGCCGGCCCGAGGCCCCCGGGTACTGGACGAGCGCACCGAACGCCGCCGGCAGCTCGGCGGGGTCCGCCGCGGCGAGATCGACGACGACGAGCTCAATGTCGAGGGCTTCGGCCCGGCCGCGCATGACGGCGATCGTCTGGGGGAGCGCGTCGGCGTCGAGCAGGAAGACATCGGTGTCGGCACGGGAGGCGCGCCGCGCGAGCAGCATCGCCTCGGCGGCGGCGCTCGCCTCGTCAAGCATCGATGCGTTGGCGGTCGCGAGACCCGTGAGGTCGGCGACCGCGGTCTGGAAGTTCATGAGCGCCTCGAGCCGGCCCTGCGAGATCTCGGGCTGGTACGGCGTGTACGCGGTATACCAGGCGGGGTTCTCGATGACGCTGCGCTGGATCACGGCGGGCGTGATCGTGCCGTGGTAGCCCTGCCCGATGAGGCTGCGGCGCATCGTGTTGCGCCCCGCGAGGGTCCGGAGCTCCGCGAGGACCGCGCGCTCGGTCGCGGCCGGGGGGATCGAGGTCGCGGCCGGCGCGCTGCGGATCTCGGCGGGGATCGCCGCGGCGATGAACGCGTCGAGGTCGGGGTGGCCGAGGTCGGCGAGCAGGCGGGCGCGCCCGTCGCCGACGGCGCCGATGTGGCGGGTACGGAACGCCATGCCGTCGCGGCTCATTCTGCGACCAACGCCCGGTAGCCGGCCTCGTCGAGCAGGCCGTCCGGCACGGCGTCGAAGCG
The DNA here is from genome assembly GCA_035555435.1 of Microbacteriaceae bacterium. Taxonomy (GTDB): domain Bacteria; phylum Actinomycetota; class Actinomycetes; order Actinomycetales; family Microbacteriaceae; genus 73-13. Next base: position 347 of record DATMGN010000033.1, on the reverse strand, counting down.
CACGCGGAACAGCCAGCCGTCCTCGTAGGGGGCGGAGTTGACGAGCTCGGGCGTGTCGAGCGCCGCCTGGTTCCTCTCGGTCACCTCGCCGTCGACGGGCGCGTAGATCTCGCTGACCGACTTCGTCGACTCGACCTCGCCGCAGACTCGGCCTGCCGCGACGCGCGCGCCGACGGCGGGCAGGTCGAGGTATACGACGTCGCCGAGCGAGTCGGCGGCGAAGCGGGTGAGTCCGATCGTCGCGACGTCGCCGTCGATCGCGACCCATTCGTGCTCGGGGGTGTATCGGAGGGTGCTGGTGTCGGTCATCATGCGCCTCGCTGTTCGGGTCGGGGGAGGAAGGGGAG
>DATMGN010000032.1:0-13241 GCA_035555435.1 Microbacteriaceae bacterium | reverse complement strand
GAACGCGTTCTCGACCCAGTCGGTCGCGCCGAGGAGCTGGAGGCCCTTGACGCCGACCGCGAGAACGTACACCGAGACGACCGTGCCCCAGACGTTGAACCGACCGCCCTTGAACTGCGTCGAACCGAGGAACACCGCGGTGAGCGCGGGCAGCAGCAGGTTGGGGCCGACCGTCGGGTCGCCCGCGTTGATGCGGGAGGCGAGCAGCGTGCCCGCGAGCGCGGCGACCATGCCGCCGGCGACGAGCGAGCCGATCTGCAGCCGGGAGACGTTGACGCCCGACAGGCGCGCGCCGTCGGGGTTGAACCCCGCCGCGTACATCCGGCGCCCGAGCGGGGTCTTCTCCATGACGTACCAGAGGACGAAGGCGACCGCGAGCATGATGATGACGGGCCAGGTGATCTTGAACGTACCGCCGAGCGGGATGCCGCCCGTCGCGAAGTCGCGGAAGCCTTCACCGAGACCGAGGACCTGCCGCTGGCCCGACAGCAGGACGAGGCCCGCCGTGAGCAGGGAGCTCATGCCGAGGGTCGCGATGAAGGAGTCGATCTTTAGGCGCGTGATGATAAGGCCCGAGATCGTGCCGATGAGCGCGCCGCAGGCGAGCGCGAGGACCACCGCGAGGGGCCACGGCAGTTGCACGTTGACCTGGAGGACGGCGACGAGGATGACGGCGAAGCCAACCTCGGCGCCGATCGCGAGGTTGAAGACCGCGACGTTGAGCGGGATGAGCACCGCGAGCGCGGCGAGCACCGTGATCGTCTGCTCATCGAGCAGGAGCACCCACGTGCCCGGCGACAGGAACGTCTTCGGCGTCAAGATCGCGAAGATCGCGAAGATCGCGATGAAGATGTAGAGCGCCGAGATGTTACGGAATGACAGGATCCTCCGCCACTGCGACGCCGGCTGCGGGACCGACTTGGTCCCCTCCGTGACAGTCGGGATCGACTCGGTCTTCTTCACTGCTCTCCCTCGCTTTCGCCGTGGTGTCCCTCGGCAAGTCCATAACCTTCGAGCACGAGGCGGGTCTCCGTGAGATCCTCCCCGTGCAGATCCGCGGCCACACGGCCATCGCGCAGCACGAGCACCCGGTCGCACAGGCGCACGAGCTCCTTCGCCTCCGACGAGCACACGAGCACGGCGGCACCCTGCGCCGCGGCATCGTCGATCGCCTCGTACAGCGCCTGCTTCGCGCCGATGTCGACGCCCTGCGTCGGCTCCTCGAGCAGGAGCACCTGCGGCTTGTTGCGCAGCCACTTCGCGAAGACGATCTTCTGCTGGTTCCCACCGGAGAACTGCTTGAAGATCTGCTCGGGACGTGCCGGCTTGACGTCGTACTTCGCGATGAGCTCCTGCGCGAGCGCCTTCTCCTGGCGCACGTTGACGGAGAACGCGGCGTTCGTGACGGCTTGCATCGACGGCAGCGTCATGTTCTCCCGCGCGGTGAAGTCCCGGATGGACCCGTACTTCGCGCGATCGCCCGGGACGAACGCCATGCCGCGCCGGATCGACTCGCCGGGCCTACGGCGCTCGTACGGCTCGCCGGAGAGGGTGAACTCGTCGGCCGCGGCGAGTAGCTCGCCGAAGACCATCGCCGGCAGCGCCTCGCGGCCCGAGCCGAGGACGCCGGCTACGCCGACGACCTCCCCCGCGTGGATCGTCAGGTCGATGCCGTCGAGCACCTCGCCCCACAGGCCCGCGACGTCGAGGACGACTTCGCCGTGCGTGCGATCGGTGCGCCCCGTCTCGGCCTCGCCGGCCTCGACGCCGGTGACGAGCTCGACGAGCCGCTCGTGGTCGATCGTCGAGCGGGCGTCGTCGGCGACCTTCTTGCCGTCGCGGAGCACGACGATGCGGTCCGCGAGCTCGAGCACCTCGTCGAGCCGGTGCGAGATGAAGATGATGCCGGCGCCTTCGGCCGCGAGCTTCTTGACCGCCTCGAAGAGCACGCGCACCTCGGACGCGTGCAGCGCCTCGGTCGGCTCGTCGAGGATGAGGATGTTGCGCGGGTGCTGCCACCCGTCGAGGGCCCGCGCGATCGCGATGATCGAGCGCTGCGCGGGCGAGAGGGTGCCGACCGGCACGGTCACGTCGAACGGCTCGCCGAAGCGGCTGATGAGCGCGCGCGCCTTCTCCTTCTCCCGCTTGACGGGCGAGGGCGACAGGGATTCGCGCAGCCCGCGGTACTTCGGGATGCCGAGGTTCTCGATCGCGTTGAGCTGGACCGCCAGGCCGAGGTCCTGGTGAATGATGTGCAGCTCCGTCTGCTCCTGCGGCGTGGAGGCGGGGAACTCGACCTCGCCGGCGTCCTTCGTGTAGACCCCCGCGAGGATCTTCACGAGCGTCGACTTGCCCGAGCCGTTGTGGCCCACGACTGCGACGATCTCGCCGGCGCCGACCTCGAGCGACACATCGTCGAGGGCGCGAAGACCCGGGAATTCCTTGACCATCCCGGTGACTCTCAGGAGTGGTTCGTTGCTGGCCGCCATGGCGTCAACTTCCTGCGACCGCATCGTCGCGTCGGGGACTTGTCAGACACTAGCGCGTCATGCGCCTCGCGAAAGGGGGCGCCGCCCGGGATCCGGACGGCGCCCCACTCGCACTAGATCAGCCGTTCCAGAGCTCCAGGTACATGTCCTGGTAGCCCGGGAGGGCGTCGAACGCGCCGGTCGAGATGTCGACGCGGTCAATGTTCTGCTGGGTCACGGCGAGTGCGACGAGACGGATGAGGGCATCCATGTCGTAGTCCTTGAAGACGCCCTGGAGCTTGCGGAAGCCCTCGTCGACCGCCTGCCACGACTGGACCGTCGGGTCGTACGCGAGCGTGCCGACCTGGGTGCCGTCCTTGATCTGCTGGTAGTTCTGCGGGAGCGAGATGCCACCGAAGCAGTAGGCGTTCGTGATGCCGGCGAGCTTCGCCTTGTCGGCGAGACCGATCTGCCACTGGTCAGACGACGGCGAGCAGAACTCGGTCTCCGGGTGGGCCTGGAGGTCCGAGACGATCTTGCTCGCACCGTCGGTGTCCATGATCGAGATGTCGACGGAGCGCACCGTCGCGCCGGGCACGTGGTCCTTGATGTAGGACTCGTAGCTCGCGAGCATGTCGACCGAGGCGACGATCTCCGGCGCCGGGTAGTAGACGAAGTTCGTCGCGGTGCCGCAGGTCGCGACGATCGCCGCGGCCGCGATGACGCTGCCGTTGACGACCGAGGCGTCGGCGGTGCCGAAGGTCTCGTTGAGCCCGAACTCCGTCGCGTTCCCGTTGCCCGCGTAGACGACCGCGGTGCCCGCGTCGGTGAGCGCCTTGTACTGGTCCTGCCAGAACGTCAGGTCGGTCGCGAACGTGATGACGACGTCGGGGTTGAGCGTCACGACGGAGTTCATGCCGGAGTTGATGCTCTGGGCGTCCGAGCCGACGTTGACCGACTGGTACTCCGCACCGGCAGCCTTCGCGGCCTGGCCGATGAACTCGGCGAGCATCGCCGAGTACGGCGAGGCGTTGTCGAGGTAGACGACGAGCGTGTCCGACGTGATCGGCTCGGGCAGCTTCTCATCGGTCAGCAGTCCGTCGACCTGGGCGGAGAACGAATCGAGGTAGGCCTTCGCGCCCTCGAAGTCGACGCCCTCCAGCGGCGGCGCGGCGCACTCGCCGGTCGCCATGTCCATGTAGGTGACCCCGGCGGCGGTGGTCTCCCCGCCGGTCGTCGGCTGCTCGCTCGGCGTGCCCGCGGCACAACCCGCGAGCGCGAGCGAAACGGCTGCGACAGCGGCGAATCCGCCGAGCGCGGCCTTGGTGCGTCCGTGCATGATTGCTCTCTCTCTGGTGACTTCGTTGTCCAAAGCCCGACTGCAATGTCAGACAAGTTGACAGTAATACATCTGACTTGGGTTCGACAACGCGAGAACGGCAACAAGCTTGCAACGATCGAGGCGTGGAGGCGGGCGCGAGGCCGTGGCCCCGCGCCCGCCTCCGACACACACGGGGTCAGGGACGCTCGCCCTGGTCCTCGATGCCGTCCTGCTTGAGCGCCGTCTCGGTCGGGTGGAACTGCGAGGGCTCCGCCTCGGCCTCGGCGATGAGCGCGGCCTTGCCGTCCTTGGTGAAGGTCGTCGCCTGGCGGACCGCCCGGAACCGCCGCCTGCCGCCGCCCCACCGGGAGAGCACGACCGCGCCGATGAGCGCGATGCCGTAGAAGAAGTCTGAAAGCACGTCGGGCACCTGCACGAGCAGCAGGCCCTGGACGCCGACCGCGAGCACGTAGAGCGCGACGACGGTGCCCCACACGTTGAACCGGCCGCCCTTGAACTGCGTCGATCCGAGAAACACCGCGGACAGCGCCGGGATCAGCATCGTGCCGCCGATCGTCGAGTTGCCGCTGAACTTCGAGGCCGCGAGGACTCCCACCACGCCCGCGATCACGCCGCCGGCGACGAGCGACCAGAACTGCAGCCGGTCGACGTTGACGCCGGAGAGGCGAGCGCCGTCCGGGTTGAAGCCCGAGGCGTACATGCGGCGGCCGACGATCGTGCGCTCGAGGATGTACCAGATGATCAGCGCGACGACGACGAGCACGATCACTGACAGCTTCAGGCGGAAGCCGCCGAGGTCGATGTACCAGTCGGTGACCGCCTTGTAGTCGAGTGTGATGCTGAGCGGCTTGTTCTGCGAGACGAGGTACATGATGCCCGCGAGGATCGACGCCACACCGAGGGTCGCGATGAAGGAGTCGATCTTCAGCTTCGTCACGATCAAGCCGGAGAGCGCCCCGACGAGTCCCGCGACGATGAGCACGACGATCGCGGCAGCCCACCACGGCAGGCCGAGTGCGAGCAGCAGGTTCGGCTGATCCTGCGATGTCTGCTGCAGCGTCGCGCTGAGCATGAGCGCGAAGGAGATCTCGGCTCCGACCGCCAGGTTGAAGACGCCCGTGACCAGCGGGACCATGACCGCGAGCGCCGCGAGCACGACGAGCGACTGGGTGTCGAGCAGGTTCGCCCAGGTCTGCGGCTTCAGAAAGGTCTGCGGTACCCAGATCGCGAAGATCACGAAGATGACGATGAAGAGGTAGACCGCGCTGATGTTCTGGAAGCCGAAGAGTCGGCTCCACTGGTTCGGCGCCTTGACGTCGGCAGTGCCGACGGTCGGGATGGCTTCGGTCTGCTTCACTCGTTCCCCTCGTTTCCGAGTCCGTAGCCTTCAAGTACGATCCGCGTCTCGGTGAGCTCGTCGCCGGACAACTCCGCCGCGACACGACCGCCGCGCATGACGAGCACGCGATTGCACAGGCGCACCAGTTCCTTCGCGTCGGAGGAGCAGACGACGACGCCCGCCCCGTCTGCCGCGGCGGCGTCGATCGCGCTGTAGAGCGCCTGCTTCGCGCCGATGTCGACGCCCTGAGTGGGCTCCTCCAGGAGCAGCACCTTCGGGTCGTTGCGCAGCCACTTCGCGAAGACGACCTTCTGCTGGTTGCCGCCGGAGAACTGCGAGAAGACCTGCTCCGAACGCGGCGGCTTGACGTCGTACTTCGCGATGAGCGACTGCACCTGAGCGCGCTCGCGGCGCGGGCTGATCGATCCCGCGGCACCGCTCACGGACTTTAGCTCGGGCAGCGTCACGTTCTCCCGGGCGGTCATCGGCCGGATCGAGCCGAGCTTGGCGCGGTCGCCGGGGACGAACGCCATGCCACGCCGGATGCTCTCGCGCGGACTGCGCTTGCGGTAGTCCTTGCCAGCGATGCGGTAGCGGTCGGCGCGGCCGGGGACGGAGCCGAAGAGCAGTGCGGGCAACGCCTCCCGGCCGGAGCCGAGAACGCCGGCGACGCCGACGATCTCGCCGGCGCGCACCTCGAGGTCGATGTCCTCGATGTCGGCGCCCGCGAGGTTCTCCACCTCGAGCACGACCTCGTCGGTCCAGCCGAGGTCGGTGCGGCCGACCTCGCCCTCGTGCGCGGACGCGCCCGTGACGAACTCGACGAGCCGGTCGTGGTCGACGGTCGCACGCGCCTCGTCGGCGACCTTCTGGCCGTTGCGCAGCACGACGATGCGGTCGGCGAGGTCGAGCACCTCGTCGAGGCGGTGCGAGATGAAGATGATGCCGGCGCCCTCGGCCGCGAGCCTCTTCACCGCGTCGAACAGCACCTCGACCTCGCCGGCGGCGAGCGCCTCCGTCGGCTCGTCGAGGATCATGATGTTCCGCGAGTGCTTCCAGCCGTCGAGCGCGCGGGCGATGCCGATGATGGAGCGCTGGGCCGGCGCGAGCTCGGAGACCGGCACGGTGACGTCGAAGGGCTCGCCGAATCGGCTCACGAGCTCGATCGCGCGGGCGCGCTCGCGGCGCTTGTTGACCGGGGCGAGGCCCGCACCGGTCTGGTTCACGAGGCCGAGGTTCTCGATCGTGCTGAACGGCATCGAGAGTCCGAGGTCCTGGTGGACGATGTGCAGCTCGGTCGGCTCCGCCTCGGTCGAGGACGGGAAGGCGACCTCGCCGGCGTCCTTCGTGTAGACGCCCGCGAGGATCTTGACGAGCGTCGACTTGCCCGAGCCGTTGTGCCCGACGACCGCGACGATCTCGCCGCTTCGCACGTCGAGCGAGACGTCGTCGAGCGCGCGCGTGCCGGGGAACTCCTTGTACATGCCGGTGATCTGCAGCAGCAGGTCACCCGTGGTGGTTGCGTCCATGATCCGCGGTGTCTCCTTTGATATCGCGTGGCGGCTTCGTGTGGTTCGAAACGGCGAAAGAGGCGCCGTCCGCCGTCAACCGACGGACGGCACCTCTCTCAGTGAATCAGACTCGGGTCACTTGCCCCAGAGCTCGACGTACTTCGCCGCCGTGTCCGGCACCGCGGTGTAGTGCCCGCTGGCGTCGATGTCGAGGTCGTTGACGTTGCCGGGGGTGATGAGCGTGGACATCGAGGAGTTGATCAGCTCCCAGTTGCCCTCGCCGTAGCCGTCGGCCGGCCACTCGCCGAGGTACATACGCAGACCCTGGTCGACGAGCTGGAACATGAACTGCTCGAAGTCCAGCGTGTAGCCGCCGTACTGGGCGCCGTTCTTGATCTGATCGACGTTCGCCGGGAGCGAGGACTGCCCGATGCCGTACCAGTTGTCGATGCCGGCGGTTTCAGCCGCGTCCTTGATACCGATCTGGTACTGGTCCAGCGGCGACACGAAGAACTGCGAGTTCGGGTGGCCCTGCAGGTCCGGGATGATCAGGTCCGTGGCCGCAGCCGAGGTGATCGAGCCGACGACCTCGCGCAGCGTCGCGGTCGGGTTGAGCTCCGCGAGGAACTCGTTCGCGGCCAGGAGGTTCACCGAGGTGAACTCGAGGTCGTTCGTGGTGTACCACGTGAAGTCGGTCGCCGCGCCGCAGGTGTAGTACACCGCCGCCGCCGCGAGCACGTTGCCGTTGACGATGGACCCGCCGTAGTCGCCGATCGAGTCGTCGAGGCCGAGATCCCGGTTCGCGTACGGGTCAGCGCCCCACACGACCTGGACATCCGGGTAGTCGTTGAGCAGCTCCTCCGCCTGCGCCTGCACGGTGCGCGGCGACACCGCGCCGACGATCAGGATGTCGAGATTGCCGGCCGCCGCGTCCGCGAGGATCGTGTTGAAGCCCGCCTGCGCCGACTGCGGGTCGGGGCCGGTGGGGTAGTTCACGAACGTCCCGCCGGCCGCCTCGGCCGCGGCCTCGATGTACGGACGCCACTGGGCGTCGCCGACCGGGGTCATGTTGTTGGCGTAGCCGATGATCAGGCCGTCGGGCACCTCGCCCTCGAGCGCACCCCAGCCGAGCGCAGTGGGGACGATCTCCTTGTCCGCGTTCAGCCACGGCTGGATGTAGTCGCCCGCGGCCTGGACGTCGACGCCCTCGATCGGGTCGATGGTGCACTCACCGGTGGCCGCGTCACGCAGCGAGCCGGGGAGCTCGAACGTCGCGGCCTCGCCGCCACTGGTCGGGGTGGGGGAACCGCCCGAGGCGCAGCCCGTGAGGACGAGCGCCAGCGAGGCGATTGCCGCAGTACCGCCGAAGGCGGCCTTGATGCGTCGTTGCATAGTGATTGCTCGCTTTCTGGTGACTTCTTCGTCGTGTTGTCCGACGATCTCGCCGGACTAACGGCTCATTGTTACACAGACTGCGGGTCGATTGACAGGAATCCTGTCGTTCAGGTTTCCTGGCGATCGGCCAGCAGCTTCTCCCGGAGCGCCGCTGTGCGCGCTTCGTCCACTCGGACCCCCTCAGGATCCTCATGCGGGTCGCCGACGATGACCACACCGTACAGGCGTGCGGCGCCCTCGATCGTCACGTATTCGTCACGAACGTCGACGCGGACGCGCTCGGGGTCGCGCTCGAGCGGGTCGCCCCAGCCGCCCGCGCCGTTGCAGATGTAGCGCAGGACGGAGTTCGGGCCGCTCGTCTTCGCCGAGTCGAACGGGTAGCGGTAGACCCCGTCGCGCGACGGCGCGTTCGTCTCCGGGTCGAGCACACCCGCCCACGGCGTCGACGCCGCGAAGTCGTTCGTCGCCGGAATCCGGGCATCGCCGTCCTCCCCGGGAGGGAAGACCCAGACGCCGCCGTTGCGCCCCGCACCGCCGCCCTGGACACCGAAGCCGGTCTCCGACTTGTGCCGCAGCTCGATGATCGAATGGAACGCGCCCGTCAGGAACAGCGTGTCACGCAGCACCGCGTTGCCGCCGCGGTGGAAGCCCGCGCCGGCCGTGTCCGCCACCGGCTCATGCCGCAGCATGACGACGGGACTGTCCTTCTCGACGGCCTCGACGCTCGGCGCGACGCCGTTCGCGAGATACGACATGCACTGGCTGTCGGCGTCGCCGTACTTGTTCGCGCCGAACGGTCCCACTTCGCCGCCGAGCTGCATGATCGCCGCCCACGGGCTGCCGTCCTCGCGGGCACCGAACGCCGTGTGGAGGTTCGTGCCCCCGCGGTCGCCGGCGATCGCGTTCTGCCCGAGCGCCTCCTCCAGCGCCATCAGGATCGTCGCGAGCATGACCTGGGACTGCTCGAAGTAAAGGAAGACGGCGCCATCCGGCGGCAGCGCCGAGACGACCGTGCCCTCGGGGATGACGACGTCGATGTTGCGGAACATCCCCGAGTTGAAGCGCCCGTGCGGGTCGACGTTGTACTTGAGCGCGACGCCGACCGCGAGCTTGACCTCCCACACGGTCGCATTGATCGAGGACCGCGCCTGACGGTGCGTGCCCGACAGGTCGACCTCGATGCGCTCGCCCCGCTTGCGGATTGCGACGTGGACCGGGTAGGACTCGGAGTCATCGACGCCGTCCGCGTCGACACCGTGCTCGGCCTCCCAGTCGCCGTCCGGCAGCTGCGCCAGGCCGAGCGCCATCTGCTCCGCCGCCGCGTCGACCGAATAGCGCATCGAGCCGAGGAACGCGTCGATGCCGTAGCGCTCGATCGACTCCAGAACGAGGCTCTCGCCCAGCTCGAGACTCGAGAGCACCGTCATCATGTCCGGCAGCAGGATCTCGGCCATCCGGACGTTGTCGAAGATGACGGAGAAGGACTCCTCGACGTTGCGCCCCTCGCTCACCAGCAGGCGCGGCGAGAGCACGAGACCGTTCTCGTAGACGTTCTGCTTCGTCGCCGAGAAGCCACCCGGCACCGTGCCACCCATGTCGAGCTGGTGCGCGTTGAGCGTCACGAAGCTGACGATCCGGCCCGCGTGGAAGACGGGGCGCACGAAGACGAGGTCGTTGTTGTGGTTGCCCGTGCGGTACGGGTCGTTGGCGATGAGCACGTCGCCGTGGCGCAGCTTCTCCAGTCCGTACTCGCGCACCATGTTGGGCACCGCGTCGATCGTCGTGCCCGCCATGAGCACGATGCCGTTCGAGGCGGCCGGCACGAGGTAGTCGAGCTCGGGCGGCCCCGAGATCGTGCAGGCGAGGTCGTAGAAGTCGCGCAGCACGGGCGAGAACGCGCCCGTCAGCAGCCGCACGCTCATGTGCTCGACGAGGTAGTCGAACCGGTTGCCGAGGACCGTCGCGGTGTAGCGATCGCAGGCGTACTCCTGGAAGAACGCCGTCTCGTCCAGATCCCGGATCCGCCGGCGCTCCGCGTGGCCCGGTGCCGCAGTCAACGTGCTCACTTCGTCGCACCTCTCGTGATGATGATCTCGCCGGCACGGCCGATGACGGCCTCCTGCCCCGGCGGGATGTACGTCGTGCTGAGGCTCTCACGGATGACCGCGGGCCCCGTGATGCTCGCGCCGGCCGCCAGCGCGTCGCGGTTGAACCACTCCGCCTGGATCGGCTCGGCGGCGACATGCCGCAGCGTCAGCGTGCCCTCGGGCGCCGCGGGGAACGGGGCGACCTCCGGCGCGAGGTCGTACTCGACCTTCTCCGCGGGGACGATGATTTCCACCCGGTACGTCACGCCCTCGACGGGGAACATGTCGAAGCGGTTGCCGTTGCGCGCCTCGTAGGCATCGTGGAACGCGTTCGCGATGGCCGGGAGCGTCTCCGCGGAGATCGGGCCTTCCGGGAGCTGGACGAACGGGATCTCCCAGCTCTGCCCGACGAGGCGGCCGTCGAAGGAACGCCGGACGGGCAGTCCCTCGGCGGCGGCGCCGAGGCGGGCCCGCAGGTTCGCCTCCATGCGCTCGAAGACCGTCGCGACGCCGTCGATGCTGTCGGGGCCGAAGACGACGTACGCGCTCTCAGACTCGTAATAGACCTGGTCGGTGCTGAGCAGGCCGATCGCGGAGAACAGCCCCGGGTGGGGCGGCACGATGACCTCCTTGAGCGGGAGCAGGTCGAGTGCCGCGGGCAGCAGCATGCCGCCGGCCGCGCCGTAGGCCATGAGGCTGAAGTCGCGGATGTCGACGCCGTGACGCACCGCGACGTTGAGGATCTCCTCGGCCATGTGCGCGACCGCGAGTCGGTACGTCGTGCGCACCCGCTCCTCGAAGGAGACCGGGGTGTCGAGCGCGAGGAACGCCGCCTCCGACGCCGCGGCGTCGAGCTCGAACTCGCCGCCCGCGAAGCCGTTGGGGTCGAGCACGCCCATGAGCAGCACCGCGTCGGTCACGGTCGGCTGCGTGCCGCCCCGGCCGTAGCAGGCCGGGCCCGGCTCGGCACCCGCGCTCCCGGGACCCACGAGGATGCCGCCGGACGTGCTCACCGTGACGAGCGAGCCGCCGCCCGCGCCGACCGAGGAGACCTCGGTCGACAGCGCGTTGATGATGAGGTCGTGCTCGATCTCGAAGGTGTTCTGCACGAACGGCTTGCCGTCGACGATGATCGACACGTCGGTCGAGGTCCCGCCGACATCGGCGCAGAGGATGTGGTCGCGGCCGATGACCCGGCCGAGGTGGACGCTCGAGACGGTCCCGGCCGCGGGACCGGCGAACAGGATCCGGAACGGGCGCTCGAGCGCCTCCTCCCAGGGCAGCAGGTTCGCGGCGCAGTCCGCGAAGTTGAGCTGCCCGTCGAAGCCCAGACCCGTCAGATCACGATCGAGCTGGCCGGCGTAGTCGCTGAAGAGCAGCTTCATGATGACGTCGATGACGGTCGTCGACGCTCGCTCGTACTCCTTCGCGAGCGGCGAGGTCTGCGAGGAGATGCTCACCTCGACACCCGGAAGCACCTCGTGGACGAGCTCGCGCAGGCGCAGCTCGTGCTCGGGGTCGACGTAGGCGTTGATGAGGCAGATCGCGATGCCCTCGACCCCGGTGCGCCCGAGGATCTCGAGCTCGTGCCGGGCCTGTGCCTCATCGAGCGGGAAGAGCGTGTGGCCCTGCGCCGTCTTGCGCTCGCGGATGCCGCGGCGCAGGTAGCGCGGGACGAGCGGCCGCGCGGCGTCGCCGAAGGTGCGACGCCAGGCCGGGTCGGTCTGCGCGTCGAGGGGGCGGTGGATCGTGCCGCGGTCGAGGATGTCGCGGAAGCCGTCGGTCGTCAGGAACGCGACCTTCGGCAGGCGACGCTCGAGGACCGCGTTCAGTCCCATCGTGCTCGCGTGATTGAAGACCGTGCTGCCGGCGACGCCGAGGCGCCGGCCGCCCTCGACGACCGAACCGGCCGGGTCGATGCGACTCGAGGGCACCTTGGTGACCTCGACCTTGCCGTCGCGGATCGCGACGACGTCCGTGAACGTGCCTCCGACGTCGACTCCGAACATGCCCCGCCCCCTTACTTGACCGTGGTCCCGAGCGGGACGTAGGAGCCGAGTGCCGGCGCGGGCACGCGCTTGAGCGACGCGAGGCAGTCCTGGCACTTCTCGACGTGCCACCAGCCGCCCTCCGAGAGCACCGGGTACGCCTTGACATCGGAGCTGCCGCACTCGGGGCAACTCGCGGCGACGGGGGCGCGCTCCACGTAGAGCCGCTCCTGGCTCGGTCGGGGGAAGGTCTGCACCATCACTCCTTCTGCATCAACATTGACGAGAACCCGGGACGTCCGGGCACGATCATCGGGCCTCCCGAATGTACGACAATCGGACGAACACTGCCAAACTAGACGGACGCCGCACCGACGCGGCCGGAACCGAAAGGACGACGATGTCCGACACCCCATCTCAGCACACCACCGTGATGGTCGGCGAGACGCCCGTCGAGACTTGGGGCGCACGCCGCTTCGACGGCCGCGTCGCACTCGTCACGGGCGCCGCTCGCGGGATCGGACGGGCCGTCGCCGAGCGGCTCATCGCGGAAGGCGCGACCGTCTACGTCACCGATCTGCGCGAGGAGCTGCTGCACGAGACGTGGCAAGGCGTCGATCAGGCAATCCCGCTCGCGTTCGACGTCCGGGATGCCGCCGCCGTCGGCGCCGCCTTCGAGCGGGTGCGTGCCGAGCAGGGCCGACTGCACGTCCTCGTCAACAACGCGGGCGTCCCCGACCACCCCAAGCGCGCGTCGGACTTCCCTGGCGACCCGGAGCCGGCGACGATCGACGACGAGACCTGGCACTTCGTGCTCGACATCAACCTCAGCGGCACCTTCTACTGCATCCGCGCCGCACTCCCCCTCATCCGCGCGGCCGGCCCCGCGGGCGGCGCGATCGTCAACCTTTCGAGCGTCGCCGCACTGCACCCCTCGCCACTCGCAGCCCCCTACCCTTCGTCGAAGGCCGGCATCATCGGCATGACGCACGCCTTCGCGGCGCTCCTCGGCAAGGAGAACATCCGCGTCAACGCGATCGCGCCGGCCGCGACCGACGGGGCGATGATGCCCGAGGACAAGGAGTACCTCGCGACGCTCACGGCGAAGCAG
>DATMGN010000031.1:0-143327 GCA_035555435.1 Microbacteriaceae bacterium | reverse complement strand
CGTCCTCCTCGACGGCCGCTTCTCGCACCTGCCCGGCGTCGTCGCGGAGGGGCGTCAGGTCATCGCGAACATCGAGCGCGTCTCGATGCTGTTCCTCACGAAGACGTCGTACGCGGTGCTGCTCGCCGTGCTGTTCGGCGCCGCGCTCATGGTGTTTCCGTTCCTGCCGCGTCAGATGTCGATCATCGACGGCCTGACGATCGGGATCCCCGCGTTCTTCCTCGCCCTGCTGCCGAACACGCCCCGCTACACGCCGGGCTTCCTGCGACGGTCGCTCGCGTTCGCGCTGCCGACCGGCGCGATCGTGGCGGTGGCGCTGCTCGCGTTCGCGAGCGCGGCGACGGCGCTCGGCATCGAGACGAAGCCGCTGCGCACCGGCGCGACGCTCGTGCTCGCGATCCTCGGCCTATGGATCCTCGGGGTGCTTTCGCGGCCCATCGGACTCGTCAAGGGCGCGGTCATCGGGGCGATGATGATCGGGCTCGTCCTCGTCTTCACGATCCCGTTCGCGGGCGGATTCCTCGAGTTCGTCGACCCGGGCTTCGACGGCGCCCTGCTCGTCGCACTCATCTGCGTGATCGGCATCGGGCTGATCGAGCTCGTGCGACTCGTGCACCGGCGGCTCATCGGCCGCGCGTGGTTCAGGAAGCCGCTGCGGCTGCGTCGCGGCGAGGGCGCCGCCTGAAGAACGCCATCGTCGGCCTCCCCGCCCAGAGCGCGACGATGACGAAGAGGTAGAACGCGGCGTCGAGGACCGTCCACCACAGGTCGGCGGGTGCGCCGGAGATGGTCACCACGTCGAGCGCGAGTGCGAGCGCGGCGAACACGGTGATGAGGATGCGGGCGACTCGCGAGCCGCGCCACACGCCGGCCGCGACCGCGCCGAGCAGCAACGAGAGCAGGATGCTGGCCGCGCCCGCGAGAGAGACGGCGAGGACGAGGCCCGCGGCGACGACCGTCGGCTCGTAGCGGGTCAGCAGGACGAGGATGCCTTCCAGCACCCCGAACCCGGCGAGCACCATGATGACGACGACGGCGACCGACACGGTCACGGGGCGCCGGGGCGCGGCGGCGGGGGCGTCATCCACGGCGGTCAGCCTAGCGAGGGCAGCGGTCGGGCGGCGGAGTCCGGGCGGCTAGGCTCATTGCCCGTGGCGCTCACCATCGGCATCGTCGGACTCCCCAACGTCGGCAAGTCGACGCTCTTCAATGCGCTGACCCGCGCGAGCGTCCTCGCCGCGAACTACCCCTTCGCGACGATCGAGCCCAACGTCGGCGTCGTCGAACTGCCGGACGCCCGACTCACGAAGCTCGCCGAGATCTTCGGCTCGGAGCGCATCCTCCCGGCGACCGTGTCGTTCGTCGACATCGCCGGCATCGTCAAGGGCGCGTCGGAGGGCGAGGGCCTCGGCAACCAGTTCCTCGCGAACATCCGCGAGGCGGATGCCATCGCGCAGGTCGTCCGTGGCTTCGCCGACCCGGACGTCGTCCACGTCGCCGGCGCCGTGAACCCCGAGGACGACCTCGAGGTCATCACGACCGAACTCGCGCTCGCGGACCTCCAGACGCTCGAGAAGGCGATCCCGCGGCTGGAGAAGGAGGTCAAGGGCAAGAAGACGGAGCCCGCGATCCTCGACGCCGCGATGGCCGCCCGCGACGCGCTCAACGACGGCGTGCCGCTCTCGCGCGCGAGCGGCGTCGACCTCGGCCAGCTCAAGTCGCTCGGCCTCATGACGGCAAAGCCGATCATCTACGTCTTCAACGTCGACGAGTCAGTGCTCACCGACGCGGCCGCGCGCGATCGCCTCGCGGCCCTCGTCGCCCCGGCCAAGGCGGTCTTCCTCGACGCGAAGATCGAGTCCGAGCTCATCGACCTCGAGCCGGAGGAGGCCGCGGAGCTCCTCGCGATGACCGGTCAGGAGGAGTCGGGCCTCGACCAGCTCGCCCGGATCGGCTTCGACACGCTCGGCCTGCAGACCTACCTCACCGCGGGCCCCAAGGAGTCGCGCGCCTGGACGATCGGCAAGGGCTGGAAGGCGCCGCAGGCCGCCGGGGTCATCCACACCGACTTCGAGAAGGGCTTCATCAAGGCGGAGGTCATCTCGTTCGACGACCTCGTCGCGACGGGCTCGGTCGCCGAGGCCCGCGCCAAGGGCAAGGCGCGCATCGAGGGCAAGGACTACGTCATGCAGGACGGCGACGTGGTGGAGTTCCGCTTCAACAACTGACCCCAGGCCCCGCGTTCTGCCACGCTCGCACCGCCAACGCTGGTGCGTCACTAGTGTCGTCGCATGCGCGGGGTGCGGGAGAGCGGGGCGGCGGCGCCGCCGCGGGTGCGGATCGAGACGTACATCGGCGGGGCGCTCGCACTCATCACACTGATCGCGGCGATCGTTCGCTACGTCTACTCGGCGCAGACGATCGGCGACCTCATGACCGCGGTGATCTCGGTGACGGCGCCGCTGCTCACACTCGTCGTCCTCGTCGCCGCGATCCGCAGCCTGCGGGCGCTGCTGCGCAAGCCCGACGAGTCCTTCGAGACGATCCTCGCGCGTGAGCTCGACGACTGGCTCGCGCGCATGCGACCGCTGGTGCGCGCGAACGACGAGTTCGACGGCGATGCCGATGACGACGGCGGCCTCTACGAGATGCTCGTCGAGCACGACGCGGTCCTTCGCCGCGGGGAGCGACTCTCGGACAAGCGTCACGTCTGGTTCCTGCGACTGCCGAACGACTTCCGCGATGGCGACCAGCTGACGTTCTACCTCCGCGAGTCGATGTTCACCCGGCGCGCGATCGCGCTCGACGAAGACCGGGGCGTCATGACGGAGAAGCTCGCGAAGGACTTCGCGACCACGCTCGGCCAGGGCTTCCAGGACATCGTCGCAGTGCACGCGAGACCCGAGCGGCGCGTGCACGACACCATCACGGTGACGCTCCGTCGCGATCTGACGACGGCCGAGGACGCGCACCGGCTGATGAGCCTCATCAACTACGCGACGCTGCTGTACCTCGCGGTCGCGTGAGCGACCTCCCGCTGCGGCGATCCCGATAGGGTGGACGCCGTGGCGATCCTCGGATCCCACGCACTGCGCTCCCAGGCGATCGTTCGCCTGAATCATCGCGGAGGGACCCGGATCATCCGGGACATGTCCGGATGGGGTGCGGCGCCCCTGCGCGCCGACTTCATTCACGGGTGCTTCGGCCCCGTCGACGAGAGGACATGACATGGCCACCAAGGACGAGAAGAACCTCCAAGAGGTCCTCGACAAGATCGCCTCGTACGACCCGGCGACGCGCGAGGTGCTGGGGCGGATGCACGAGCTTATCCTTGCGACCGCCCCCGACCTCAAGCCTCGGGTCTGGTACGGCGCTGCCGGCTATGCGAAGTCCGCGAGCACGCCGGTGCTGGTCTTCTTCCGCAAGGACGAGTTCATGACGCTCGGCCTCACCGAGAAGGCCGCCGTCGCGCCCGCCGGCGGCCCCGACGGCCTGCTGATGCCCTGCGCGTGGTACTTCGAGGGCCTCGACGAGGCGACAGAACGCCGGGTCGCCGACATCGTGCGCGCCGCGACCGCGTAGGCGGCGGGTGCGCGGTCAGAGACCGTGGAGTTTGCGTCCGTAGCATCGCGGGCATGGACGAACGCCTTCCCTGGATCCAGCCGTACGGCGACGCCATCGTCAAGGGGCTCAACCGCATCGGGGTGCGGTTCGGGCCCGTCGCGGTGCTGACGCTGCACGGTCGCAAGACCGGCGAGCTGCGCTCGACGCCGGTGACGCCGGTGGAGGTCGACGGGCGCCGCTACGTGGTGGCGGCGATCGGCACGGCGAACTGGGCGCAGAACGCGCGGGCCGACGGCGACGCGGCGATCGAGGTGGCGGGCGACATCCAGGCGGTGCAGCTCGTCGAGGTCACCGACGCGGCGCTCAAGGAACGCGTCGTCGTCGAGTTCGGCCGCCGCGGCATGGCGGGGCGCTTCCTCAAGATGGTGGGTGCAGCGCCGGAGCGCAGCCCGGAGGGGTTCGCGAAGGCGGCCGCGACGACCGCGGTCTTCGAGGTGTGGCCGGCGCCGGAGCGGGTGAGCGCCGGCGTCTGAGCGGCGCACGCGGGCCCTAGGCGCCGTCCCTGGATCTCGCCGGGTGCGGAAGTGCTGCGGTCGTAGGCTCGTGCCATGGCGAATCCTCGACGCGTCGATGCCGACGATTTCTTCGCACAGCTGCTCGACCATCAGCGACCGCATCTCGCGCTCCTGCGTGAGCTGAGCCTCGGCGCCGACCAGCGGATCGAGGAGGCGCTGCACTGGAACCAGCCC
Organism: Microbacteriaceae bacterium; assembly: GCA_035555435.1. GTDB lineage: Bacteria > Actinomycetota > Actinomycetes > Actinomycetales > Microbacteriaceae > 73-13. The sequence continues at coordinate 139,014 of DATMGN010000031.1, read as the reverse complement.
GCCTACGTGCTCGACGGCAAGCGGCAGTGGATCCTGCAGGCCTACCAGCAGCACTGCTCGCTGCGCTTCCCGACCCGGTTCTTCGCCGACCACGTCGCCGAGGTCGAGGCGGCGGGCTTCTTCGCGGGGGAGGGCTTCATCAAGCTCCCCTACGACGTTGAGCTGCCGGAGGAGCTCTGCAAGCGACTCATGCGCGCCCGCCTCGACGAGTTCGATGCGACCGGCCTCGGCTGGTAGCTCCCGGCCGCTTTAGCCGTCCGCGAGGGCGGCGAGCGCCCGGCCGGTGAGTCGATAGCCCGTCCAGTCGTCGAGGGCTTCGGCGCCGAGCGAGCGATAGAACGCGATGGACGGCTCGTTCCAGTTCAGCACCGACCACTCGAAGCGGGCGTATCCGCGGGCGACGCAGATCCCGGCGAGCTCCGCGAGGAAGGCCTTGCCGTAGCCGCGGCCGCGCTCGGACTCCACGACGAAGAGGTCCTCGAGGTGGATGCCGTGCGTCCCCGTCCAAGTCGAGTAGTTGAGGAACCACAGCGCGATCCCGAGGATCTCGTCATCGCGTTCTATGACGTGGCAGTGGACGCGCGCGTCCGGACCGAAGAGGACATCCCGGAGCATCTCGGGCGTGCCCGTGACGGCGTCGGGCTCCCGCTCGTACACCGCGAGGTCGACGATGCGGGCGTGGATGGCGGGCACGTCGCGCGGCTTTGCCGCGCGCAGCACCGCGCCGTCGTCGAGGGTGCGTCCGCTCATCGCCCCAGGCTAGCGAGCCGAGGGTTTCGGGCCGAGCCGAGGGGACCGGAGCCCTCAGAGCCCTCGGCTCGCGCAATTGCCCTCGGCTCGGTGCAGCTCGCCCGGGCTCAGCCCTGCCGCAAGCACGCTCGAGCCCTCAGCCGGTGGCCACGACGACATCCGCGCGCTCGCGCGTGCCGTCGTGCGCGAAGAACGCCGCCTCGAGCTCCTGCCAGCGCAGCCAGTGCGCCCGCTGCGCCTCCCCGTCGCGCTCGATGCCCCGGGCGAGCCGCACCTCCCACGGCGCCTCGACCCAGACGCGCACCGCGAGCCGCCCGGCGACGGCGAGCCGCGTCGTCGTGACGCCTTCGAGGATGAGCAGCGGACCCGGGTCGAGCTCGATCCGCGTCGGCAGCGTCCCGATGCCGTCGGGGTCCCCGTGCCAGTCGCGCCGACCATACGCGAGCGGCCGTCCCGCGAGGAACGGCGCGAGCACCTCGGCCTCCAGCCGCGGCCACCACGTCGTGCGCTCGGGGTCGAGGTCCGTCCAGCCGAGGAAGTCGTCGATCCCGACGACCGGCGCCTGCGTGCGGTCGGCGAGCTGCGCGGCGAGGGTCGACTTCCCGGAGCCGGCGGGACCGTCGATGCCGACGATCTGCGGCGCGCGCCCGGCCGCGAGCGCCCCGAGGACTCTCGCGATCGCGTTCACCCGGCCAAGTATTCCCTCTGCGCCGCGCAGGCCCCTATCCCGGCAGGCGCCGCCATAGGCTGACGGCATGAAACTCGCAACGATTCGCACGGCCGGCGGCACCCGTGTGGTCCGGGTCGACGGCGACACCGCGGTCGCGGTCGAGGGCGTCGCCGACGTCGGGGAGCTGCTCGCGACGATCGGCCTCGAGGCGGCGGCCCGAGCCGCCGGGCCCGCCCATCGCACCGCGGACCTCGACTACGCGCCGCTGGTCACGCGTCCGAGCAAGATCGTGTGCGTCGGGCTCAACTACCGGGCGCACATCCTGGAGACCCGTCGCGACGTGCCGGAGCATCCGACGCTCTTCGCGAAGTTCACCGACAGCCTGATCGGCGCGCAGGACGACATCGTCGTCGCGGTCGAGGACACCCGCGACGTGGACTGGGAGGGCGAACTCGTCATCGTGATCGGCCGCGAGGTGCGCCGTGCTCGCGGTGAAGAGGCGCAGCAGGCGATCGCCGGCTACTCGGTCGCGAACGACGTCTCCATGCGCGACTGGCAGTACCGCACGACGCAGTGGGACCAGGGCAAGGTGTGGGAGGGCTCGACGCCGGTCGGGCCGGTGCTCGCGACGCCGGACGAGATCCCCTTCCAGGCGCGGATCACGACGACCCTCGACGGCGAGGTCAAGCAGGAGGGCGAGATCCACGACCTCGTCTTCGGGCCGCAGGCGCTCGTGGAGTACATCTCCACGATCACACGGCTGCGTCCGGGCGACCTCATCCTGACGGGGACGCCGGGCGGCGTCGGGCATGTCAAGAGCCCGCCGGAGTTCATGGCGCCGGGCCAGACGGTGTCGGTCACGATCGACGGCATCGGGACGCTGCGCAACCGGCTCGTGGCCGGTTGATGCGCGCCGACCGGGGGAGCCGGATCGCGGCCGCCGTCGCGGGCATCGTCCTCCTCGTCGTGCTCGTCGCGGCCGCGGTCGTCGGCACGCTCGTCTCCCGCGACGCGGGCTCGGGCGCGCCCGTCGCGACGATCCGCGTCGTCGACGAGACGTACCGGATCGAGCTGGCGGACCCGGAGGCGCTCGCGATCGCGCGGCAGCTGCTCGCCGGCCAGATCCCGCCCATGATCCCGAACGGCCGCGTGGTCCGCGATGACCCGGGACCGAACGCGCCGTGGTCGTGGCACATCGACCCCGCCTCCCTCGAGTGGGCGGACATGACGACGGAGGTGTGCGACGGGCTGCCGTCGTTCGTCGAGGACGGCACGGTGACGAGCGAGTGGTACTGCCCGTGGTCGGCCGAGGTTGTCGAGATCACCGAGCGGCGGGTCGGATGACGCAGCCGCCCGTCGCCGACATCATCGGCTGGGACGTGCGGACCTGGGGTCCCGCGGTCGAGGTCTGGGGGCGCGCGCTCGCCGCCATGCCGGAGAGGCCGCTCGACGTCCTCGAGGTCGGGGCGGGGCCGGGCGGCCCCTCGCTGTGGCTGGCGATGCAGGGCCATCGGGTCGTGACGTCGAACATCTCGGCGACCGAGCAGCAGGCGCGGCCGCTGCATGAGCGCTACGGGGTCGCCGACCGGATCGAGTACCGCGACATGGATCTCACGGCGCCGCTGCCGTACCGTGACCACTTCGACGTCGTCGTCTTCAAGTCGGTCCTCGGCGGCCTCGGCGGTGTCGACCCCGAGTTGCCGGCGGTCGCGCTCGACGAGATCCGCGCGGCGCTGCGTCCCGGCGGGCTGCTGCTCTGGGCGGAGAACCTCCGCGGCAACTGGCTGCACCGCGCCGCTCGCTCGCTCGCGTACCGCATCCGACGCGTGCCGATCTGGCAGTACCTGACGCTGCGGCGGCTGCGCTCGCTCCTGGCAGCCCGGTTCGCGGACACGGAGTTGCATGTGGGCGGTGTGCTCGCGGTGCTCGGCACGAGCGAGCCGGCCCGCGACCGGCTGGCCCGCGCGGATCAGGCCTGCTTCGACCGCATCGTTCCCGCCTCGTGGCACTACATGGCGTACGGCAGCGCCCGCCGACCGCTCGACTGAGCGCTCAGCCCGGCAGCCCGAAGAGCGCGGGCCATGCCGCGGCGGCGAAGGGATAGCCGACGAAGACGACGGCGTCGATGAGGAAGTGCGCGACGACGAGTGGCAGCACGCGGCCCCAGCGGGCGGCGATCCAGCCGAAGACGATACCCATCAGGAAGTTGCCGACGAACGAGCCCCAGCCCTGGTACAGGTGGTAGGCGCCGCGCAGCGTCGCCGAGAGAAGGATGATCGGCCAGGTGCCCCAGCCGAGGCGCCGCAGGCGCTCGAAGAGGTAGCCGACCATGATCACCTCCTCGACGATGCCCGCGCGAGCGGCGGCGAGCAGCAGCACGGGCACGGTCCACCAGTGGGCGTCGAGCCCCGCCGGGTTGACCGCGACGGTGAGCCCGAGCGCGCGTCCGCCGAGGTAGACGACGATCCCACCCGCGCCGATCGCGAGCGCGAGGAGCGCGCCCCAGCCGGCGTCGCGCGCGGGGCGGTCGAATGCGAGCCCGAGACGCCCGAGGTGGGGCCGGGCGGTGGACCACAGCAGCCAGCACACGAGCGCGACCGGCATGAGGCCGAACGCGATGTCGAGCAGTTGGTAGATGAGGTCGAAGACCTCGCGACTGTCGAGCGTCGGGTTGAGCGTCGCGGTCTGCTGCGAGAGCGGCTGCTCCCGGGTCGCGCGATTGATGATCGCGACGACGGAGTACACGGCGGACTGGCCGAGCGAGAGGCCGAGGACGATGACGAGCTCCGCGATGAGCCGCCCGCGCCCGTCCACTCGCTCGGGGAGCAGCGGCGGGGCTCCTCGCGACATGCTCCGAGCCTAGAACGCTACGTTGGTCGCATGCTTCGCAAGGGTCTCGTCGCGCTCGTCGCGGCCGGGGCCCTCGCGCTCGCCGGCTGCGCCGGCGGTCAGTCGAGCGTCATCGACCACTCGCTCGTCGCGGTCGGCCTCGACGTCGCGTACACGGGTGTCGGCCCCGCCTCGCCCGATGCGACGGCCGCGGATCTCGCCGTCGGTGCGGCGACCCTCGCGGGGTTCTCCTACCTCGACGAGCGCGGCCGCAGCGTGCCGGACCCGAGCTTCGGGCGCGTCAGCGTCGTGTCCGAGGACCCGTTCGTGGTGCGTTACACGGTCGCCGACTCGCTCGCGTGGTCCGACGGCGTCGGCGTCGACGGGGTCGACCTCATGCTCGACTGGGTCGCGCGCGGCCACCCGTACGCGGGCACGAGCTTCGGCTCGTCGCCCGATCTCGCGCTCTCCGGCGCGCGCTCGGTCCGGCTCAGCGCCGACCGCAAGTCGCTCGACATCGAGTTCTCCGCCGAGACGAGCGGTTGGAGCGAGGCCTTCCGGGCACCGCTGCCCGCGCACGCGATCGCGATCCGGGCCTTCGGCTCGTCGAGCCCTGAGGCGGCCAAGGACGAGGTGATCGCCGCGGTCGATGCGGCGGAGGCGGGCGACGCCTCGGCGCTGCGACGCCTCGCGGCCGCGTGGTCGTCGTCGTTCGCGCTCGACGGCCCGGCGCTGCCTGCGAGCGGTCCCTACGCGATCGACTCGGCGAGCGCCCACTTCGTCGGGCTCGCGGCGAATCCGCGCTACGTCGGCATCCGCCAGCCGACCTATGAGTCGGTCGAGCTGTGGCAGCTCGGCTCGGCCGGGGCGGCCGTGCAGGCGCTCGCGATCGGGGAGCTCGACATCGTCCAGGTCGCGCCCGACGACGATCTGCGGGGCGTGCTCGGCCGCATCAGCGCCGACCGCCGGCTCATCGGTCCGACCGATTCGCCCGCGCTGCTCGTCGGCTGGTTCCACCGCGAGGTCGACCACGTCGAACCGGGACCGCTGCCGCTCGGGGCGCTGTGGAATCCCTGGGCATGGGCCCCGTATGTACCGGCGGAGATCTGAGGGAGTCCACAAACGGCGTTACCGGAAGGTAACGTTTTGGGGCTCGATTCGTGTCCGCAGGGATAACGCGACGAGAATCGTTGATCGATCGCCTACAAGGCGACCTCATAACCCCTCGTACAGGAGGTACACACAGTGAAGAAGAAGAGCCTTGCGCTCGGACTCGCGGCGGGCGTCTCCGCAGCGGTCCTCGCGCTGACCGGTTGCGCGAGCAGCGGGTCCGCAGGCCCGACCGACGGCCCGGTCGCATCCGGCGCCGCCGTCACCGTCAACTGGAGCGAGCCGGAGAACCCGCTGGTCCCGGCCAACACCAACGAAGTCAACGGTGGTCTGGTCCTCAACAACATCTTCGCCGGCCTGGTCTACTACGAAGCGGACGGCGCTTGGGCGCTCGACGCCGCGGAGTCGATCGAATCCGACGACTTCCAGACCTGGACCATCAAGGTCAAGCCGGGCCAGACGTTCTCGGACGGCACCCCGGTGACCGCCGAGTCGTTCGTCAAGGCCTGGCAGTGGGGCGCCTCCGACCCGGAGCTGCTCAACCAGTGGTGGTTCATCGACGCGGTCCCGTTCGAGGGCGGCACCTATGACGGCGGCGAGGACACCCTCGCGCTCGAGGTCGTCGACGAGCTGACGTTCACCGCGGAGCTGACGCGCCCGATGGCGGACTTCCCGCTCGCGCTCGGCTACACGGTGTTCTTCCCGCTCCCCGAGGCGTTCTACGCCGACGAGGAGGCGTTCGGCGCCAACCCGATCGGCAACGGTCCCTACAAGATCGCGGATGGCGGCTGGGTCCCCGGCACCAAGCTCTCGGTCGTGCCCAACGAGTCGTACACCGGCCCGCGCACCCCGCAGAACTCCGGCGTCGACTTCATCGTCTACGCGAGCGAGGACGCGCAGTACGCGGACCTGCTCTCGGACAACCTGGACATCATCCAGAACGTGCCGCAGAGCGCGCTCGCGACGTTCCAGGCCGACCTCGGTGACCGCGCGGTCTACCAGGGCAACGCCGTGTTCCAGTCGTTCACGATCAACCCCTCGCTGCCGCACTTCGCGTACGACGAGGAGGGCACGCTGCGTCGCGCCGCGATCTCGCACGCGATCAACCGCGAGGAGATCACCGACGTGATCTTCGAGGGCACCCGCACCCCGGCCGAGGACTTCACCTCCCCGGTCATCGCCGGCTTCGACCCCGCGTCGATCGAGGGCTCTGACGTCCTCGAGTTCGACCCGGAGCTCGCCGTCGAGCTGTGGGCCCAGGCGGATGCCATCTCGCCGTGGTCGGGCAGCTTCCAGATCGCGTACAACGCCGACTCGAGCCACCAGGCGTGGGTCGACGCGACCGCGAACTCGATCAAGAACGTGCTCGGCATCGACGCGTCGGGTCTCCCGTACCCGGACTTCGCGGGCCTTCGCACGGAGGTCAACGACCGCACGATCCAGTCCGCGTTCCGTACCGGTTGGCAGTTCGACTTCCCGTCGCAGTCCAACATCCTCGGCGCGCTGTACGTGACCGGGGCCGGCTCGAACGACGCGGACTACTCGAACCCCGAGTTCGACGCGCTGTTCCAGGAGGGCGTCACCTCGGCGACGCTCGAGGAGCAGGTGGCGGCGTTCAACGCGGCGCAGGCACTGCTGTTCCGCGACCTGCCCGCTATCCCGCTGTGGTACGGCGCGACGACCGCCGGCTTCTCGTCGCTGGTCGACAACGTCGAGTTCGGCTGGGACAGCTGGCCGATCCTGCACGCGGTCACGAAGTAGCATTCGACGCATGAACCGTGGGGCGGCGCAGCGGCGTCGCCCCACGGATCATGTCCGGCTCACCGAAGCAGAATCCACCGCATCCCCATGACTTGGTACATCGTCCGAAGGATCCTCCAGGGGATCCCTGTGTTCTTCGGCTCGACCTTCATCATCTTCTCGATGGTGTTCGCGATGCCGGGCAACCCGATCCTCCGGATGTTCGGCGATCGCACCCCGAGCGAGGCGCAGATCGCCGCGCTCGAGGCGAAGTTCCACCTCGACCAGGACTTCTTCACCCGATACTTCCTCTACCTGGGTGACATTCTCCAGGGCAACCTCGGCACGACCTACGCGGGCCAGTCGGTCAACGAAATCCTCGCCCGCACGTTCCCGACGACGCTGCGACTCGCGCTGCTCGCCGTCGTCATCCAGCTTGTCATCGGCGTGCTCGCGGGCCTCATCTCGGGTCTGCGCAAGGGCGGCATCTTCGATCACGCCGCGCTGCTCATCACACTCGTCCTCATCTCCGTCCCCGTCTTCGTGCTCGCGTTCGTCGCCCAGTGGTTCTTCGGTATCGAGCTCGGCTGGGTGAGACCCACGGTCGGCCAAGGCGCGCCATGGCAGGACCTGATACTCCCGGCGATCGTGCTCGCCGCGCTCAACATGGCGTACGTCGTGCGCCTGACCCGCGGCTCGGTCATCGAGACGAACCAGATGGACTTCGTCCGGATGGCCTACGGCAAGGGGCTCTCGCGCCGCCGGGTCATCCCCGTCCACATCCTGCGGAACTCGATGATCCCCGTCACGACCAACCTCGCCGCCGACTTCGGCATCCTCATCGTCGGCGCGACGGTGACCGAGGCGATCTTCAACGTCCCCGGCGTCGGCAACGAGCTCTTCAAGGCGATCAACCGCCACGACATGCCTGAGATCGTCTCGATCGTCACGATCCTCGTCATCGTCTACGTCTTCGTGAACCTGCTCATCGACCTCCTCTACGGGGTGCTCGACCCGAGGATCCGCTATGTCAAGAAGTAATCCCGTCCGCAAGGCCCCCCGCTACGTCGCCGAAGTTGACGAGGGCGGCCTCGGTGCCGTCGACGCGGTGCGGGTCAGCGACCGCAAGTCAAACCTCTGGCTCGACGCCTGGCGCGACCTGCGCAGCCGCTGGATGTTCTGGGTCTCCGCCGTCGTCATCCTGTTCATCATCTTCGTCGCCCTGTTCCCGACCGTCTTCACCACGGTCCCGCCAAACGACCAGTGCTTCCTCGCCAACTCGGACGGCGGCCCAGAGCCCGGCCACCCGCTCGGGTTCACGAAGCAGGGCTGCGACGTCTTCTCCCGCATCGTCCACGGCACGAGCACCTCGCTCTCCGTCGGTGTCATCGTGACGCTCATCGTCGCGGTCATGGGGATCGTGCTCGGCGCCTTCGCCGGCTACTTCGGCGGCTGGCTCGACTCGTTCCTCATGCGCATCGGCGACATCTTCTTCGCGATTCCCTACATCCTCGCGGCGGTCGTCATCATGTCGATGTTCCTCAAGGAGCGGAACATCCTCATCATCTCGCTCGCGATCGGATTCTTCAGTTGGCCCGCGACGGCGCGCATCCTCAGATCCGAGGTGTTGCGCGTCAAGCAGTTCGACTACGTCATGGCGTCGGAGGCGCTCGGACTCTCCAAGCTGCGCACCATGTTCGCCCACGTGCTGCCGAACTCCATCGCGCCGGTCATCGTCATCTCGACGGTCGGCCTCGCGGCGGCGATCACGGCAGAGGCGACACTGTCCTTCCTCGGCGTCGGCCTGCCCAACAACCTGTTCATGTCGTGGGGCAATGACATCGCGAACGCCCAGCAGTCGCTGCGCACCAACCCGATGACGCTCATCTACCCGTCGATCGCGTTGTCCGTCACCGTCCTCGCGTTCATCATGCTCGGCGAGACCGTGCGCGAGGCGCTCGACCCGAAGGCGCGGGCCCAGCGATGAACGACGAGATGAAGCCCCTCCTCTCGGTCAAGAACCTCGAGGTCGCGTTCAAGACCGTCGAAGGCTTCGTACCCGCCGTCCGCGGCGTCTCCTTCGACGTCTACCCGGGCGAGACCGTCGCGATCGTCGGCGAGTCCGGCTCCGGCAAGTCGACGACCGCGCTCGCGATCAACCGGCTGCTGCCCGGCAGCGGACGGATCACCGGTGGATCGATCGAGTTCGAGGGCGTCGAGCTGACGACGCTGCGGCGCGCCGAGATGGAGCGCTTCCGCGGCCGCAAGGTCGGCATGGTCCCGCAGGACCCGATGAACTCGCTCAACCCGGTGTGGACCATCGGCTTCCAGGTCGGCGAGACGATCAAGGCGAACGGTCTCGCCAAGGGGCGGCAAGCGGTCAAGAAGCGCACGATCGAGGTGCTCCGGGAGGCCGGCCTCGCCGACGCCGACCGCCGCCTGCGCCAGTTCCCGCACGAGTTCTCCGGCGGCATGCGTCAGCGCGTGCTCATCGGCATCGGGCTGTCCGCCGACCCGCAGCTGCTCATCGCGGACGAGCCGACCTCGGCGCTCGACGTCACGGTCCAGAAGCGCGTGCTCGACCACCTCGACTCGCTCACGACCGAGCGCGGCACCGCCGTCATCTTCATCACGCACGACCTCGGTCTCGCTGCCGAGCGGGCGGAGAACCTGATCGTCATGCACCGCGGGCGTATCGTCGAGTCCGGCCCGTCGCTCGAGGTGCTGCGCGACCCGCAGCACCCGTACACGAAGCGGCTCATCGCGGCGGCGCCGAGCCTGTCCTCCACCCGCCTCGCGGGCGGCGCGGGCTCCCAGGGCCCTGCCGCGGGCGATGTCGACTCCCAGCGCCCTGCCGCGGGCGATGTCGACCCCCAGGGCCCTGCCGCGGGCGATGTCGGCTCCCAGGGCTCTGCCGCGGGTCGAGTAGCGCCAGAGGCGCGTATCGAGACCCCCGCCCCCGAGACCCCCGTCATCGAGTTCCAAAGCGTCTCGAAGGTCTTCAAGATCCGCACCGGCGGACCGCGGTCCATCCCGTTCACGGCCGTCGACGACATCTCGTTCTCCGTCGCGAAGGGCACGACGACCGCCCTCGTCGGCGAATCCGGCTCCGGCAAGTCGACCGCCGCCAAGCTGCTGCTGCGGCTCGAGGACGTCACTCAGGGACGGATCCTCGTCGAGGGCGACGACATTGCGCACCGCAAGGGCGCCGACCTCCTCGCGCTCCGCCGCCGCATGCAGCCGGTCTTCCAGGATCCCTACGGCTCCCTCGACCCGCTGCACAACATCGGCAACACCGTCGGCGAGCCGCTGCGCGTGCACAAGATCGGCGACGCGGCATCGCGCAAGGCGCGCGTGCTGGAGGTCCTCGACCAGGTCGCCCTGCCGAAGACCGTGCTCTCGCGCTATCCCAATGAGCTGTCCGGCGGTCAGCGTCAGCGCGTCGCCATCGCCCGCGCCCTCGCGCTCAAGCCCGACATCGTCGTCCTCGACGAGGCCGTGTCCGCGCTCGACGTGCTCGTCCAGGCGCAGGTGCTCGACCTCCTCGCGCAGCTGCAGCGCGAGCTCGACCTCACGTATCTCTTCATCACGCACGACCTCGCCGTCGTCCGCCTCATCGCGGACAACGTCGTCGTCATGGAGCGCGGCAAGGTCGTCGAGGCGGCGAGCGTCGACCAGGTGTTCGCCGAGCCCGAAACGCAGTACACGCGCTCGCTGCTCGCCGCCATCCCGGGCGCCGGCCTGATCTGACGCCCATGTAGCCTGACTCCCACGCGGAGCAAGGGAGCAGCGTGAGCGGAATCAGCGTCGCCGTCGTCGGTGCCGGCATCGGCGGACTCAGCACGGCGGCGGCACTGCGCCGACGGGGCGTGGAGGTCGAGGTCTTCGAGCAGGCGGCCGCGCTCGGCGAGGTCGGCGCGGGGGTCGCGCTCGCCGCGAACGGCTGGCGCCTCCTCGAGCAGCTCGGCGTCATCGACCGGCTCGAGGCGACGAGCTCGGCGCTCGACAACGGCTACTACCAGTTGCGCGAGGACGGCTCCTACATCGCGACGATCCGCTCGCCCGGTGTCGACGGCCGGATGCGCGTCTACGGGGTGCATCGGGCGGACCTGCTCGAGGTACTGCGTTCGGTCGTGCCGGATGCGGTGATCCACACCGGTCACCGGCTCACGGGTCTGAGTCAGGACGGCGACGGGGTCGAGCTCGTCTTCGCGAACGGCGCCAGCTTCCGCGCCGACGCGGTCATCGGTGCCGACGGCATCCACTCGGCGGTGCGGCCCCACATCGTCGAGGAGGCGGCGCCCGTGTCCAGCGGCCAGGCCGCCTATCGCGCGCTCGTCCCCGTGACCTCGGACGACATGTGGGCGTGGGGCGCGTCGAAGATCTGGATCGGCCCCGGCCGGCACATCCTCGTCTACCCGATCCGCGCGGACCGGCTGCTCAACATCGTCGCGGTCGTGCCGGCGCTCGGGGGAGAACGCGATTCGTGGAGCGTCCCGGGCGACCCCCGCGAGCTCGCGAACGAGTTTGCCGGCTGGGATCCCGTCGTCGGGGACCTCATCGATCGCGTGCAGGACACGTTCCTCTGGGGGCTCTTCGATCGGGCTCAGCTGCCCACGTGGACCGATGGGCGAGTCGCACTGCTCGGCGACGCGGCGCACGCGATGCTGCCGCACCTCGGCCAGGGCGCGAACCAGACGATTGAGGATGCGTTCGCCCTCGCCGCCGCGCTGGAGGGGGCCGATGCGGCGGGTGTGCCCGCGGCGCTCGCCCTGTACGAGGGGCTGCGCTACGAGCGCGCGTCGACCGTCCAGCGCGCCTCCCGCGAGTTCGGGAACCTGTTCGACATGGTCGAGCGCAACCGCTTCGAGGACCGCGACGAGGCGATCCGCCGCTCGGCGTCGTTCTACGCCTGGCTCAACTCGCACGACGCCGACTCCCTCACCCCGCCTGAGCCCGCGCCCTCTCGCTGATCGTTGGGGTCAAGGGGTCTGGAGGTCTCGAGGTCTCGAGGTCTCGATACGCTGGCTGCGCCGGCTACTCGACCCGCGTACGCCGGCTGCGCCGGCTACTCGACCCCGGGGCACTCCTGTCCGGGGGTCGAGTAGCGCGCAGCGCGTCTCGAGACCCCGCACCCCAACACCCCTCACCCGAATCGCTTCTTCCCCGCCGCACGCAAGGCTGCGAGATCCCCGGCGATCAGCGCCTCGCGTTTAGCGCGCGACCAGTTCTGGACCTGCTTCTCCCGGCCCCAGGCCTCATCCACCGCTCGAACTCCTCGCAATAAGCGAGCTCGACGGGTAGTCGCTTCGAGGTGTAGGCACCGCCGAGGCCGAGCTGATGCTCGCCGAGTCGGCGCTCGAGGTCCCACGTGCTCCCGACATACGTGGTGCCGTCGCTGCAGCGCAGGAGATACATGTAGGGCATCTGGTCATCCTGGCGCGCGGCGCGAATGTGCGCTGGAGTAATCCACAGGCCGTTGCGTCCGGGGTTTCGAGGTCTCGATACGCCGGCTGCGCCGGCTACTCGACCCGCGTACGCCGACTGTGCCGCCTACTCGCCCCCGGGGCACTCCCGCCCGGGGGTCGAGTAGCGCGCAGCGCGTATCGAGACCCCAGACCCCAGTCCCGGCACGCGAAAGCACCGGCCAACGCGTGCCGCTAGAGTAGACCGTCCCTTTTTCGCATAGCCGAAGGTTTCTCATGGCGCTCGCCCACCGCACCGATCTGCGCAACGTCGCGATCGTCGCCCACGTCGACCACGGGAAGACCACCCTGGTCGACGCGATGCTGCGGCAGACCGGCTCATTCGGCGAGCACGCGCACGTCGAAGAGCGCGCCATGGACTCCAACGATCTCGAGCGCGAGAAGGGGATCACGATCCTCGCGAAGAACACCGCGATCGAGTACTCGGGCAAGCACGCCGTCGACGGTCCCGTCACGATCAACGTCATCGACACGCCGGGGCACGCCGACTTCGGCGGCGAGGTCGAGCGCGGGCTCAGCATGGTCGACGGCGTCGTCCTCCTCGTCGACTCCTCCGAGGGGCCGCTGCCGCAGACCCGGTTCGTGCTGCGCAAGGCCCTCGAATCGAAGCTTCCGGTCATCCTCCTCGTGAACAAGACCGACCGTCCCGACGCGCGCATCGCCGAGGTCGTCGAGGAGTCGCACGACCTGCTGCTGAACATCGCGTCCGACATCCACGACGACGTCCCCGAGCTCGACATCGACTCGATCCTCGATCTCCCGGTGCTCTACGCCTCGGGTCGCGCGGGTGCGGCGAGCCGCAACGAGCCTAAGAACGGCGAGCTCCCCGACAACGACGACCTCGAGCCGCTCTTCGAGGCGATCCTCAAGCACATCCCCGCCCCGGCATATGACGACGAGGCGCCGCTGCAGGCTTGGGTGACGAACCTCGACGCCTCGCCGTTCCTCGGCCGGATCGCGCTGCTGCGCGTCTTCTCGGGCACGGTCAAGAAGGGTCAGACGGTCGCCTGGGTGCGCCACGACGGCTCGCATTCCAACGTCCGGATCACCGAACTCCTCAAGACGAAGGCACTCGAGCGATTCCCGGCCGAGTCGGCGAGCGCGGGCGAGATCATCGCGATCGCCGGCATCGAGGACATCACGATCGGCGAGACGATCGCCGACCCCGATGACATCCGCCCGCTGCCTGCGATCCACGTCGACGACCCCGCGATCTCGATGACGATCGGGACGAACACCTCGCCGTTCGTCGGCAAGGTCAAGGGCCACAAACTCACCGCGCGGATGGTCAAGGACCGCCTCGACCGGGAGCTCATCGGCAACGTGTCGATCCGCGTCGTCGACATCGGCCGTCCCGACGCCTGGGAGGTGCAGGGCCGCGGCGAGCTCGCACTCGCGATCCTCGTGGAGAACATGCGGCGTGAAGGCTTCGAGCTCACCGTCGGCAAGCCTCAGGTCGTCACCCGCGACGTCGACGGCAAGAAGCACGAGCCGTTCGAGCACCTCACGATCGACGCGCCCGAGGAGCACCTCGGCGCGATCACGCAATTGCTCGCCGCCCGCAAGGGACGCATGGAGACGATGACGAACCATGGCACCGGCTGGGTACGCATGGAGTTCATCGTGCCGAGTCGCGGCCTCATCGGCTTCCGCACCGAGTTCCTCACCATCACCCGCGGCACCGGCATCGCGAATGCCATCTCTCACGGCTACGAGCCGTGGGCGGGCCAGATCCAGACGCGCATCAACGGCTCGATCGTCGCCGACCGCGCCGGCGTCGCGACACCGTTCGCGATGATCGCACTCCAGGAGCGCATGACGTTCTTCGTCCAGCCCACCCAGGAGGTCTACGAGGGCATGGTCGTCGGCGAGAACTCGCGCGCCGAGGACATGGACGTCAACATCACGAAGGAGAAGCAGTTGACGAACATGCGCTCGTCGACCGCCGACAACTTCGAGAAGCTCGACGTGCCGCGCCAGCTCACGCTCGAGGAGTGCCTCGAGTTCGCGCGCGAGGACGAGTGCGTCGAGGTCACGCCCGAGATCGTGCGCATCCGCAAGGTCGAGCTCGACCAGACGGCACGCGCCCGCCTCACCTCACGCGCCAAGAAGCAGAACTAGGGGCTCAGGCGCGGAGGACCTTCTCCATCGGGCGGCCCTTCGCGAGCTCGTCGACGAGCTTGTCGAGGTAGCGGATCCGCTGCATGAGGGGATCCTCGATCTCCTCGACGCGCACGCCGCAGACGACACCCCGCCGAACACCCGGGCGTTCATGCGAACAGTGTCTCACTGCGGCGGCGCAGCCGGGTTTGCCTACGCTGGAGGGGTGCGCCTCCTCATGACCGCCCTCGCGGCAGTGCTGTCCGCCGCCTGCGCGGCAGCGATCGGGGTGCTGTTCACCGTCGCGCACCGGGCGACCTTCGACCTCTTCGGCATGCCCGTGCCCTACGGCATCGTCCTCGGCATCGCCTCGGCGGTCGCGTTCCTCATCGCCATGCGACTGCTGTGGGACACCCGCTGGCCCGCCATCGGCGGCGCCCTCGGTTTCATCGGCGCGATCCTCATCCTGTCCTTCACGGGGCCGGGCGGCAGCGTCATCGTCCGCGACGACGCAATCGGCTGGGCGTGGATCATCGCCGCCCCGATCGCCGCCATCATCGTCATCGCCTGGCCGCGTCGGCGGGGGCGCCGCCACGCCGCTGGGCGGGAGGCGCAGCCGGCCGGAGATACGATAGGTGGGCCTGAGCAGCCCGCAGAGGAGTATCCGTGACCTACGTCATCGCCGAGCCCTGCGTCGACGTCAAGGATCGCGCCTGCGTCGACGAGTGCCCCGTCGACTGCATTTACGAGGGCGACCGGATGCTCTACATCCACCCCGACGAGTGCGTCGACTGCGGCGCCTGCGAGCCCGTGTGCCCGGTCGAGGCGATCTACTACGAGGACGACCTGCCGGCCCAGTGGGCCGACTACTACACGGCGAACGTCGAGTTCTTCGCCGAGGTCGGCTCGCCCGGCGGTGCCGCGAAGGTCGGCGTCATCCACGACGACCACGCCGTCATCAAGGCGCTCCCGCCCCAGGGCCACTGATCAGCGCCGCACGCGCACGCCGTCAGCCGAAGGATCGATCGATGCTGCAGCTTCCCGATTTCCCGTGGGACTCGATCGGGGAGGCGACCGCCCGAGCCCGCTCGCACCCCGACGGTTTCATCGACCTCTCCGTCGGCTCGCCCGTCGACCCGACGCCTGCGGTGATCGCCGACGCGCTCGCCGGCTCCGCGATGGCGCCCGGGTATCCGACGACCGCAGGGACGATCGAGCTGCGTGAAGCCGTCGCGGCCTGGTTCGAGCGTCGCCGCGGCGTCCCGGGCCTCACCGTCGATCACGTCATCCCCTCGATCGGCTCGAAGGAGCTCATCGCGACGCTCCCGCTCGCCCTCGGCCTCGGCCCCGGCGACACCGTGGTGCACCCCGAGCTCGCCTACCCGACCTACGAGGTCGGCGCCGTCGCCGTCGGTGCCAGCGCCCTGCCCGCCGATGACCCCGCGGCCTGGCCGGAGACGACGAAGCTCGTCTGGGTCAACTCGCCCGGCAACCCGGACGGCCGCGTCCTCGACGTCCCCGAACTGCGCGCCGCGGTCACCCGCGCCCGGGAGCTCGGCGCGGTCATCGTGGGCGACGAATGCTACGCCGAGCTCAACTGGGCCGGCCCCGACCCGACGCCCTCGATCCTCGATCCCGCGGTGATCGGGGACTCGCGCGCCGGCGTTCTCGCCGTCTACTCGCTCAGCAAGCAGTCGAACGTCGCCGGCTATCGCGCCGGGATCGTCGCCGGGTGCAGCCGCCTCATCGCCGGCATCCTCGGGGTCCGCAAGCACCTCGGGCTCATGGTGCCGTTGCCGGTGCAGAACGCGATGGCCGCGGCCTTCCAGGACGACGCGCACGTCGCGGCGCAGCGGGAGCGCTACCGCGAGCGCCGGCGGAAGCTGAAGGCGGGGCTCGAGCGCGCCGGCTTCTTCGTCGACGAGTCGTCGGCGGGCCTCTACCTGTGGGCGACGCGCGGCGAGGACTCGCGCGCGACTCACATGCTGCTCGCGGACCTCGGCATCCTCGCCGCCCCGGGCGACTTCTACGGCGCGAAGGGCGGTCGGCACGTGCGCGTCGCGTTCACGGCGACCGACGCGGCGATCCGCGACGCCGTCGCGCGCCTGGATCTGCTCGCCTGAGCGAAGCGCCGCCGCTGCCGGGCTGACGTGGGTGCGATCGGCTGCTGGCGGGACCGCGGCGGTGCTCTTTGCGTCCACTTGACCGCGGTGCGATGGGCGGTGCCCGGTGCCGCGCGGCTGCGGTGGGCGCAAATGGCTGCCGACGGCGGTGTCGCAGCACCAACTGCGTCCACCGCGCGTGCGGCTGCCGGCGTGAGACCCGCAGTGGGCGTAAATGGCAGTTGGAGCCGTCCGTGGGGCGCCAATTGCGTCCACCCAGGCGCGCGCCCGTCGCAGGAAGCGTCGTGCACAGGCGGATCGGGCGGTGTTCAGTCCCCAAGATGGCGTCCGCGGCGTCGGGCGGCGGCAGCCGTCGGGCATGATGCCCGCGTGACTGGTCGCAACCCGCTCCCGCCGGAGATCGCGGGCGCGCCCTTCCGGACCGCGACGGGCCTCGGCGCGGGCCTGACCCGGGGACGATTGCGGGACCTGCCCAACCCGTTCCATGGCGTTCGCTCGGCGGCACCACCGGCCACACTCGTCGAGCGCGCACGCGCACTGCAGCTCGTCTTCCGCCCTGCCGACTGCTTCAGTCATCTCACCTCCGCCGAGCTGATCGGCCTTCGGCTGCCGGAGCGCCGCGGCGGGGCGCGGCTGCACGTGACGACGCTCGGCGAGGGACGCGCGATGCGTCGCCCGGGCGTGCAGGGTCATGTCGCGCGTGGTGGGCGCCGACTCGCCGTCACGCCAGCCGGGCTCGTGGTGACGGATCCCGTCGAGACGTGGGCGGACCTGGCGCCGGACCTCCCGCTCGACGACCTCGTCGCCATGGCCGACGGGCTCGTCGCCCGGCGGGCACCGCTCGCGACGATCGCGGGCCTCGAGGCCGCCGCGGGGATGGGACGTCGCGGCGCGAGCCGACTGCGCGCGGCGCTGCCGTGGGTGCGTGCCGGCACCGACTCCTGGCGCGAGACGATGCTGCGACTGGCGCTCGTGCGCCGCGGCGTGCCCGAGCCCGAGGTCAACGCCCCCATCGAGCACGCCGGTCGGATCATCGCGCACGGTGACCTCGTCTGGCCCGAGCACCGCCTCGTCGTCGAGTACGAGGGCCGTCAGCATTGGGATGATGCCGCGCAGTTCCGCATCGACATCGAGCGCATCAATCGCATCGTCGCCGGTGCGTGGCGTCATGTGCGCGTCGACAAGCATCTGCTCGCCGCGCCGGACCGGCTCGCGCATGACGTTCTGGCCCTGCTCGCCGCGTCGCGAGCCGCATAGTGGACGCGGATGGTCGTGCGCGGCGCGCAGGAGCGACCATTCGCGCCCACCACGAGAGCGCAGCGGCCCGCAGAACGCGAGTGCCGGCGATTGTGGGACGCGCACGATCGTGCCCCGGATATTCCGTCGATCCGGGCAGTAGCGCACCTGCCATATGCTGGACGGCGTGACTGAGGCGACCATCGGGACGGACACCGCGACACTGCATTTCCCGGGCGGCAGCGCCGAGTTCCCGATCCTGCCGGCGACGGCAGGCAAGTCCGCGATCGACATCGCGAGCCTCACGAAGCAGACGGGGCTCACGACGCTCGACCAGGGCTTCGTCAACACGTCCTCGACCCGCAGCGCGATTACCTACATCGACGGCGATGAGGGCATCCTGCGCTACCGCGGCTACGGGATCGAGGACCTCGCCGCGAACTCCACCTACCTCGAGGTCGCGTGGCTGCTCATCTACGGGGAGCTGCCGACCGCGGACCAGCTCGCCGCGTTCGACGAGAAGATCCGCCACCACACCCTCATTCACGAGGACCTCAAGCGCTTCTTCCAGGCCCTCCCGCACACCGCGCACCCCATGTCGGTGCTGTCCTCGGCGGTGAGCGCGCTCAGCACCTATTACGAGGAGGACCTCGACCCGCACGACCCCGAGAAGGTCGAGCTCAACACGGTCCGCCTCCTCGCGAAGCTGCCCGTCCTCGCCGCCTACTCGCACAAGAAGGCGGTCGGTCAGGCGTTCCTGTACCCGGACAACTCGCTGTCGTTCGTCGAGAACTTCCTGAAGCTCAACTTCGGCAACCTCGCCGAGCCGTACGAGCTGAATCCCGTGCTCGTGAAGGCGCTGGACCGGCTCCTCATCCTTCACGAGGACCACGAGCAGAACGCGTCGACCTCGACCGTGCGTCTGGTCGGCTCGACGGAGGCGAACATGTTCGCGAGCATCTCCGCCGGCATCAACGCGCTCTACGGTCCGCTGCACGGCGGCGCCAACGAGGCGGTCCTGTCGATGCTCGCGCGCATCCGGGATTCGGGGGAGAGCGTCGAGCGCTTCATCGAGCGGGTCAAGCGCAAGGAGGACGGGGTCAAGCTCATGGGCTTCGGACACCGCGTCTACAAGAACTACGACCCGCGCGCGAAGCTCGTCAAGGAGTCCGCTGACGAGGTCCTCGCCGATCTCGGCATCAGCGACCCGCTGCTCGACATCGCGAAGGAGCTGGAGCAGGCGGCGCTGCACGACGACTACTTCATCGAGCGCAAGCTCTACCCCAACGTCGACTTCTACACCGGCGTCATCTACAAGGCGATGGGCTTCCCGACGCGCATGTTCACGGTGCTGTTCGCGATCGGCCGGCTGCCCGGCTGGGTCGCGCACTGGCGCGAGGCGATCGCCGACCCCCAGACCAAGATCGGCCGCCCCCAGCAGCTCTACACGGGCTACGATGCCCGCCCCTGGCCCGCGACCCGCTGACCGGCAGAACGCGATCGTCGGCCGACGATGTCACAGTCGCGCGAGTGCGGCTCGTGCGGCGTGCCAGCCGCCCATGCCCTGCGCGCCGCCGCCCGGCAGGGTCGAGGCGGAGCAGAGGTAGAGCGTCCCGCCGGGGGCGCTCGGGCCATCACCGCGGCTCCCTGAGCGAGCGGAGCGAGTAGAAGGGTGCCACCCCCGCCCGGTGAGCCGCGCCCGGCCGAGGAGCTGGCGCCAGTCCATCGCGCCGCCGCCGATGTCGCCGCCGACGAGGTTCGCGTCCCACGCCTCGAGTGCCGCAGGACCCATGGCGTGCCGCGCGAGCACGCGTTCACGGAAGCCCGGCGCGAGCGTCTCGACCCGCGACTCGATGAGCTCCGTCGCGTCACCGGACCACCCGTTCGGCACGTGGCAGTAAGCCCAGGCGGTGTGCCGCCCGTCGGGCGCGCGGCTCGCGTCGGCGACGGTGGGTTGGACGAGCAGCACGAACGGCTCCGCCGGGACCCCGCCCTCGGCGACCGCGCGCTCGGCCGCGACGACGTCGGCCGCCGTGCCGCCGACGTGCACCGTCCCGGCGCGCGCGAGGGAGGCGTCGGCCCAGGGGATCGGCGCGTGGAGCGCCCAGTCGAGCTTGAACACGCCCGGCCCGTCGCGCCAGCGCTCGAGCCGGCGCCGGACGCCAGCGGGCAGCCGCTCGCCGGCGATCGAGCGCAGCTGCCGGGCGCCGACGTCGAGCAGTGTGACGCGCGCGCTCGGCAGCTCGGCGAGCGCGCCCACCCGATGGCCCGTCCGCACCTCGCCGCCGAGGGCTTGGAGGCGCGCGACGAGCGCCTCCGCGAGGCGCTCGGAGCCGCCGGTGACGACGGGCCATCCGACGCCGTGCGCGAGGGCGCCGAGCGTGATCGCGTAGGCGCTCGTGAGCCAGGCGCGAAGCGGGAGCGCGGCGTGCGCCGCGAGACCGGCGAAGAGCGCTCGGGCCGGCTCCTCGCGGAACGCGCCGCGCATCGCCCACGTCGCCGGCCACGCACCGTGCGCGCCGAGCCGCAGCAGGCCGCGCGCCGAGCGGGGCGGGACGGCGATCGGGTCGAGCGCGGCGACGGCGATGTCCTGCCAGGGCGCGCCCATGACGCGCTCCCACCGTCGTCCGTCGCGTCCCAGCGCGCTCGCCGTTTTGGCGGCCGAGCGGTGCAGCAGCACCGATCGGCCGGGGGCGAGCGCATGGCCGAGCGGGATGTCGGGGTGCGAGAACGCGACGCCGCCGAGTCCCAGCGCCCGGAACGCGGGCGAGGCGAGGGCGAGCGGGAGGACGGTCGCGCCGACGTCGTGACGGTAACCGGGGAGCGTCAGCTCCTCGGTGCGCAGTGCTCCGCCGGCGCGCGACGCCGCCTCGAGCACGACCACACGCAGTCCCGCCTCGGCGAGCACGACCGCCGCGACGAGGCCGTTCGGCCCCGCCCCGACGACGACCGCATCGACGTCGGGCACGGCGGCTCAGGCGTGCAGCGCGGCGTTGAGGGCGATGCCCTCGCCGGTGCGCGGGAGCGCCTCGACGGCGCCGGTCAGCGAGTTGCGACGGTAGAGCACACCACTCGCGCCGGAGAGCTCGGCCGCCTTGATCTCGCGGCGGTCGTCGCCGTCGATGAGCACGAGCTTGGTGCCTGCTGTGACGTAGAGGCCCGCTTCGACGACGCAGTCGTCGCCGATCGAGATGCCGATGCCGGAGTTCGCGCCGAGGAGGGAGCGCTTGCCGATGGAGATGCGGTGCGTGCCGCCGCCGGACAGGGTGCCCATGATGGAGGCGCCGCCGCCGATGTCGGAGCCGTCGCCGACGACGACGCCCTGCGAGATGCGGCCTTCGACCATGGAGGCGCCGAGGGTGCCGGCGTTCCAGTTGACGAAGCCCTCGTGCATGACGGTGGTGCCGGGCGCGAGGTGGGCGCCGAGGCGGATGCGGGCCGTGTCGGCGATGCGCACGCGCTCGGGCACGACGTAGTCGGTGAGTCGCGGGAACTTGTCGAGACTGTGCACCGCGATCCCGGCGCGCTGCAGCTCGGCGCGCCTGGCGGTCGCGACGCGCGGGAGCACGGGCCCGGCGTTCGTCCAGGCGACGACGGGCAGCAGGCCGAAGACGCCGTCGAGGTTGAGCGCGTTGGGCTGCACGAGCAGGTGGCTAAGCAGGTGGAGGCGCAGGTAGACGTCTTCCACGGAGGCGGGCGGCGCGTCGAGGTCGTCGATGACGACGGTCTGGAACGCGATCGTCACGCCGCGACGGGGGTCGTCGCCTTCCTGGCTCGCGAACTCGGCGGGCGCGATGAGCGGGTCGACGCCCGCGGGGATGTCGCCGAGCCGGGGCTCGGGGAACCAGGCGTCGAGGACGCTCCCGTCGTCCGCGGTCGTGACGAGTGCATAGCCCCAGGCGCTCCGATGGTTCACGACTCAAGCCTACCGACGCCGTTTTCGGGTCTATGGCGGGGTTCACGTGCGATCCGCACGCGAAGTCGCCCCGGTTTCGCAACAGCGCAGATCGGTAGGCTGACCGGGTGGCCGCGCTCGACCTGGGATCCGACGTCGTCGACCTCGCGGCCGCGCTCTGCGACATCCCGTCCGTGTCGGGGGAGGAGGCGGAGATCGCGGACGCGATCGAGGTCGCGCTGCGCAAGCTCCCGCACCTGAGCCTCGACCGCGACGGCAACGCGATCGTCGCCCGCACGATGCTCGGCCGCGACCGTCGCATCGCGATCGCCGGCCACATCGACACGGTGCCGATCACGGACAACGTGCCGTCCCGCCGCGAGATCGTCGACGGCGTCGACACGCTCGTCGCCCGCGGCTCGGTCGACATGAAGGGCGGGGTCGCCGTCCAGCTCGCGCTCGCCGCGGCGCTCGGGGAGCCGGCCGCGGATGTCACCTGGATCTTCTACGACCTGGAGGAGGTCGAGTCGGCGCGCAACGGGCTCGGCCGCCTCGTGCGCAACCGCCCCGACCTGCTCGCCGCCGACTTCGCGATCCTCGGCGAGCCGACGAACGCCGTCGTCGAGGGCGGCTGCAACGGCACGCTGCGCGTCGGGCTGCGCTGGCACGGCGTCCGCGCACACTCGGCGCGGCCGTGGGTGGGGCAGAACGCGATCCACGCGGTCGCGCCCGCGCTCGCGGCCCTCGCGGATTGGGCGCCGGAGGAGGTCGAGGTCGACGGGCTTGTGTACCGCGAGTCGCTCAACGCGGTCGGCATGCGTGGCGGCGTCGCGGGGAACGTCATCCCCGATCTCGCCGAGCTGACCGTCAACTACCGCTTCGCCCCGTCTCGCTCCGGCGAGGAGGCGGTCGAGCGGGTGCGGGCGATGTTCCCCGACGCCGAGGTCGTCGTCGAGGATCTCGCGCCCGGCGCACGGCCGGGACTCAACGCACCGATCGCCCGCGAGTTCCTTGCGGCGGTCGGCAGCGCGCCGTTGCCGAAGTACGGCTGGACCGACGTGGCGCGCTTCAGCGAGCTCGGCATTCCCGCCGTGAATTACGGGCCGGGCGATCCGCTGCGCGCGCATACCGACGACGAGGCGGTCGCGGTCGAGCAGATCAGGACGTGCGAGGGCCGGCTCCGGGCGTGGTTGGCGTCCTGAGGAGGTGGTGGGTCCAGGTGCTCCTGGTCTTCATCGCCTCCCGGGTCGTCACGACGACCATCATGCTCATCTATGCCGCGAACCAGGTGGCGAGCCCCTGGGCGCCCGCGCACCCGGATCTCATCTCCTACTCGTCGTACTGGGATGCCGAGTGGTACCTGCGGATCGTCGTCTACGGGTACCCGTCCGAGCTGCCGCTCAACGACGAGGGGCTCGTCACGGAGAACGCCTGGGCGTTCATGCCGGCGTATGCGTATCTCGTCGCCGGGATCTCGTGGCTGAGCTCGCTCCCGTTCCAGACCGTCGCGGTCCTCGTGTCGTTCGCCTTCGCGGCGGGCGTCGCGTTCGTCTACTACCGCCTGTTCGTCGAGTGGCTCCCGCACCGCGGGGCGCTCGCGGGCGTCGCGCTCATGCTCTTCAACCCCGTGTCGCCGATCCTGCAGGTCGGCTACGCGGAGTCGATGCACCTCTTCCTCCTCGGGATCGCGCTCTTGCAGCTCGTGCACCGGCGCTACCTGACGCTGCTGCCGGTCATCGTGCTCATGTCGTTCACCCGGCCGACGGGGCTCGCGTTCGCGCTCGCGCTCGCGGGGCATTTCGGCGTGCGCTGGTGGCAGCACCACAAGGGGAGGGACCCCTTCCCCCGAGGGGACGTCGTCAAGGTCATCGTCGCGGGGCTCACGAGCGCCGTGTGCGGCTTCGGCTGGGCCGCGATCGCGGGCATCGCGACGGGGCGCGTCGACGCCTACGTCGCGACCGAGCTCGCGTGGCGGCGCGGCTATCTCGGCGAGGGCGAGCTCTTTCCCTTCACGCCCTGGTTCGAGGGCGCGGCGTGGTGGTCCTCGTGGTGGGGCTGGCCCGCGTGGCTCGGCATCGCGGGCCTCCTCGTCGTCCTCGCGCTCGTCGCCCTCGCCCTGTGCTCGCCGTGGATGCGCCGCCTCGGCGTCGACCTGCGGATCTGGGTCGCGGCCTGGATCGTGTACCTGCTCGCGGTGTTCTTCCCGCAGTCGAGCACCTGGCGACTCCTGCTGCCCGCATCTCCCGCGCTCGCGGCGCTCGCGGTACCCCGCTCGAAGTGGATCGTGCCGGTCGCGCTGCTGCTCGGCGTCGTCGGCCAGTGGTTCTGGTTCGCGGGGATGTGGGCGTGGGTCAGGGGCGACTGGACCCCGCCGTGATCGGCGGAGGTTACGAGGTCGATTTCCGTCGTGTCGGGGGCATGCGGGATAATAGCTCGCACCGCTAGCGAAAGGGGTGCCGATGGCCGCGATGAAGCCCAGGACCGGAGACGGACCGATGGAGGCCGTCAAGGAAGGGCGCCTGATCATCGTGCGCGTGCCACTCGAGGGCGGCGGTCGATTGGTCGTGTCGGTCAACGACGCGGAGGCGAAGGAGCTCCACGACGTGCTCGGCGCGGTGGTGCAGGCCTAGTCCTGACGCCGCCGCTCGCGATCACCGCTTGGTGATGAGCAGCAGCCCGTCCCCGATGGGCACGAGCGCGCTGACGACCTCTTCGGCCGCACTGACGACCTCCGTGAGGTCGCGGAACGCCTGCGTGAGATCGTCGCGCAGGACAGGGTTCGCGACGCGCCCGTTGTAGAGCGCGCGCGGGACGATGACGGTCCCGCCGTTGCGGGTGATGCGCAGCGCGTGCTCGACGTACTCGATGACGGAGCCGGCGTCGGCGTCGACGAGGCAGAGATCGTAGCTGCCGTCGTTGATGCGCGGCAGCACCTCGGCCGCGCGCCCGGCGATGAGACGCGTCCGAGCCGCAGGCACCCCCGCCGCGACGAGTGCCTCCCGCGCGATCTGCTGGTGCTCGACCTCGACGTCGATCGACGTGAGCGTCGCCTCCGGGGCACCCGTCAGCAGCCACAGCGCGCTGACGCCGAGGCCGGTGCCGATCTCCACGATGTGCTTCGCATCCGTCGAGGCGGCGATCTGCGCGATGAGCGCGCCCGTCGCCGCAGTGATGGGGGTGAGCCCCATCTCGAGCGAGTCGCGCCGGGCCTTGGCGATCTCGGGTCGTTCGACGACGCGGTCCTCCACGTACCGCTGGTCCTCGCTCATGCCCGCCATCGCACCTCCTCGCCCCGAGTGTACGGGGAGCAGCCCGCGCCTCCGGCTATCCTGACCGGGTGTCGTTCGGGCTGACATTCGACAAGCTGCTGCTCATCGCAGTGCTGGCGCTGCTGCTCATCGGACCCGATCGCATTCCCGCGTACACGAGGCGGCTCGGCGAGTGGGCGCGGCGGGCGCGAGACTACCTCGGGGGAGCCCGTGAGCGCATGCGCGAGGAGATGGGCCCCGAGTTCGACGACATCGACTGGAAGCAGCTCGACCCGCGCCAGTACGACCCGCGCCGGATCATCCGCGAGGCCCTGACCGAGCCGCCGCAGGCGTCGGCCCGCGAGTCCGCCTACGCGCAGCGCCAACGGCGACTTCGCGAGCAGCGCGAGGCGGCGCAGCGCGACAGCGCTGCCGCGCCGTTCGACGCCGAGGCCACCTGAAGCGCCGGCAGCACCACGCGGGACCCGGCGCTCAGCGCTCGGCGGCCGCCGCGCGCGTCCTCGCCCCCGGATGTCCCGCCTGCTCGGCCTGCACCCGCGAGCCCTCCCGGCGAAGCGCGTCGACCACGAGACGCACGCTCTGGCGTTCTGCCCGGTCCGGACGCATGAGCGCGCTGATGACGCGCGTCGCCCGCACGCCCTTGAGCGGGCGCATCACGATCCCCGTGTCCTGCGTCGGGGTCGTGAAGCGCGGGAGGATCGCGATGCCGAGGCCCGCGGCGACCATCGCCTCGACGATGCCGTTGTCCTGGAAGCGCTGCACGATGTGCGCGGGCGTGCCGTTGACCGCCTCGATCTGGCGCAGCAACACGTCGAAGGGCTGGCCCTCGGGCACCCCGATCCAGTCCTCGCCGACGAGGTCCGCGGGGGACAGGCTGCTGCGACCCGCGAGCCGGTGATCGACGGACAACGCGATGTCGAGCGGCTCGCGCATGAGCGGGATGACGTGGAGCTGGCGCTCCTCCCAGTTCGCGCGGATGCCCTCCGAGTCGGTCAGCACGATGTCGTAGTCGGGCGTCAGGCTCGCGTAGTCGACCGTCTCGAAGCTCGCATCCGTGCACACGACGCTGAGCCCGGGGTGCGCCGCGACCGACTGCAGCATGCCCGGGGCGAGCATCGTGCCCGCCGTCTGGAAGACGAGGACGCTGACCTCGCCGCGCGGCGCGCCGAGGTAGTCGTCCCACAGCGCCTCCGCCCGCTCGATGGCCGTCGCCACGTCGGCGGCGGTGCGGGCGAGCGCCCGGCCGGCGGCGGTGAGCGCGATCCCGCGGCCGTCGCGCTCCGTGAGCGGGACGCCCGCTTCGCGCTGCAGCTGCTTGAGCTGCTGCGAGACGGCCGACGGCGTCCGGTGGGTCGCCTCGGCGACGGCGGTCACGGACCCGCGCTCGGCCAGCTCGCGGAGCAACTCGAGTCGGCGCACATCCATGTAGGACAGCTTAATAGTCAGTTCAGGAAGATGAACTGGCACTCCATAGTTTTACATCCGAGAATCGATACATGACCATCCTCCTCTCCATCCTCGGCATCATCGCCGTCGCGGGGATCGCCGCCGCCCTCGTCGTCACCGTGCGCGACGGCTACGGCCGCCGCCACCAGCACTGAGCCGACGAGCCCTCGCCCGGGCCGCACTCGTCGCTGAACTCGCCGAGGCCTAGATCAGCGAGCGTCCGGCACGCGACGGGCCCGCCGCGATGATCGCATCCGCGAGCTCGCGAATCGCCGTCGCCGCCGCGTCGCGCGGCTCCAGCAGCGCGATCGGCGTCCCCGAGTCGCCGCCCGCTCGCAGCGCGATCGACAGCGGGATCTGCGCGAGCACCTCGACCGCGTTCTGATCGGTCGACAGGCGCTCCGCCGTCGCCGCGCCGCCGCCGCTGCCGAACAGCTCCAAGATCGTGCCGTCCGGCTGCGTCAGCCCCGACATGTTCTCCACGACGCCGAGCAGACGCTGACCGAGTCGGCGCGCGAGCAGGCCCGCGCGCACCGCGACCTCCGACGCCGCCGGCTGCGGCGTCGTCACGAGCAGGAACTCCGCGTTCGGCACGAGCTGGCCGAACGAGATCGCCGCATCGCCCGTGCCCGGCGGCAGATCCACGACGAGCAGATCGAGCTCCCCGAACCACACGTCCGACAGGAACTGTTCGATCGTCCGGTGCAGCATCGGACCGCGCCACGAGACCGGCTCGTCGCCCTCGACGAACATCCCGATCGAGATCGCGGGAATCCCGTATGCCTCCGGCGGCATGACGAGCGCGTCCACCCGATTCGGCCGCGCGCCCGCGATCCCGAGCAGGCCCGGGACCGAGAAGCCGTGGACGTCGAGATCCATGATCCCGACCTTGAGGCCGCGGCGGGAGAACGCGACGGCGAGGTTCGCGGCGATCGTCGACTTCCCGACGCCGCCCTTCCCGCTGCCGACCGCGATGACGCGGGTCAGCGTCCCAGGACCGAAGCGGTTCTCGCGGTTCCCGCGCACCCGTTCGATGAGCGCCTTGCGCTCCTCGGGCGACATCGTCCCGACCTCGACCTCGACCGCGACGACGCCGTCCACCGACGCCGCGGCGGCGCGGATATCGCGTTCGATCCGATCTGCGGCGGGACAGCCTGCGATCGTCAGCGCGAGACCGATGCGCGCGGTCCCGGCCTCCAGATCCGCTCGGCGGATCATCCCCAGCTCGCCGAGGCTGCGGCGCAGCTCGGGGTCGATGACGGCACCGACGGCACCGCGGAGCTCGGGGTGGGTCACGCCCCTTCGACTCGCTTCGCTCGCTCGGGGAGCGGGGAGGGCTCGGATCGCTCGGGGAGCGGGGAGGGTTCGGTTCGCTCGGGGAGCGGGGAGGGCTCCGCGCCCGCCGGGGCGACCCCGGCTGCCGCCTCACGCTGCTGCTCGAGCTCCGCGAGCATCGCGCGCAGCTCCTGACGCACGAAGTCCTTCGTCGCGATGTCCTCCAAGCCGAGGCGCAGCGCCACGATCTCGCGCGCGAGGTACTCGGTGTCCTCGAGGTTGCGCTCCGAGCGCTGACGGTCCTGCTCCATCGCGACGCGGTCGCGATCGTCCTGACGGTTCTGCGCGAGCAGGATGAGCGGCGCCGCGTAGGAGGCCTGCAGCGACAGGATGAGCGTCAGCGCCGTGAAGCCGATCGCCGCGGAATCGAAGCGCCAGCCCTCCGGGGCCCCGGTGTTCCAGAGCATCCAGATGAGCACGAAGACGGTCAGGCCGAAGATGAACCAGGGCGTGCCCATCCACCGGGCGATCGACTCGGTGAAGTGGCCGAAGCGGTCGCGGCTCGGGGCGACGGCCCGCTGCGAGCGGATGCCCTTGGGCGTGTCGATCCGCGCGGGTGCGCGGCGGTCAGTGCGCGGCATCGGCTGCCCCCTTCCCTGGTGCGGAGATCACGGGTTCGGCGTCGGTACTTCGCCAGTCGTCCGGCAGCAGATGATCGAGGACATCGTCGATGGTCACCACCCCGACGAGGCGGTGTCCGTCGTCGACGACGGGCAGGCAGACGAGGTTGTAGCTCGCCAGGGCCCGAGCGACCTCCTGCAGGCTCGCGGTCGCATTGAGTGGCTCGAGCACGGGGTCGACGAGCGCGCCGAGGCGCTCGTGCGGGGGATAGCGCAGCATCCGCTGGAAGTGCACCGCGCCGAGGAACCGCCCGGTCGGCGGCTCGTAGGGCGGCAGGGTGACGAACACGGCTGAGGCCATCGCGGGCGCGAGCTCGTGCCGGCGGATGAGCGCGAGCCCCTCCGCGACGGTCGCGTCGGCCGACACGATGATCGGCTCGGGGCTCATGAGGCCGCCCGCCGTGTCGAACTCGTAGGCGAGCAGGAAGCGGACGTCCTCCGCCTCCTCGGGCTCCATGAGCTCCAGCAGCGCCTCGCCGCGCGCGGCCGGGAGGCTCGCGATGAGGTCGGCGGCGTCGTCGGGCTGCATCTCGTCGAGGACGTCGGCGGCGCGGTCGTCGCCGAGCGCCTCGATGAGGTCGGCCTGGTCCTCCTCGCCCATCTCCTCGATGAGGTCGGCGAGTCGCTCATTCGGCAGTTGGCGCGCGACCTCGACGAGGCGCTTCTCGGGCAGGTCGAGCAACAGGTTCGCCGCATCCGCGGGGAGCAGCTCGTTGATCGACTCGACGAGGTGCTCGGCGTCCTGGTCCTCGCCGGGCCGCTCGTCACTCTCCCGGATGTCCGACCAGGAGGCGAACGCGGTCGGCCCCTTCCCGAAGGAGAACGGTCCGCCCCCGGTCCGCGGCTTCCGCACGAAGATCTGGGTGACCTCCCAGTCGCCGACGGGGGTCTGCCCGATCGCGATGTCCTCGATCCGCGCCTCATCGCCCTCCGGCTGCAGGTGCACGCGGCGGCCGAGCATCTCGGCGATGATCCGGATCTCCTCGGGCCGCTGCTCGAAGCGCCGGAGGTTGATGAGCCCCGTGACGATGACCTGTCCCGTCGAGATCGAGGTGACGCGTCCGATCGACAGGAACACGCGGCGCCGGCCCGGCACCTCCACGACGAGTCCGACGACCCGCGGGCTCGCCGTCGCCCGGCGCACGACGACGACGTCGCGCACGCGACCGACGCGGTCGCCACCCGGGTCGAAGACCGCGCAGCCGGCGACACGCGCGGCGAAGACGCGGTTCGTGCTCACGCCTGAAACCCTACCCGCGTGCCCCGAGCGGCGCGTGTCAGAATGGCGGGGTGAGCGCCCCCTATGCCAGTCGTGCGGCGGGCGTCTCGCTGCCCCGCGGGGACGTGATCGGCACCTATGAGACCTACCCCGAGGCGCAGGCGATCGTCGATCGGCTCGCGAAGGCCGAGTTCGACGTGAGCCAGATCTCGATCGTCGGCAACGACCTCAAGACGGTCGAGCGCGTCACGGGCAAGCTCTCCTGGGGCAAGGCGGCACTGTCGGGCGCCGCGAACGGCGCGTTCATCGGGTTGTTCTTCGCGCTGCTGCTGACGCTGTTCAACCCGGAGGGCGCGGGCGGCCTGCGCCTCATCGCCGCGGTGTTCCTCATCACGGCCGGCGTCGGGGTCGTCCTCGGCCTCGTCATGTACGCGTTCACGCGCCGCCGCCGCGACTTCGCCTCGACGCAGCAGGTGATCGCGTCGAACTACCAGGTCATCGTGCCGAGCGAGCTCGCCGCCAAGGCCCAGGTCGCGCTCACGAACGACTGACGGGTCCGCCGCCGCTGCCTCGCCCAGCAGTGAGGTGGACGCAAACTGCCTGGCTGACCGTCGTGCGGGGACCATCTGCGCCCACTTGAGCGCGCCATACCGGGGTCGGCGCGCGGCGGTGGACCGCCACGGCACTCAGCGCGCGAGCCAGGCCTCGACCTCGGCGGCGGTGCGGGGGATCCCCGCCGAGAGCCGCTCCGCGCCGTCGGCCGTCACCAGGATGTCGTCCTCGATCCGCACGCCGATGCCGCGGTACCCCTCGGGCACGGATAGGTCGTCCGGCTGGAAATACAGCCCCGGCTCGATCGTGAACACCATGCCCGCCTCGACGATCCCGTCGAGATACATCTCGCGCCGGGCGGCCGCGCAGTCGTGCACGTCGATGCCGAGGTGGTGGCTCGTGCCGTGCACCATGTAGCGGCGGTGCTCCTGGTGCTCGGGCTCGAGTGCCGTCTCGGCGGGGACCGGGAGCAGCCCCCACTCGGCGGTCTTCGCCGCGATGACCTTCATCGCCTCGGCGTGGACGTCGCGGAAGCGGATCCCGGGTCGCACGATGGAGAACGCGGCGTCGGCAGCCTCCAGGACCGCGTCGTAGACCCTGCGCTGCACCTCGGTGAAGGCGCCCGAGACCGGGAGCGTGCGGGTGATGTCGGCCGTGTAGTAGCTCTCCAGCTCGACGCCGGCGTCGATGAGGATGAGGTCGCCCGGGATGACGGGACCGTCGTTGCGGGTCCAGTGCAGGATGCAGGCGTGCGGGCCGGAGGCGGCGATCGTGTCGTAGCCGACCGTGTTGCCGTCCATACGGGCGCGGCGGTTGAAGGTGCCCTCGACGACGCGTTCGCCGCGCGGGTGGGCGATGACGTGCTCGAGGTCGGCGATGACGTCGTCGAAGCCGGACTTCGTCGCGGCGATCGCGAGCCGCATCTGCTCGATCTCGTAGGCGTCCTTGACGAGGCGGAGCTCCGAGGCGTCGCGGGCGAGGTCGGCGTCGGTGGCCCCTTCGACTCGCTGCGCTCGCTCGGTGCGCGGCTCATCTGGCGTGCGCTCCTCGGTGTGCTCGGCGAGCGGGCCGCGGAGGGCGTCGATGCGGGTCGTCAGCACGGGGTCCGCGTCGCGGATCACGAGGGTGGGCACGGCCCAGTCGAGCCCGTCGAGCCCCGACTCCAGGAAGTCGCGGAGCGAGCCGGTCGCGAGGCCGAGCTCGGTCGCGACGTCGGCGAGCGATGGCCGCGCGCCGACCCAGAACTCGCCGATGTCGGAGTTCGCGTAGAACTCGTCGGAGTCCCGGCCCGCGGCCTCGCGCAGGTGCACGGTCGCGACATGGCCCATCCCAGCGGGCTCGAGCACGAGCACGCTGCCGGGCACGGTGTCCGCACCCCAGCCCGTGAGGTGCGCGAAGGCGGAGTGCGCACGGTACGGGTAGTCGGTGTCGTTGGAGCGCACGCGCGGCGGGCTCGCGGGGATCACGAGGCGCCGGCCCGGGTGCAGCGCGGACAGCCGCGCACGACGCGCGGCGGCGAAGTCCGCGACGGCGCGGCGCTCGGGTGCCACGCTCGGCCGCTCGGCCCAGTCGGATCCGATGTACGCGGCGAAGACGTCGCTCTTCGGGGTCGTCGACCGGTTCTGGGTCGCGCGCGGCGCATCAGCGGCCGCGGTGCTCGCGTTCTGCTCGCTCATGCCGACCATTCTCGTCCCTGCAGCAGCTCGGCGAGCTCCTCGGGGGTCACCGCCGCGATCTCGGCGGGGCTCACCGCGTCGAGCGACCAGTAGAGGTAGCGCCCGTCTCGGCTCTCCCGCGGCTCGCCGAGCATCGCGGTGAACGCGTCGGGCCAGTCCGCCAGCCGTGCCTCGGTGGTCGCCTCGATGTCGAGCAGCAGCCCCGAGGCGCCCGCAGCGGCCGCGACGGCCGGGATCTGCGCGTCGGGGAAGAACTCGAGCTCGCCCGTCCAGTCGGAGGCGGGCCGCCCCTTGATGCCGCCGCCGCTCCACGCGATCGACTCGGTGTGCAGGTAGGGGATGAGCACGTCGTTCGTGTTCGACCCCGTCGGCATGTGCGCCTCGGGGAACGGCTGGTACGGCAGCTGCACGACCCAGTCGCCCGGTGCGAGCGAGGCCTCGATCGAGCCGAAGTAGGCGTCGTAGCCGCGGAAGATCGCGTTCTGCCGCTCGTAATCCTGTGTCGCGGGGGTCTGGTCGATCGCGCCGACGACGAGGAGGCCCGCGACGGTGAGCCCCGCGACGAGACCGCGGTCGAGGCGAGCGGGCCGGGCGCGCCGCTCCCAGCGCTCGATCGCGGCGTCGATGATGAGCGCGACCGCGGCGAGACTGAAGAGCGCGATGACGACGATGATCCGGTTCCAGCTGCGCAGCACGTCGGTGAACAGCGACAGGAAGGAACCGAGTCCGCCAACCATGCCGAAGCAGAACGCGATGAACGTCAGCAGCGCGAGCAGCGTCAGGGTGCGCCCCCGGTCCCCGAGGCCGCGCCGGCGCATCGTGACCGCGCGGTAGACGAGGAGGCCGATGAGGAAGACGAAGCCGAGCGCGGGGATCAGGCCGAGGGCCGGCTGCTCGGAGACGAGCGGGTAGGCCCCGTCATAGTTCGCCCGGAGCTGCGCGAACGCGGGGATCTGGTGGCCGGACCACGGCAGCAGCAGCTGCACGAGCTTGAACGCGAAGTACTCGGAGTGCTCGGGCGAGCGCAGGAAGCCTTCCGGATTCGAGCCCTCCTGCCAGACGTGGATGAGGTCGTCGAGCATGTTGAGGCCCATGACGGCGACGATCATGACGGCCGCGAGCAGGTGGCCCTCGGTGCGCAGCCACGACCGGTCACGGAGCGCCGAGACGATGCCGCCGGTCGCGAGCATGATGAGGACGAAGACGGCGAAGTAGGTGTCGGTCGAGCCGACGACGATCGCGATGACCGCGGTCTGCATGCCCCGGCCGAACCACCGCCCGACTGGGTGGGTGGTGCCTTGACGCCACCGCCACAGCGTCTCGCCGCGGGCGGCGCGAAGCGCGAGCACGAGGCCGAGCGGCACGACGTAGTAGGAGGAGACGAACAGGTGCGCCTCGCCCTGCACGAAGTGGAAGGGGAGGATCGCGTAGAGCACCGCAGTCGGGAACGCGGTGAGCCGCGAGGCGCCGGCGACGCGCAGGAACCATGCGGCGGCGGCGGCGGCGAGCGGGAAGCCGAGCACGAAGTAGACGTTCATCGCGACGGCCCAGTCACCGAAGAGCTGCCCGAGGATGACCGCCATCAGGAAGTTCGTCGTCTCGGCGGTCGGGAAGTCGTGGTAGGTCTGTCCGAACGGCGCGCCGAGGAGCGGCTGGTGCTCGTACCAGCCGGTCTCGAGCGCGGTCTTGAAGTGCGCCGCGACGGGGATGGCGTCGCCTGTGATGGCCCAAGGGACGCCCCAGTCGGCGTACCAGACCTTGAGCGCGATGAGCGCGAGTGCGAGGGATGCGGCCGCGATCGCGGTGTAGAAGCCCCAGTCGCCGCGTCCCCACGGACGATCGGTGCGCTCGGGCGCCCGCTGGGAGGTCGTCACGGCGGCTCGCCTCAGCGCTCGGCGGGGACGAGCTGCGCGAGGACGGGGCGGTGGTCGCTGCCGGAACCGTCCTCGGATTCGATGATGCGCACGCCCGTCGCGGTCCACGCGGACCCGGTCAGCACGTGATCGATGGGCGCCCCGAGGAGCGCGGGGATCGCGGTCGGCCAGGTCCCGATGCCCGCGGCCCCCACCTGCACGGCGGCGTCGGTGCAGCCCCCGATGTGGGCGCCGTCGGCGTGCGCGAGGCCGGCCCAGTGGTCGACGGTCGAGTTGAGATCGCCCGCGACGATGAGGTCGGGCTCCGCGCAGAGGTCGGCGAGCCAGCGCAGGTCGGTCTGCCAGTCGCTGGGGTCGCGCGTCGTCGGCGCGGTCGTGTGCACCGCGGCGAGGATCGGGCCGATCCCGCTCGCGGGCGTCGCGACCAGGCTCGGCCGGTTGCTCGTCGTCGTCGCGGTGGTGTCGGCGGTGTAGGGGCCGAGCTCGTGGCTGATGAGGAGGGTCGTGGAGTTGGACTTCGCGATGGTGTCGTAGGCGAACGTGAAGGGCTGCATCGCGATGCCGCGGGCCGCGAGCTCGGCGACGAGCTCGCTCGCGCGGTCTGCCGTGGTCTCGGGCAGCGATACGACGTCGGCGCCGGTGTCCTCGATGAGGTCGGCGACGGTCTCGGTCGACGGCGTCTCGCCGAGCGTGTTCCAGGTCAGGACGGTGATCGCCCCGGGGCCGGGGGTGGGCGTGCCGGTGCTCACGGCGCCGCGGGCGGCGATCACGGCGACGTTGGCGATGACGAACGCGAGCGTGACGATCGCGAGGGCGGCGAAGAATCCGCGCGCCCGGCGCCACAGCAGCGCGAGCAGCGTCAGGAGCAGGGTCGCGATGAATGCGACCGCGGCGGCGGCGCCGCGCATCGCGACGACCTGCGCGATGCCGGAGGTCTGCTCGAGGCCGACGAGCTGCGGCCACGCGAGGATCCCGAGCGCGGCCGCGACGAGGACGACGACGATCGAGCCGAGGATTCTGCCGAGCATGACCACGCGAGAGTAGCGGAATAGGCTGACACGATGGTGGAGGGCGCGGTTCGGGATCGTCCGATCGATCTCCACACGCACAGCAGCGTCTCGGACGGGACGCAGTCGCCTGCGGAGCTCGTCGCCTCGGCGCTCGAGGCGGGCCTCGGGACGGTCGCGCTGACGGACCACGATTCAACGGCGGGCTGGGCCGAGGCGCTCGCGGCGGCGGAGGGCACTGGCTTGAGCGTCGTGCCGGGCATCGAGCTGTCGACGCAGCTCGAGTATGCGAGCGTGCACATCCTCGGCTACCTCGTGGACCCCGAGAACGCCGACCTCGTCGCCGAGATGGCGCGCATCCGCGAGGAGCGCTACGGCCGCGCCGAGTCGATGGTGGGGCGGATCGGTCGCGACTACGACTTGAGCTGGGCCGATGTCCTCGCCCACACGACGCCGGGGGCGACGGTCGGCCGCCCGCACATCGCCGACGCCCTCGTGTCGAAGGGCATCGTGCCGGACCGCACGGCCGCGTTCCAGACGATCCTGAACTGGCGCGGCGGCTACTACCAGCCGCATAAGGCGCCGCTGCCGGTCACGGGCGTCGAGCTCATCGCGGCCGCCGGCGGGGTGCCGGTCATCGCGCACCCCGGCGCGCGCGGGCCGTCGACGCTCTTTGACGACGCTCGGATCCGCGACCTCGTGGCGGCGGGTCTTGGCGGCCTCGAGCTGCATCATCGGGACAACGCCCCCGACCGGCTTCCCCGCTGGCAGGGGTGGGCGCGCGAGCACGACCTCGTCGTGACGGGCTCGTCGGACTATCACGGCGCGGGCAAGCCGAATCGGCTCGGCGAGCACACCACGGACCCGGTCGAGTTCGCGCGCCTGCTGGAGCGGGCGCGGCAATACAACTAGCCGGACCGCGCCGCGGAACGTTACGCATTCCTACCGCCCCGATCCGTAGGCCCGGGGCGGGGCGTGCCTAGAGTGGACCGGTCCGAGCGCCAGGAGGTCCGATCATGCCCGACACCCAGTCCGATGCGGGACTGCCGGACGGGTTCCCGGACGCCGCCCGCGCCCAGGTGTACGACGACGCGCTCGACCTCGTCGGCAACACCCCGCTCGTGCGGATCAACCGCCTCGCGCCCGAGTCGAAGGCCGAGATCTGGATCAAGCTCGACCAGTACAACCTCGGCGGCTCGTCCAAGGACCGGATCGGGATCAACATCGTCCGCGAGGCGATCGCCTCCGGTGAGCTGAAGCCCGGCCAGCGCATCGTCGACTTCGGGATGGGCAACACGGTCATCGGCCTCGCGATCGCGGGCCTCGTGACCGGCCACCCCGTCACGCTCGTCGCGGCGCCCGTGCTCACCGCCGAGAAGCGCCGCGTCCTGGAGCTGCTCGGCGCCGACTTCATCCCCGGACGCGGCGACGTCCCGCGCGACGCGCCCGAGCACTGGGAGGCCGTCGCGCAGCGCTACGAGGACGAGGACCCGAGCCACTGGTGGTCCCGGCAGGCCACCATCCCGTACAACCCGGAGGCCCATGTGGCCTCCACCGGGCCCGAGATCTGGGCGCAGACCGGGGGACGGGTCACGCACTTCATCGCGGCCGCCATGACGGGCGGCACCGTGACCGGCACCGGCCGCTACCTCAAGGAGCGCAAGCCCGCCGTCGAGGTCACCGCGACGCTGTTCCCGCCCATCGCACAGGGGACCAACATCCTGCCCGTCTTCCGCCGCGAGCCCGGCTGGGAGGCGCTCGAGCACGACTGGCCGGCGAACATCGACATCTCCGTCCTCGACGCCATCGAGACGCGGCCCCAGGCGGACGTCATCGACTTCGGCTGGCACGTCGCCCGCACCGAAGGACTACTGCTCGGCGTGTCCTCGATCCTCAGCCTCCTCGTCGCCATCGACAAGGCGAAGGCCGCCCGCGAGGGCGACGTCATCGTCGTGTTCTCCGCCGACAGCGGGCGCGACTACCTCACCCGCGAGTACAGCGGCGAGTGGCTGCGCGCCAACGACTTCGGCGCCATCGCCGACAAGTACGGCGCATGAGCGGGGCGACGGACATCGAGATCGGCCGGATCCGACCGGAGGAGTTCGCGACCGACGATGCGGTCGTGACGGCGGCCTACGCCCACGACTACGGGCCCCGGGACCACGGCGACGATCCGTTCTATCGGGCCGAATGGCGTTCTCAGGCCTACGACGTCCTCGTCGCGCGCGATGCCGCGACCGGCGAGCTGCTCGGCAGCGTCACGATCCCGCGGCCGGGCGGCGAGGAGGTCGTCGCCGACGCGCGCCCCGACGAGCTCGGCTTCCGACTGCTCGCGACGAGCCCCGCGGCGCGACGCCGCGGCATCGGCGAGGCGCTCGTGCGGCACGTCGTCGCGGTCGCGGCAGAACGCGGTCTCGCCGGTGTCGTGATGAAGAGCCAGCCCGAGATGGTCGGCGCCCACGCGCTCTATCGCAAGCTCGGATTCGAGCGCGACCCCGAGCGCGACGGCCTGTGGGAGGGCGGTGAGAAGGTCCTCGACCTGCACGCCTTCCGGATCCGCATCGAGGACCTCACGCCGGAGGCGTCGTCGTGACGCGCCCGCTCGCGAGGCTCGGCTTCCTGCACATCGTGCCGTTCCGCCGCGATGCGCCCGCCGAGGGGCTCGAGGACGCGCTGCGCCTCTTCGAGTACGGCGAGGCGCTCGGCTTCGACACCGGCTGGGTGCGCACCCGGCACATCCAGTACGGCATCCCGTCGGCGCCCGTGTTCCTCGCCGCGGCGGCGCAGCGCACGCGCCGGATCGGCCTCGGCACCGCCGTCATCCCGACCGTGTACGACTCGCCGCTACGGCTCGCGGAGGACCTCTCCGTCGCCGACCTGCTCTCGGGCGGTCGCCTCCAGCCGGGTGTCAGCGTCGGTCACCCCATGATCGACGAACGAGTCGTCGACGAGATCCTCGGCGCCGACTGGCGCGAGCGCGACATGTCGTACGCCCGCGTGGAGCGCATGCTCGAGCTCCTCCGCGGCGTCCAGGTCGACGACCAGGAGCGCACGGTCGGCATCGAGGAGTTCTCAGACCGGGTCGAGCCGCACAGCCCGGGGCTCGCCGAGCGAGTCTGGTACGGCGGCGGCTCGCTGCGCTCCGCCGAGTGGGCCGGCCGGGCGGGCCTCAAGTTCCTCGTGTCCAACATCACGACGGGCGAGGACACCGACGACTTCTCGGAGGCGCAGCGCCGGCAGATCGAGCGGTTCCGCGCGCACCATCCGCGAGGGCAGCACGCGATCGTCGGCAAGGGCGCGGTCGTCGTCCCGATCGACGACGCGACGACCGAGCAGGCCGAGCGCTTTGCCGCCTACGTGGAGGCGCGGACGCCCCGCACGCTCCAGCCGGGCGAGCACCGGCGGCTCATCCAGCGGGACTTCTTCGGCACGAGCGAGGAGATCGTCGCGCGGCTGAAGGCCGACCCGGCCTACCAGTTGGCCGATGAGTTCATCTTCGAGCTGCCGTTCTCCTTCGACGCTGAGGACTACCGGACGATCCTGCGCACCTTCGCGGAGCGCATCGGCCCGGCGCTCGGCTGGTCGCCCCGCACCTAGGCCGGCTTTCGCGGGGAGTTCTGCGGAGAATCGGTCGTTCTGCGGGGATCCTCGCCCCGAGCCCCCGCAGATCGAGCGGCTGCCCGCAGAACTCCGGGTCCTAGTGGGCTCGGACGAATCCGAGGGCGGCGCCGAGTGTCGCCGGCGTCGCGAAGTCGTCGTCGCCGTGGTCGGCGCCCTCCACGACGAGGAGCTCCGCACTCGCGCCGACGTCGCGAAGCGCCGCGTGCCACGTGCGCTGCGCGTACAGCAGCTCATCGGAGTCGTGCGTGCCGACGAAGAGCAGGAACGGCGGGAGCTCGGCGGCGTCGATCCGGTCGAGGTGATAGCGCGGGTCGGCGTCGAGCGCCGCCGCGAGCGTCACCGTCGTGAAGTCCGACGTGCCGATGAACTGGCGGAACAGGTCCTTCGCGTCGCGCGGCCGGTCGGCACCGCCCGCCCAGAAGGTGCCGGGGCGGTGCTCCGGCTGGTAGCGCAGCTTGAGGTAGCGCGACACGGGGTCGAGCGGGCCGTACCAGCCGATGACGCCCGCGGGCCGCAGCGGCAGCAGGCCCTCCGCGAGGCCCTTCGTCGTCGCGAGCGCCGTGAGGTGCGCCCCGGACGAGGCACCGCCGATGAACACCCGCTCGGGGTCGACGTCCCATTCGGCGGCGCGGTCGCGCACGAGCCGGAGGATCTCGAACACGTCGTGGAGGTTGCGCGGGTACGGCGCCTGCGTCGTCAGCGTGTAGTCCGCCGCGAGCACCGCGAGTCCGCGCTCCGCGAGGGCCTCCGGCACGACGCCCATCCGACGGTCGCCCGCGCGCCAGCCGCCGCCGTGCAGATGCACGAAGAGCTCGCGGCCGAAGCGCCGCTCGGGCAGGAGCAGGTCGTAGCCGAGACCCGCGTGCTCGCCCTCGATCCGGGTGACCCCGCTCACGCGCGCGGCCTCGCGGGATCCGAGGACCATTCCGACCAGGAGCCGACGTACAACGACGTCTCGACGCCGAGCCCGGCGAGCACGCTCGCCTCGAACGCCGCCGCGACGCCGCCGCCGCAGTAGATCCCGACCGGCTGCGCGAGATCGATCCCCGCCGCGGCGAAGCGCGCGCGGAGTTCCTCGGCGGTGCGGATCGAGCCGTCCGCGGCGAAAAACTCGTCGTACGGGACGCTCACGGCGCCGGGGATGTGGCCCGTCGCCCGGTTCTCGGGGTCGAGGTCGAAGTACTCCGCGCCCCGCGCGTCGACGAGCCGCCCCTCGGCGGCGAGCGCGACCGCATCGTCGGGCCCGATGTCACGCAGCCGACCCGGGCGCACGACGAAGTCGCCCGGGGTCGCAGGTCGCGAGACCTCGGCGGTGAGGCGGCGCCCATCCGCGACCCACGCCTGCCAGCCGCCCTCGAGAATGCGCACGTCCTCGACGCCAGCCCACGTCAGCACCCACCAGGCGCGACCCGCCGACGGCGCGTCGGCATCCGCGTAGACGACGACGCGCGAGGCGTCGGTGACGCCCCAGCCGCGCAGCGACGCTTCGATCGCCGCGGGCTCCGGGAGCGGATTGCGCGCCCCCGTCGGACTCTTCGGCCCCGCGAGCTCCGCACGCAGCTCGACGTAGCGCGCGCCAGGGATGTGCCCCTCCGCGTATGCCTCCGGCTGCCCGCCGGCCGGGTAGGCGTGCCGCACATCGAGCAGCACGAGCCGGTCCGGGTCGATCACGGCGAGCTCCGAGGGCGTGATGAACGGTGCGCTGGCCATGGGCGCCAGGCTACTTGGACCCGCGCGGGGCGCCCGCCTCGGGCCTCGCGGTATGACGTCCCGTTACGCCGCCGTGACTCACATTTCGTAACCAATGTCGCGTTCTGACGACCGCCGCCTTGAATGGGACGACCATGTCCCGCGACCACCTCATCCTCGCCGTCACGTACTGGCCGACCGGCTCCACCGCGAGCGGCTGGCGCACCCGTGCGGCGTACAACGGCGGGATCTTCAAGCCGGGACTGCTCGTCGACGCGGCGCGCACGGCGGAGCGCGGCATCTTCGACTACTTCTTCCTCGGCAACTCCTACTTCAGCGACAGCTCGCAGCCCGGCTCCGTCGTGCGCCGGGCGTTCCAGATCAACGGCTTCGCGACCGCCGCGTTCCTCGCCTCCCACACGCGGCACATCGGCCTCATGGCGACGATCAACACCGTCTTCCTCGAGCCGTTCCACATCGCGCAGATCGCCGCGTCGATCGACCACCTCAGCGAGGGCCGATTCGGCCTCAACCTCGTCACGGGCGTCGGCAACGACCCCTCCTACCGCAACTTCAGCCTCGGTGGGCACCCCGAGCCGGCCGACAAGTACGCCCGCGCGACCGAGTTCGCCGAGGCGTTCAACCGTCTCGAGGACTCCTGGGACGACGACTGGTTCCTCGACGACCGCGAGGGCGGCCGGCTCATCAACGACGAGGCCGCGCACCCGATCGATTTCGATGGCGAGTACTTCCAGATCGAGGGCCCGCTCAACGCACCCCGGCCGCCGCAGGGCCGCATCCCGCTCGCGACCGCGGGCACGTCACCGGAGTCCTTCGACTTCGCGGGCCGCTTCGCCGACGTGCGCTTCTCGCCCTTCGTCTCCTTCGCCTGGAATCAGGACTACCGCGCCCGCAACCGGGCGAAGGCGCGGGAGTTCGGGCGCGACGCCGACGCGCTGAAGATCGTCGTCGGCACCGTCTTCTATCCCGGCGAGACGACGCAGGAGGCGCGGCGGGTGTTCCGCGAGGTCGAGGCGGCCGTCGTGGAGGACTTCGGTCCGCAGCTCATCGCCAAGACGCTCGGCGTCCCGGCGGAGCAGGTCACGCCCCACGGCCGCATCGTCGACGTGCTCGGCCTCGACGTCGTGGAGCGCGACGGCTCGTTCGCCTTCGAGACGAACCGGCACCAGGCGATCGGCGCGAGCGGCATCAACGTCAACCTGCGCGAGGTCTTCGAGGCCTACGGGTCGACCGAGGTCACGTTCCTCGACCTCTTCCGCTTCCTCGTCAACAAGAACCACTTCCCGGTCGTCGTCGGCGATCGTCGCCGCATCGCCGACTGGATCCAGGAGGGCTACGAGGCGGAGGCCTTCGACGGCGTCAAGTTCTTCCCGCCGTTCCAGCGCCAGCCGTTCGATGTCTTCGTCGACCAGGTCGTGCCGGAGCTCCAGCGGCGCGGCCTCGCCCGCAAGTCGTACGACACCTCGACCTTCCGCGCGCACCTCGGGCTCGACCGGCCCGCGAGTGCGCCGCGGCCGACCCGGGAGACGGCGAATGTCGGTGGCTGAGGCGGTCCCGGAGACGGGCGAGCAGAACGCGGGCCCCGCGCGCGAGCAGGCGCGTCCGGCCGGGCGCTCCGAGCGCCGCGGCGGTGCGGGCCGCCGCTTCTGGCTGGGCCTGCGCCCGTGGCTGTCGCTCGTGGCGATCGTCGTCGTGTGGCAGATCGCCGACAGCCTCGGCTGGCTCAACGAGCGCATCCTCCCGGGGCCGAGCGCGGTGATCACGGCGGCGGGCGAGCTCATCGTCGACGGCCGTCTCGCGGACTCGATCGCGGCGAGCGTGCCGCGCGCGGGCCTCGGCATCCTGTTCGGCGTCGCCTCGGGCGTGCTGCTCGGCTTCATCGCGGGCTACTGGCGCCTCGGCGAGGACATCGTGGACCGGCCCATGCAGGTGGTGCGGGCGCTGCCGTTCACGGCGCTCACGCCGCTGTTCATCCTGTGGTTCGGGATCGGCGAGCTGCCGAAGATCATGCTCGTCACGGTCGGCGTCGCCGTCCCGCTCTACATCAACACGTATTCGGGCATCCGCAGCGTCGACCGCAAGCTCATCGAGGTCGCGTACGTGTACGACCGCCGCGCGTGGACGATCTGGCGCCGCGTGCTCTTCCCGGGTGCGCTCCCGCAGATCCTCACGGGCTTGCGCTTCGGGCTCGGGATCGGCTGGATCGCGCTCATCGTCGCGGAGACGGTCGCCGCCTCGAGCGGCATCGGCGCGCTCATGACGACCGCCCGCCAGTACTCGCAGACCGACGTCGTCATCGTCTGCATCGTCGTGTACGCCCTGCTCGGCGTGCTGACGGACCTCATCGTCCGCTGGCTCGAGGCGGTCCTGCTGCGCTGGCGTTCGACGATCCGCGGCTGAAGCTTCCACTGCATCACACCCAAGAGAGAGATCACACCCATGTCACTGCGCACCAAGACCGGTGCGGTCGCGGCGCTCGCCGCCGCCGCGGCCCTCGCGCTCAGCGCGTGCACCGCGGCGGCGCCCGCCGCGACCACCGAGCCGAGCGGCGCCCCCGCCGCCGAGGCGCCGACCGTCCGCATCGGCCAGCTCAACAGCTACAGCACCCTCACCATCTCGAAGGACCTGGGCCTCGCGACCGAGCTGCCGGACGGCGCGGCCGCGGTCGTCTGGTCGACCGGCTTCCCGGCGTTCGTCCCCGCCCTCGAGGCGGTCAACGCGGGTGAGATCGACGTGTCCTCGGGCGGCGGCACGAACTTCTTCACGGGCCTCGCGGCGGGCGGCGACTTCCTCGCGATCGGCATCGACGGCGGCTCCTCCGGGGTCTCCTCCGGCATCGTCGCGAGCGAGGCGTCGGGGATCACGTCGATCGAGGACCTCCGGGGCCACTCGATCGCGGTGAACCAGGGCGGCACGGGCCACTACCTGGCGCTGCGCGCCCTCGACAAGGCGGGCATCGACCCGAGCGAGGTCACGCTCGAGTTCCTGCCGCCGGCGGACGGCATCGCGGCGTTCCAGGCGGGCGCGGTCGACGCGATCGCGATCTGGGACCAGTACTTCGCGACGGCGCAGCTGCAGCCGGGCGCGGTCGTCGTCGCGGACGGCGTCGAGCTCGACAGCCTCAACGTCGTCTTCCACTTCGTGACGCGCGCGTTCTACGAGGCGCACCCGGAGGCGGTCGAGGCGCTCATCGCGGCGCTCGGCGAGGTCTCGGCCCAGACCGCGGCGGACCCGCAGCTCGTGCTCGACTTCTACAAGCAGCTCGGTGCGGGCGACGACGTCCTCGAGGTCATCGCGACGTGGCCGACGCACGACTTCCAGCCGATCGGCCAGGAGCAGATCGACCTGTTCACGCAGCACGGCGAGGACCTGCTGCGCTACGGGCTGCTCACCGAGATCCCGGACTTCTCCGACGCCTTCGTGGTGACGCGGTAGTCCCGTGGTGATCTCCTCCGACGTCGGGCTGCAGCCGAGGGTCGTCGCGCGCGGCGTGACCCAGGCCTTCGGCGGCAAGCCGGTGCTGCACGACCTCGATCTCGAGGTCGATGCGGGCGAGTTCGTCGTCCTGATCGGGCACAGCGGCAGCGGCAAGTCGACGCTGCTGCGGCTCATCGCGGGACTCGACTCGCCGACGTCGGGGGAGATCACCGTCACCGGCACGGCTTCGCTCGGCTTCCAGGAGGCCCGCCTCCTGCCCTGGGACAAGGTCAAGGACAACGTCCTCTTCGGACTGCGGGGGGCGGGGTCACGGGCAGAACGCGATGCTGTCGCCAGGCAGGCGCTCCGCGAGGTCAAGCTCGAGCACCGCGCCGACGCATGGCCCGGCACCCTCTCCGGTGGCGAGGCGCAGCGCGCGTCGCTCGCCCGCGCACTTGTCCGCGAGCCCGACCTGTTGCTCCTCGATGAGCCGTTCGGCGCACTCGACGCGCTCACCCGCTTGGAGATGCAGTCGCTCGTGATCGACCTGTGGGAGCGCCACCGCCCCTCCGTCGTCCTCGTCACGCATGACGTGGGGGAGGCGGTCCGGCTCGCCGACCGCGTGCTGCTGCTGGATCACGGCCGCATCGCGACCGAGGTGCGCATCGACAAGCCGCGCCCGCGGACGCAGCTGGACACCGACCTCATCGAGATCGAGCGCGACCTCGTTCGCCGGCTCGGCGTCGAGCTGTAGGAGACCGCGCCGCGGGGCCGAGGATCAGGCCGCGGGCGTCTCGGGCGCCGGCTGCCCGGAGCCCTCGCCGCTGTTGCCGC
Organism: Microbacteriaceae bacterium; assembly: GCA_035555435.1. GTDB lineage: Bacteria > Actinomycetota > Actinomycetes > Actinomycetales > Microbacteriaceae > 73-13. Next base: position 94,495 of record DATMGN010000031.1, on the reverse strand, counting down.
CGCTACGACGACGGCGACGGCGGCGCTTCGCCGGCGCGCCCTCGCCCGACTCGTGCTGCTGGATGTGCGGCTCGGAGCGCGACTGGCGCCCGGAGGGGCGGGAGTGCGACTTGTCGCGGCCGCCGTCGGCGCCGCCCTCACGGCGTTCTGCCGCCTGACCGCCGCCCTGACCGCCGCGTGAGCGCTGGCGCGAGCCCTCGGCGCGCGGCGGGCGTCCGCCTTCGCGCACGGCGGGGGCGTGGGCGCCGGGGAGCCGGCCCTTCGTGCCCTCGGGGATGCTGAGGTCGGCGTAGAGGTGCGGGGAGCTGGAGTACGTCTCGACGGGCTCGCCGACGCCCATCTCGAGCCCCTTGTCGATGAGCCGCCACTTGTGCAGGTCGTCCCAGTCGACGAACGTCACGGCGACGCCGGTCTTGCCGGCACGGCCCGTGCGGCCGACGCGGTGCAGGTAGTTGTCGGGGTCGTCGGGGACGGTGTGATTGATGACGTGCGTCACGTCCTCGACGTCGATGCCGCGCGCCGCGACGTCGGTCGCGATGAGGATCTCCTTCTTGCCCGCCCGGAAGGCGGCCATCGCGCGCTCGCGCTGCTCCTGGCTCAGGTCGCCGTGGACGGCGACGGCGGGGAAGCCGCGGTCGTTGAGCTCCTCGACGAGCTTCGCGGCGGCGCGCTTCGTGCGGGTGAAGACGACGGTCTTGCCCCGGCCCTCGGCCTGCAGGATGCGGCCGATGACCTCGTCCTTGTCGAGGGAGTGGGCGCGGTAGATGACGTGCTTGATGTTCGCCTGCGTCTTGCCCTCGTCGGGGTCGGTCGCGCGGATGTGGATCGGGCGGTTCATGAAGCGCCGCGCGAGTGCGACGATCGGGCCCGGCATGGTCGCGGAGAACAGCATCGTGTGCCGCACCTCGGGGACCTTGGCGAAGATCTTCTCGATGTCGGGCAGGAAGCCGAGGTCGAGCATCTTGTCGGCCTCGTCGAGGACGATCGTCTCGACGTGGCTGAGGTCCAGCAGTCGCTGCTGATTGAGGTCGATGAGCCGGCCCGGGGTCGCGACGACGATCTGCGCGCCGTCCTGGAGCGCCTCGATCTGCTCCTCGTAGGCCTTGCCGCCGTAGATCGCGGTGACCTTGGTCGGCCGGTTGGATGCGGCGAGCTCGAGGTCCTCGGCGACCTGGATGCACAGCTCGCGGGTCGGGACGACGACGAGCGCCTTGACGCCCGGCGCGGGGTCGGTGCCGAGCCGCTGGATGAGCGGGAGGCCGAAGCCGAGGGTCTTGCCCGTGCCCGTCTTGGCCTGGCCGATGATGTCCTGGCCGGTGAGGCCGAGAGGGATGGTCTGCGCCTGGATCGGGAAGGGCTCGGTGATGCCCTTGCCGGCGAGTGCCTCGGCGATGTCCTGGTCGATATCGAGTGCTGCGAACGTCACGGTGTCTTCGGTGCCTGTCGGATCGGCCTGCCGCGCCATCTCTGCGAATGCGGACGACCAGCGGCGGGCGGTGCGATGCGCCCTCATCCTGACTCCGGGCGCCTGACCCCGTTCTGTCGGGGACCGGTCCATTCTACCAGCGGAATGAACCGGGTCGTCTCGCGCCCGCCTCGACTACGCTTGCTCCCCGTGGTCGAGTGGTTCTGGCGCCGTCGCAGGTCTGCGAGTGCGCCGAGGATCCGCTCGCGGGAGGAGCAGTCGCCCGCCGCGCGCATCGACCTGCACGAGTTCACCCCCTCGCCCGAGGAGTTCCTCGCGCGCGCGGCCTACGTGCAGCTGACGGTCTTCGAGGACCTGTCGCACGCGGTCACGCTCGCGCCGACGACGCGGGCGAAGGCGGTGCTCGCCGCGGCGACCGCGGCGTCGCTCGCCCGGCATTCCGCGATGGTCGAGGAGCTGACGGCGCGCGGCGTCGACGCGGGCGACGCGATGGAACGCCATCGGGCCGTCGTGGACCGTTTCCAGCGGCTCACGCAGGGCAACGACTGGATCGAGACGACGCTGACCTGCCATCTCGCGGGCGGCTTCCTTGACGACCTGTTCGCGGCGCTCGCCGACGGGCTGCCGGCCGACCTCGCGGAGCGGGTGCGCAGCGCCTACCGCGCGCGTCCCGCGGACTCGGCGTTCGTGGCGCTGCTGTCGGAGGCGATGGGCGAGGACCCGCGCCTCCCGCCGCGGCTCGCGCTGTGGGGCCGGCGCATCCTCGGGGACGCGCTGCTGGTCGCCCGCGATGCGCTGAATCTGGGGCGCGGCGACGACCGCGAGGAGCAGCGCGTCGAGCCGGCGTTCAGCGAGCTGATCGCGCAGCACACGCGTCGGATGGACGCGCTCGGGCTCAGCGCCTGAGTCCGGCCCGGTCGCTCAGGCGCGCTTGGCGCGGTCGAAGAACGCGGCGTCGGCGCGCTGGCGGGCGCCGGGCGTCACGAGTGCGAGGACGAGCGCGACGGCGAGGGCCGCGCCGAGGCTGATGACCCAGATCCAGCCGACCGACCAGTCCCAGCCCAGCCAGGCGAGGATCGCCCAAGCCGCGGCGGTCGCGGCGGCGGCCGCACCGGGGACGAGCGCCATCCCGTGGCTGCGCCGTCCGGGGATCGTGTAGCGCACGATGACGCCGATGACGGCGCCGATCGCGATCGCGTAGAGGATCTGCATGGTGCTGCCTGCCGCTGGTCCGGGTGCGTCGCGGTCTAGGCGACGAAGCCGACTCGGCGCGATTCCTCCGCGCCGAGCTCGACGTAGGCGATGCCGGCCGTCGGGATCAGGAAGCGCTTGCCCTTGTCGTCGGCGAGGGTGACGAACGGCGCGTTCGCCGTGATCGCCTCGTCGAGCACGCGCTCGACCTCGGCGGCGGTCTGCGACGACTCGAGGCTGATCTCGCGTCCGACGTTGGTGATCCCGATGCGTACTTCCACGGCTTCAGCGTACTGGCCGCGATGGGCCGCGCACGCGGCGTTCGCTCCGGGCGGAGCATGTCGGGGGCCGCCGCTAGCGTGAGCACGTGGACCTGGACCCGGAGCAGTCGGTCGTCACGGCGCTCGCCGACGACGCGGACGCGGTCGTGCTCGGCGGCGCCGGGACGGGCAAGTCGACGACGATCGTCGAGCTCATCGCCGATCGGGTCTTCGCGCGGGGATGGTCGCCGGGGGACGCGCTCGTGCTCGGGGCGACCCGTAGGTCCGCGGCGGGGCTGCGCGATTGGCTCGCCGCGCGGCTCGGCGTCGCGACCCCCGGGCCGCTCGCCCGCACGGCCGCCTCGCTCGCGCACTCGATCGTCGCCGCCGCGGCGGTCCGGCTCGACGCCCCGCCGCCGGTCTACGTGAGCGGTGCCGACCACGATCGGGTCATCCGCGATCTGATCGAGGAGGAGATCGCCGCGGACGCAGACGGCGCCTGGTCGGGCTCGGGCCTCGGACGTGAGGTGCGGCAGCTCCCGGCGTTCCGGGCCGAGGTGCGGGAGCTCATCGCGCGCGCCGTCGAGCGCGGCATCTCCGCACGCCGCCTCGGCGAGCTCGGCGCTGCGCGGGGCCGTCCCGAGTGGAGCGCCGTCGCGCGGTTCTGGCCGCGCGTCGCCGAGCGCATCCAGGCGGAGCACGCGGGGTACGAGCCGCTCGACTCCAACTACGTGCTGCGCCGCGCCGCCGACCTCGTGGCCGAGGGCGACCCGGCGGCCCCCGCGCTGCGCCTCGTCGTCGTCGATGACGCGCAGGAGCTCGGCTTCGGCGCGCTGCGCCTCCTCGGGGCGCTCGGTCGACGGGGGACCCGGATCATCGCGTTCGGCGACCCGGATCTCGCGACGCAGACCTTCCGCGGTGCGGTGCCGGCGGGGTTCACCGCCGCCGATGGCCTCTGGGCCGCGGTGGGGCGCGCGCCCGAGCGACTCGTCCTCGCGACCGCCCATCGTCACGGCGTGGCGATCCGGGGCGTGCAGGCGCGCGTGCTGAGCGGGATGAGCGAGCCCGCCAAGGGGTTCGGCGGGCGCCGGCAGGTGCTCGCCCGTCCGGACGACGGCGAGATCGAGGCGGTCCGGGTGCCGGGCGCCCACGAGCAGGCCGCGTTCGTGGCGAGGCGGCTGCGCGAGCGGCACGCTCGGGACGGGGTGGCGTTCGGCGCGATGGCGGTCGCACTGCGCACCGCGGGTTCGGCGGCACGGCTGGCCCGCGAGCTGCGGGGGATGCACGTCCCGACGCAGGTCGGAGGCGAGACGGCGCGCGGGGGCTCCGACTACGCGACCCACGGCCTGCTGCTCGCGCTCGCCCTCGCGACGGGGATCGAGGTCCTCGACGCGGATCGTGCCGAGGAGCTCCTGAGCTCCTGCGTCGGGCGACTCGACCCGGTCGCGCTGCGCCGGCTGCGCACGGGCCTGCGCGCCGAGGCGCTCAAGGCGGATCGCGACGAATCGGGCCGCGAGCTGCTCGTCGAGGGACTGCGCGTCCCGGCGGCCCTGGACGTCCTCGACTTCGGGCCGGCACGCGAGGCCCGACGGGTCGCCGAATTGCTGCAGGCGCTTGAGCGGCGGATCGCCGACTCGGCGAGCATCGAGGAGGCGCTCTGGGAGGCGTGGTCCCGCTCCGGCCTCGCGCGGGAGTGGGGCGAGGCCGCGCGGGGCAGCGGCATGGAGGCGTCGTGGGCCGATGAACAGCTCGATGAGGTGCTGTCCCTCTTCGACGCCGCGAAGCGATTCGTCGAGCGCACGCCCGATGCTTCCGTCGCGTCGTTCGTCGCCCGGAGGCTCGGCGCGCGGCTGCCCGACGACTCGCTCGCGCGGCGCGGGCCGGTCGACGCGGTGCTCGTGGGGACGCCGGCGGCGCTGCTCGGACGCGAGTTCGACACCGTCGTCGTCGTCGATCTGGAGGACGGCGTCTGGCCGAACCCGCGGCCGCGCGGGTCGCTCCTGCGCCATGCAGAGCTCGTCGAGGACTCGACGCCCGTCACCGATGCGGCGACGCGGCGGAAGGAGCTGATGGACGACGAACTCCGGATGCTCGCCTCGGTGCTCGGTCGCGCGCGCGACCGGCTGATCGCGGTCGGGATCCTCGGCGCCGACGTCTCGCCGTCGCCCTTCCTGCGCCGGATCGCGCCGTGGCGCGATGCCGCCAGCGAGGGCTCGACGTCGACGGTCACGCATCGAGAGCCCGTGATCGAGGACGTCGAGTCGGCCGGACTCGAGCCGCTCACGCTGCGAGGGCTGACCGCGCGGCTGCGTCGCGAGCTCGCGAGATCGGAGGGCGCCGACCGCGCGGCCGCGGCCGGCCTCGCGCGCCTCGCGGAGGCGGGCGTGCCCGGGGCGGACCCGCACTCCTGGTACGGCATCCCGGCGGTCACGACCCAGGCGCCGCTGCGCGACCCCGAGGAGGACGTCCCCGTCTCACCGTCCCGGCTCGAGACGATCGGGACCTGCCAATTGCATTGGGCGGTCGAGCAGCTCGGCGGCCGCAGCGGCAGCTTCGCGGCGAGCGTCGGCACGATCGTGCACGCTGTCGCGGAGCGCATCGATCGCGAGTCCGTCGAGGATGTGCTCCCCGAGATCGAGCACGCGCTCGCCGGGCTGCCCTACGACTCGGCATGGGAGGCGGAGGCCGATCGGCTCCGCGCGCGGGAGCTCGCGAGCCGGCTCGTCGCCTACCAGGCCGGGCTGCATGCTGCGGGCGGCGACACCATCGCACGGGAGGCGGAGTTCGAGGTGCCGATCGACCGCGCCGTCCTCCGGGGCAAGATCGACCGCATCGAGCGCATGGCGGGCGGCACGGCGGTGATCGTCGATTTCAAGACCGGCAAGGAGGCGCGCCACGGATCGGACGCGTCCGTCGCCGACCACGCCCAGCTCGCCGCCTATCAGGTCGCGCTCGTCGCGGGCGGGCTGCGCGGCGAGGTCGGGGAGCTGACGGCGGCGCTCGCGAACGGCGGCGCGCGTCTCGTCGTCCTCGGTCGGGAGCCGAAGAAGCGCTCGGGCCCCGTCGACTCCCCGCGACAGCCGCCCCTCGACGACGCGCAGCTCGAGGAGTGGCGCGGACGCATCCGCGAGGCGGCCGACATCATGGGCGGGACGACCTTCATCGCGAGCGTCGCGACGCACTGCACCGACCGGTATTCGTACGGACCGTGCGCGATCCACATCGTCGAGGCGGTGAGCGAATGAGCGCCGACCACACGATCGAGGAGTTCGCCGAGCGCCTGGGCCTCGCCTACGTGCCGGGGGATCGGCAGCGCGCGATCATCACGGCGCCGACCGACCGACCGGCCCTGGTCGTCGCGGGGGCAGGGGCGGGCAAGACCGAGACGATGTCGCTGCGCGCCGCCTGGCTCGTCGCGGGCGGCGTGCCGGCGGGCGAGATCCTCGGCCTGACGTTCACCCGGAAGGCGGCGGGCGAGCTCGCCGAACGGATGGGCCGATTCACGGATCGCATCCGCGGTGCGGCGACGCTCGAGGGTGCAATGGCCGACGTCGATCTCCCGGTCGTCTCGACCTACAACGCCTGGGCCGCCGCCCTCTATCGCGAGCACGCGCTCGCGATCGGGCGCGAGCCGGATGCCGAAGTCATCGGGGATGCAGCGGCGTGGCGCCTCGCGCGGCGGGTCGTCGCCGAGCACGGCGGGTCCGAGCTCATCCGGCTTCGACGGCGCGCTGGACAGATCGCCTTGACGGTCGTCGAGCTGAGCAATGCGATCACGGACAACCTCGCCGACCCGGGGGAGGTCGTCGCCGCCGCGGCGCGCTTCACGAGCGTCCTCGCGGCTCTGCCGCCCGGCGGGACCGGCGCGTATGCCGACGTGGACCGCCACGTGGAGGCGGTCTCGGCGCTCGAGATCCTCGTCCCACTCGTCGAGCACTACCGCGCGGCGAAGCGTCGCCGCGGGCTCATCGAGTTCAGCGACCAGGTCGCCGCCGCCGTCGAGATCTGCCGGGCTCGCCCCGAGGTCGTCGACGAGCTGCGCGAGCGCCACCGTCACGTCATCCTGGACGAGTACCAGGACACCTCGGTCGTCCAGACGCGGCTGCTCGCGACCGTCTTCCGCGGCGGGGACGTCATGGCGGTCGGCGACCCCAACCAGTCGATCTACGGCTGGCGCGGGGCGAGCGCGGCGAACCTCGCCGAGTTCGGCGAGACGTTCGGCTCGGAGGCGCCGCCGTACGTGCTCGCGGTCTCGCGCCGCAATCCCGCGCGCGTCCTCGACGCGGCCAACGAGCTCTCCCGCCCGCTGCGGGAGTCCTCGCCCGTCGCGGTGCCCGAGCTCGAACCCAAGCCCGATGCCCCCATCGGCGCGATCGACCTGCGCTACACCGAGACCGTCGACGAGGAGGCCGTCGCCGTCGCCGACTGGATGGCCGAGCGGCTCGGCGACGAGCGCGCGGCCGAGCAGCCGACCGCCGCCATCATCTTCCGCGCCAGGAAGCACATGGTGCGCTTCCAGCGGGCGCTGCGCGAGCGGGGACTGCGCAGCCACATCCTCGGCGGCGGCGGTCTGCTGTCGACGCCGGAGGTCACCGACCTCGTCGCCTGCCTGCGGTTGCTCGTCGACCCCGAGGCGGGCTCCGAGCTCATCCGGCTGCTCGCCGGCGCACGCTGGCGCATCGGGCTGCGCGATCTCGCCGAGCTCGAGCGGCTCGCCCGGTGGCTCGCCGCGCGCGACCACGCCCAGCAGCCACTCGACGAGGAGCTCCTCGCCCGGCTGCGCGCATCGGCGGTCCCCTCCGAGTCGAGCTCGATCGTCGAGGCGCTCGACTTCCTCGTCGACGCCCCGCGAGGACATGGCAGGCTCGCCGACTTCACCGAGGCGGGGATCGAGCGCCTGCGGGCGGCCGGCGCGCAGCTGCGGCGACTGCGTCACCGACTCGGGCTACCGCTGCCCGAACTCGTCCGGCACGTCGAAGAGAGCCTGAGGCTCGACATCGAGGCCGGCGCGAACGACGCGCGCTGGGGCGCCGCAGCCAACCTCCGGGCATTCCGGCAGCAGGTCGAGGCCTTCACGCGGGTCGACGATGAGGCGACGCTCCGATCCCTCCTCGACTGGATCGATCGGGTGCAGGAGGACGACCGCGAGATGGCCCTCGACGATGCGCCGCGCGAGCCCGGGGTCGTCCAACTCATCACGATCCACGGCGCCAAGGGACTCGAGTGGGACCTCGTCGCGCTACCGCGCCTCGTCTACGACGAGATGCCCGACGAGCCCGCGGTCGGCACCGGCTGGGTCGGCTACGGGCGGCTGCCGTCCCAGCTGCGCGGCGACCGCCGCCACATTCCGCACCTGGACTGGGAGGGCTCCGAGAGCCGCGTCGACTACCTGCGGCGGCTCGGCGACTACCAGGAGGCGCTCAAGGCCGACCATCGAGCCGAGTACCGGCGGCTCGCGTACGTCGCGATCACCCGCACGAAGCGAGACCTGCTGCTGAGCGGCTCCTGGTGGGGCGGACAGAAGACGCCCCGACCGCCGAGCGGCTACCTGCGGGAGCTCGCCGACGCGGGACTGCTGGTCGAGCCCCTGCCCGACGCGTCGCGCTTCGAGACCGACCCGCGCGACACGGCGGCCGAGCAGCAGGTGTGGCCGCGCGACCCGCTCGGCACCAGGCGGCCCAGGGTCGAGCTCGCCGCGGCCGCCGTCGAGACCTTCCGGAGCCTCGTGGCGTCGGGGGAGCCGGCGCTGTCGGACCTTCTCGCGACGGCAGCCTGGGCGCGCGACCTGGAACTCCTGCTCGGCGAGCAGGCCGACGCAGCCGCAGCCGACGTGATCGTCCCGGGGCGCATCGCGGCGTCCGGGTTCAAGCATTGGATCGACGACGCGGCGGGCGTCATCGAGCGGCTGCGCCGACCCATGCCCGAGCAGCCGCGGCGCGAGAGCCGGATCGGCACGGTCTTCCACGCCTGGGTCGAGCACCGGTACCGCACGAGCATGCCCGAGTCGCTCCTGAGCGGCGTGCGGTGGGACGACGACGCGCAGGACGGCACCGCGGGCCTCGACCCCGCAGCGCTCGAGCGGCTGGCGCGGTGCCAGGCGAACTTCCTAGCGACCCCCTGGGCGGGCCTACGGCCCATCGACGTCGAGCGGGCGATCGAGCTCCCGTTCGCCGGCCGGGTCGTGCCGTGCAAGATCGACGCCGTCTTCGAGCTCGACGGGCGAGTCGAGATCGTGGACTGGAAGACGGGGCGACGCCCCGAGTCGGCCGAGGAGCTCGCCGCCTTCGACTACCAGCTCGACCTCTACCGGATCGCGTGGTCGGAGCAGACCGGCACGCCCCTGAAGCGGATCGGCGCGCGCGCCGTCTTCGTCGCGATCGACGACCCCGAGCGGCGGAACTACATCCCGGCGCACACCCGCACCCGCGCCGAGCTCGAGCTCGAATGGCAGCGGGCGCTCGAGCGAGCCGAACGGACCTGAGGGGCAGAACGAGCCCGAGGGGGCACCCCGAACCTGAGCCGAGCGGGCTGACCGCGCCCAGGTGAACTGAGCGCCCCCGAGCGGGTCGCTAGACCGCCTGGCGGGCCTGCTCGAGCAAGTCCTCGACCTCGGTGACCGTCAGCACCGGCGCGGTCGGATTGTCGATGCGGGCCGACATGTCGCCGTTGACCCGCTCCGCGAGGTTCGTGAGCATCTCGACCGCGTCGTCGACGATCTCCGTGTCGCTCGACTCCACCCCGTGCAGCAGCCAGCGCCCCAGGTCCAGCTCCGACAGCAGCGCGGCGCGATGCCGCAGCCGCCGGTCCGCCGTGCCCGCCGCCGACCAGTAGCCCGCGAAGACCGCGTCCGCGACGCGCTCCGTCTGGATCGCCCACTTCAGGTCATTCGCCGGGTCGCTCACCGCGAGTCCGTGCCAGCCCTGCACCGAGACCACCTCGTCGCCGCTCGCGATGAACGACGACGACTCGAAGCCGCCGACGACACGAGCCTGGAACTGCCAGAGGTCCGGGTCGCCGATCGCGTGCTGCCAGCGGCTCTCGACCGCGATCGGGAGCAGGCCCGTCGCGCTCGCCCGATCGAGGACGCCGATCGCCGCGCGCCGCGACTCCGCCGGCCCGCTCATCGGCAGACCCGCATCGGCCGCGACCGTCTGCGGCAGCATGTGCACCGCGCCGATCGCGAGCCCGATCCGGAAGCCGAGTCCGTCCGGTTCGATTGGGATCTGCGAGGTCGCGATCGCGACGCCCGGGAAGTGCTCCGTCACCGCGGCGAAGGTGTGGCCGAGCTTCTCCCCGCCCGCGAGCGTCGTGACGGCGAAGGGGAGTCGGGCGCGGGCGCCGTGGGTGAGCGCCCGCAGCGCGGCGAGCTCGGCGCGCAGACGACGGTCTGCCGACTTTGTGCGCGGGACGCGGATGAGCCACTCGCGGCCGTCCGCCCCGCCGAGCACCGCGGCGTCGTAATCCGGGTCGGGCAGCGCGTGCGCGCGGCTCACCTCGAGGCCGGGCACCGCAGCGGAGGCGAGCGCGGCTAGAGTGAACGCTGAACGAGCCATGGCGACAGGGTAGGTCGCACCCGCGCCGCCCCTGCTCAGCCACGCCGCCCGATCCGGGGGTCCCAGCCAATGTCGAACGAACAGCCCGCTCCCGCCGAACTCCCGCTCTCGCGTTCTGCCATCGACCGCGACCATGCCGCGCGCGAGCGCGAAGGACTGCTCGAGGAGCTGTGGGCCGACCCTGCGACCCGCATCCTTCCGATCCTCGCCGGCCAGGCGCTGCTCGCGGCGCCGGACCGGCTGTCGTTCCTCGAGCCGGGTGCACTCACCCGCCCCGCCGTCTCCGTCTACCTCGGTCGCACCCTCGAGGACGCGCCCGACGCGCCCGCGGGCACCGCGATCGTCGCCGCGCAGCTCGAGGACGCCGCGCACCTCGCGGAGGCCGACTGGGTGGGCCTGCGACAGGTCGGCGAGCAGCTCGCCGCCCGCGACGCGGGCCTCTTCACCCAGGCGCTCGCGATCCTCAACTGGCACGAGTCGCACGCGTTCTCCCCGAAGACGGGCGAGGCGACCGTGACCGAGCTCGGCGGCTGGGTGCGCCGCGACCCCGTCGGGGGCGACCAGGTCTTCCCGCGCACCGACCCCGCGATCATCGTCGCGGTGATCGACGAGCACGACCGCATCCTGCTCGGATCGAACGCGATGTGGGAGTCGAACCGGTATTCGCTGCTCGCCGGCTTCGTCGACCCGGGCGAGTCGCTCGAGGCCGCCGTCGTGCGGGAGATCGAGGAGGAGTCTGGCCTGCGCGTCGTCGACCCCGTCTACGTCGGGAGCCAGCCATGGCCGTTCCCCGCCTCGCTCATGGTGGGGTTCACGGCGCGGCTCGCACCCGGCGAGGACCCGACGCCCCGTCCCGACGGCGTCGAGATCATCGACCTGCGCTGGTTCACGAGGGACGAGCTCGCGGCCTCGCTCGGCGACGTCCGCCTGCCGATGCGCACCTCCATCGCGCGCGCGATCATCGAGCGCTGGTACGGGAGCCCGCTTGACGCCTGAGCGGGGGCTGCACTCCGCGGAGGAGATCCTCGCCGCCCTCGACCCCGAGCAGCGCGTCGCCGCCGAAGCGCTCGTCGGGCCCGTGTGCATCCTCGCCGGCGCCGGGACCGGCAAGACCCGCACGATCACTCACCGGATCGCCTACGGGATCGCGACCGGCCGCTTCGCGGGGCCGCGCACGATGGCGCTCACCTTCACGACGCGCGCCGCGGGGGAGCTGCGCCAGCGACTCCGGGCGCTCGGTGCGGGTGAGGTGCAGGCGCGCACGTTCCACTCCGCGGCCCTCGCGCAGCTCAGCTACTTCTGGCCGCAGGTCGTCGGCGGGGGAGCGCCGCGCATCGTCGAGTCGAAGACTCGGGTCATCGCCGACGCCGCGCAGGAGACGGGGGTGCGGGTCGACACCGCGACGCTGCGCGACCTCGCCGCCGAGATCGAATGGCGCAAGGTCAGCGACCTGTCGATCGAGCAGTGGGCCGACTCGGGCCGCAGTGTCGCGGGCGTCACGATCGGCCAGGTCGCCGCGGTGCAGCGCGCGTACGAGGACCTCAAGGACGAGCGGCGGCAGATGGACCTCGAGGACGTGCTCCTCGCGACCGCGGGGATGATCGCATCCGAGCCGATGATCGCGCGCGAGGTGCGCGAGCGCTACCGGACCTTCGTCGTCGACGAGTACCAGGACGTCTCGCCCATCCAGCACCGGCTGCTGCGGCTGTGGCTCGGCGAGCGCCGCGACCTGTGCGTCGTCGGCGACGCGAACCAGACGATCTACTCGTTCGCGGGCGCGAGCGCCGCGTACCTGCTCGGCTTCGCCCGGGAGTTCCCCGGTGCCGAAGTCGTGCGGCTCGAGCACAGCCACCGCAGCGCCCAGCCCGTCCTCGACCTCGCGAACCGGCTCGTCGCCGAGCGGCCCGGCGGCCTGCGGCTCGTCGCCCGCGCCGAAGGCGCGCTCGCCGCCTCGCCCGAGCTCGCGGTCCTCGCGGACGAGGCCGCCGAGGCGGCCGCGGTCGCCGACGCCGTCCGCGGGGACGTCGACGACGGTATCGAGCCGCAGCGGATCGCCGTGCTCGTGCGGCTCGGGGCGCAGGTCCCCGCCGTCGAGGCGGCCCTGCGCGCGGCGCGACTGCCCGTGAGTATCCGCGGCGACGCGCGATTCTTCGACCAGCCGCACGTGCGCGAGGCGATCGTGCACCTCGTCGCCGCCCGGCGGGCCGCATCCCCGAGCGAGCCGGCCGCCGTGACGGCGCGCGGCGTCCTTGCGGGCCTCGGCTGGAGCGCGATGGCGCCCGACCTGCCCGGTCCCGGGCTCGAGCGCTGGACCGCGCTCGACGCGCTGCACCGGCTCGCCGTCGATGCCGGGCCGATGACGTTCTCCCGCTTCGTCGACGATCTGCTCGAGCGTCAGGCGACCGGTGACGAGCCCGTCACGGGCGCCATCACGATCTCGACGATCCACGCCGCCAAGGGTCTCGAGTGGGACTCCGTCCACGTCGTCGGCCTGTCCGAGGGGCTGCTGCCGATCGTCTACGCGACGCAGGAGTCCGAGATCGACGAGGAGCGACGCCTCCTGTATGTCGCCGTCACCCGCGCGCGACGTCGGCTGCGCCTCACCCGCACCGCGGGCCGCCCGCCCAGCCGCTTCCTCGCCGAACTGTCCCTCTAGCGGTGCCTTGCGCGCAATCGCGAGACTCGCATTGCGCAGAACACACCGCCAGTCGGGGTCAGGGCGCGCCGCGCTGCCGCATCGGGAGCGGCCGCGCCCCCGATCGCATCAGCGCGCCCGAGGGTCTGTGGATAACTCCCGACGCGGGGTCGGGGGATGCGCGAGGATCGCGCCATGGCGCTCATCCGCATCGATCCCGTGCACCCCGTCGTCTGGCGCAGCACGACCGCGCTCCAGGTCGGCGGCGACCCCGCGCTCGTCGTCTTCGACCCGATCGAGCGGCACGAGGAGCGCATGCTCGCGGCGCTCCGCGCGGGCATCCCGGAGGCGGGGCTCGCGGCGGTCGGCGGGTGCTCCGCGGAGGAGGCGCGGGCCTTCCTGCGGCGCATCCGACCGGCGCTCGCCGGCAGCACGATTGCGCCGGCGCGGATCGCCCTGCGCGTCAGCAGCGTCGCCCGGGACGACATCGCCCGCACGGCGCGCACGCTCGGGCTCGTCACGAGCGCCTCGCGCGGGCGCCCCGAGATCGGCGTCGTGGTCGCGGACCACGTGGTGCCCCCGCGCGCCTATCGCGACTGGGTGCGCGACGGCGTGCCCCATTTCGCCGTCGTCTTCGGCACCCACGCGGTCGACATCGGGCCGCTCGTCATCCCCGGCGCGACGGGATGCCTGCGCTGCGCTGACCTGCGGCGCTGCGACACCGACCCCGCCTGGCCGGCGGTCGCCGCGCAGCTCCTGGCGCAGCCGGCCGGCGCCGCCCTCGCCCCGATCCTGTGGACCGAGGCGCTGTGCGCGGCCGCGCGACTCGCGACGGAGCTCGCGCGGGGTGGCCGGCCACGCGCCCGGATGATCGACCCGCACCCCGACTGCGGCTGCGCGCTCGACCTGCAGCTGCCGCTCGCGGGCTGACCGACTAGTCCTCGGTCGGCCGCTCGGGACCCGCATCGCCGAGCAGGTCCTCGATCGCGCGGTCGACCGCGTCGGGCTCCGGCGTGCCGGCGGTCAGCCGCGCGACGAGCGCGGCCGGGTCGTCGATGTCCTCGCCCGTCGGCACGAGGTCGGGGTGCGACCAGAGCGCGTCGCGCCCGCTCGCACCGACCGCCTCCGTGATCGCCTGCCACATGAACGCCGCCTCGCGCAGGCGACGCGGCCGAAGCTCGAGCCCCGCGAGGAGGCCCAACGCTCGCTCGGCGGGCCCGCCAGCGGCTCGGCGACGGCGGATCGCCTCCGCGACCGCGTCGGCGACCGGCAGCCGCCGCGTCGCCTCCGCCGTGACCACGTCGACCCAGCCCTCGACGAGCGCGAGCGTCGTCTCGAGCCGGGTCCGCGCCTGCAGCTGTCCCTCGCTCGGCGCCGGGATGAGCGCACCGTTCTGCAGCGCCTCGCGCAGCGCCTCCGGGTTCGCGGGGTCGAAGTCGCCCGCGAGATCCTGCAGCCGGTCCGTGTCGATGCGGATCTCGCGCGAGTAGTCGCCGATCGCCGTGAGCAGCTGGAGGCGCAGCCATCGCGCGTGGCGGAAGAGCCTCGCGTGGGCGAGCTCGCGCACCCCGACCCAGATCTCGACCTGGTCGAGGGGCAGCTCGAGCGAGCGTGCGAAGTCGATCGTATTTTGCGGGAGCACGGCGGCCTGACCGTCGTCGAGCAGCGGGATGCCGATGTCGCCGCCGGAGAGCACCTCGCCCGCGAGCTGGCCCACGACGTTGCCGAGCTGCATCGCGAACAGCGTGCCTCCGACGTTGCGCACCATGCGGGTGGCGCTCGGCAGCATCCCCTCGATCTCCTCGGGCGCGGCCTCCTGGAGCGCCGAGGTCAGCGCGTTCGCGATCGACCCGGCGACGGGCTCCGCGAACTGCGTCCACACGCCGATCGTCGCGAGCGCCCACTCGCGTCGGCTCAGGATCTTCGGCGTGCTCGCGCCCTGCGCGAAGTCGGTCGACTCCTCGAGCCACAGCTCCGCGATCTGGAGCGCCCGCTCGAAGGCCTCGCGCTCCTCGGGGAGCGTCACGATCGTGCCCGCGCCGGCGATCGAGGCGGCCTGGTCGGACGCGAGCCCCCAGTTGACGCCCTCCGCATCGCTCGACATCGCCCGCTGGAGCTGGCTCATGAGCTGGCCGAGCAGCGCCGGGTTGTCGGGGAGTCCGGCCGCGCTCGCGAGCTGCGCGGGATCGACGTCCCCGCGGCCCTCGAGGAAGGCCCTGAGGAGCTCGCGGAACTCCTCCTCGTCGCGATCGGTCATGCACGCAACGCTAGGCGCTCCAACCGGGATCCCCCAGGGAATCCGCCTACACTCGGCGATCGTGCGCTCCGCTGATGGCGAACGCTCGTCCCGGGCGGACGCGCGGTGGCCCGTGTCCCAGATCGTGGGCCTCACGCTGCTCGCCGCGTCGGGTCTCTGTGCCGCGATCGTCGCGACCTCGACGGCGCCGTACGCGATCGAGCGGCCCGGCCCCGTCTACGACGTGCTCGGCGAGACCAGGATCGGCGACGCGCAGGCGCCCATGATCGAGATCGTCGACGCGGAGACGTTCGCGACCGACGGGGTGCTCAACATGCTCACGATCAACGCGAACGATCCCCTGCATCTGCCGACCTGGATCCAGGTCGTCGAGGCGTACTTCGACCCGTCCCGCGCCGTCCTGCCGATCGAGGCCGTGTACCCGCCCTCGACCGACGTCTCGGTGCCAGAACGCCAGGCGACACAGATGGAGAACTCGAAGCTCGCCGCGATCGCGGCCGCGCTCGACCACCTCGGCTACGACCTGCTCCCGACTATGCGGGTCGTCGAGGTCGAGGCCGGCAGTCCCGCCGAGGGCATCGTCGAGGTTGGCGACGTCATCGTGTCGGCGAACGGGCGCGCGCTCGAGGACGTCGACGAGCTCCGCGAGATCGTCGCGGATAACGGGGCGGAGCGCTCCGCGAGCATCGTCGTGGACCGTGCGGGCGAGCGCGTGGAGCTCGCGGTGACGCCCGCCGAGAGCGACGGCGCGCTGCGACTCGGCGTCCACATCGCGAGCTCCTGGGACTGGCCGGTCGACGTGCGGATCCAGTTGGAGAACGTCGGCGGGCCGAGCGCCGGCATGATGTTCGCGCTCGGCATCATCGACCGGCTGACGCCCGGCTCGCTCACGGGCGGGCAGTCGATCGCCGGCACGGGGACGATCAGCGCGACCGGTGAGGTCGGGCCGATCGGCGGCATCCGGCAGAAGCTCTACGGCGCGCTCGGCGCCGGATCCACGTGGTTCCTCGCGCCGGCCGCGAACTGCGGCGAGGTCGTCGGCCACGTGCCCTCCGGGATCACCGTCTTCCCCGTCACGACCCTCGACGACGCCATCGAGGTGCTCGGGCTCATCGCCGATGGCGGCGACACCTCGGGCTGGCCGAGCTGCGAGACGCTCACCGCGGCGGCCGGATAGGACGTCCAGGGCGCCCCGCTAGAGTGTCCGGCGGACCAAACGACGGGAGCCCCAGTGTCTGCAGCCCCTGCCGAGACGACGAAGCCGCGACGGTCGCTCCGTGCGGCAGTCCTCATCACCATCGTCGTCATCGTCGCGCTGATCATCGCGTTCTTCGCGGGATCGTCCGTCGCGACCGATTTCCTGTGGTTCGACCAGACCGGCTACGTCGGCGTGCTGTCGACCCAGTGGCTCGCGCGGATCGCGATGTTCGCGATCGGCTTCGTCGCGTTCGCCGTCCCCGTCTTCCTGAGCATCTTCATCGCCTACCGGACCCGTCCCGTCTACGCGAAGCTCGGCGCGCAGATCGACCGCTACCGCGAGGTCATCGACCCGCTGCGCCGCGCCGCGACCTTCGTCATCCCCGCCGTCGTCGGCGTCGCGGGCGGCGCGGCCGTCGCGGGCACGTGGGAGACGGTCGCGCTCTGGCTCAACCGCACCGCCTTCGGGCAGACCGATCCCGAGTTCGGTCTCGACCTGTCGTTCTACTTCTTCGAGCTGCCGTTCTACCGGGGGCTCGTCTCGTTCGCGATTGCCGTCGTCGTCCTCAGCGGGATCGCGGCGCTCGTCACCGTCTTCCTCTACGGCTCGATCCGCATCGTCGGACGCCAGATCCGCATCTCCCGCTCGGCGCGCGTCCAGCTCGCGATCACGCTCGGCGTCTTCATGCTGCTGCAGGCGGGCTCGATCTGGCTCGAGCGCTACGAGCTGCTCACCGACCAGTCGATGGGCTTCCTCACGACGGGCGCCGGCTACACCGAGGTCGCCGCCATCATCCCGGGCAAGACGATCCTCGCGGGCGCCGCGCTCATCGTCGCCGTGCTCGCATTCATCACCGCGGCGATCGGCCGCTGGCGCCTGCCGATCGTGGGCCTCGCCTCCCTCATCGTCATGAGCATCCTGCTCAACGTCGCCTACCCCTGGATCGTCCAGCGCTTCCAGGTCGACCCCTCCGCCAAGACGACCGAGGCGGCGTACATCCAGCGCTCGATCGACGCGACCCGCACCGCCTACGGGGTCGACGGTGTCGAGGAGATCCCCTACAGCGCCGTGACCGACGCGACGCCGGGGGCGCTTCGCGAAGACGCCGAGACGACCGCGAACATTCGCATCCTCGACCCCGTCGTCGCGCCGCGCGCGTTCCAGCAGCTGCAGCAGTTCAAGCAGTACTACTCGTTCTCCACGAAGCTCGACGTCGACCGGTACGTCATCGACGGCCGCGTCCAGGACACCGTGCTCGCCGTTCGCGAGATCAACCAGGCCGGCCTCGGCGACTCGCAGTCCTGGTACAACAACACGCTCGTCTACACGCACGGCTACGGCCTCGTCGGCGCCTACGGCAACCAGCGCGCCTCCGACGGCCAGCCGCTCTTCCTCGAGTCCGGCATCCCGTCCGTCGGCGAGCTCGGCGAGTTCGAGCCCCGCGTCTACTTCGGCGAGACCTCGCCCGAGTACTCGATCGTCGGCGCCCCCGAGGGCACGACCCCCATCGAGGTCGACTACCCGGCCGGCGGCGCCGAGTCGACCCGGACGATCACGACGACCTTCGAGGGCGACGGCGGGCCGAAGCTCGACACGTTCTGGAAGCGACTCATCTTCGCGGTGAAGTTCCAGTCGGAGCAGATCCTGTTCTCCGACGCGATCAACACGGACTCGCAGATCATCTACGACCGCGACCCGCTCACCCGCGTCAACAAGGTCGCCCCGTACCTGACGATCGACAACGACCCGTACCCCGCGGTCGTCGACGGTCGCATCGTGTGGATCCTCGACGGCTACACGACGGGCACGCAGTACCCGTATTCGGAGATGATCGACCTCGCTGACGCGATCGGCGACGCCGACACCCTTGTGTCGAGCCTGTACAGCCAGCCGCTCAACTACATCCGCAACTCGGTCAAGGCGACCGTCGACGCGTACGACGGCACCGTGACGCTCTACGCCTGGGACACCGAGGACCCGGTGCTCGCGACGTGGTCGAAGATCTACCCCGGCACGATCGTCGACGCGAGCGAGATGAGCGAGGACCTGCTCGCGCACATCCGCTACCCCGAGGACCTGTTCAAGGTGCAGCGCCTCGTGCTCGGCTCGTACCACGTGACCGACCCGGGATCGTTCTACTCCAGCGACGACCAGTGGGCGACGCCGCTCGACCCGGTGAGCACGGCGGGCAACCTCGCCCAGCCGCCCTATTACCTGACGATGCAGGTGCCGGGCACGTCGAGCCCCGCGTTCACGCTCTACTCCACCTACATCCCGCGCGCGAGCGCGTCGGCGCAGCGCAACGTGCTGACCGGCTACCTCGCGGCGAACGGCGACGCGGGCGAGGACTACGGCAAGCTGACGCTCCTGACCCTGCCGACCCAGTCGATCCCGGCGCCGAGCCAGGTCTTCAACTATTACTCGAGCAACCAGGAGGTCTCGGACGTCATCCTGGGCCTGCGCGCGGGTGGCGGCAACGACATCATCTACGGCAACCTGCTCACGCTCCCGGTCGGCGGCGGCCTGCTCTACGTGCAGCCCGTCTACGTCCAGTCGGCGAGCAGCACGACGCCCTATCCGCTGCTGCGGAAGGTGCTCGCCGTCTTCGGCAACGAGATCGCGTTCGAGGACACCCTCGACCAGGCGCTCGACTCGCTCTTCGGGGGCGACTCCGGTGCGAGCGCGGGCGACAGCGGCGACGTGGTCGACCCGCTCGAGCCCACCGAGCCGACCGACCCGGTCGAGCCGACGACGCCGGTGACGCCGGTGACGCCGACCGAGCCGACGACCCCGAGCGGGTCGCTCGACGAGGCGGCGCTGCGGCAGGCGCTCAGCGACTACCAGTCGGCGCTCGCGGACCGGCAGGCGGCGTACGCGCGGGGCGACCTCGTCGCGGCCGGGCAGGCGGACCAGCGGATGATCGACGCGATCAACCGGGCGCTCGCGGCCTCGGGCGACTGAGGCGGCGACGCGGTCGGGTCGTCAGGCCCGGCCGTCGAGCCAGGCGAGGACGGCGAGCACGCGACGGTGGGCCGAGCCGGTCTCCTCGAGTCCCAGCTTGGCGAAGATCGAGGTGATGTGCTTCTCGACGGCGCCGAGCCCGATGTGGAGTGCCGCGGCGATCGCGGGGTTGGACCGGCCTTCGGCCATGAGCCGCAGCACGTCGCGCTCGCGCGCGGTGAGCTGTGCGACGGGGTCGCGCCGGCGGCCGAGGAGGTGGCTGACCACCTCGGGGTCGAGCACCGTGCCGCCGGAGGCGATCCGGCTGACGGCGTCGTCGAGCTCGTCGAGTGAGGCGACCCGGTCCTTGAGCAGGTATCCGACGCCGCCCGTGCCGGCGCCGAGCAGCTCGCGCGCGTAGAGCGCCTCGACGTACTGGGAGAGCAGCAGGATCCCGATCTCGGGGTGCGCTTCGCGGAGCCGGAGTGCGGCCCGCACGCCTTCGTCGCGGTAGCTCGGCGGCATCCGGACGTCGAGGATGACGAGGTCGGGTGCGAGCTGCGCGACCGCGTCGAGGAGCTCCGCCCCGTCGCCGTAGGCACCGACGACGTCGTGGCCCGCCTCGCCGAGGACGCGGACGAGTCCCTCCCGCAGCAGCACCGAGTCGTCGGCGACGGCGACTCGGACCATGCCCACCAGGGTAGGGCGGTCGTCGACGGCCGTGGGGGAGTGCGGGGGATTTGCGCGACGGGTCACCACGGCAGGCGCGCGGTGAGGACGGTGGGGCCCGCCTCGGGGCTCGAGAGCTCGAGCGTCCCGCCGAGCCCCGCGATGCGCTCCTGGAGCCCCGCGATGCCGTGGCCCGGCACGGCGACCGCGCCGCCGCGGCCGTCGTCGGAGACGGTCACGGCGAGTTCGCGTGAGCCGGCGAGCGTGATCGCGATGCCGATGCGCTTGGCGCCCGAGTGCTTGACGGCGTTCGTGAGACCTTCGCTCGCGATGAAGTAGGCGTTGCGCTCGATCTCCGGCGGCAGCTGCGTGCCGGCCGGTAGCCCGTCGACGATGTCGATGGGCACGGCACTGCGCGTCGCCGCCGACTCGAGCGCGGCGATGAGCCCCCGGTCGAGCAGGATCGGCGGGGCGAAGCCGCGGGACAGCGCGCGCAGCTCGTCGAGGGCCTCCCGGGCCTGCTCGGTCGCCGACGCGATGAGCCCGCGCGCCTCCTCGGGCGCCTCGGCGATCCGCCGGTCGGCGGAGGCGAGGTCCATCTGGAGCCGGATGAGTCGCTGCTGCGGCCCGTCGTGGATGTCGCGCTCGAGGCGGCGCAGCGCCGTGTCCTCGGCGGCGACGGCCGCCGCGCGCGCGGTCTCGGCGCCCGCGAGCTCCTGTTCGAGCGCCTCGCTGCGGAACGCCCCGAGCATGAGCCGCGCGAGCCCCCAGTGCGCCCACGTGAGGCCGCGGAGGATCCAGGGGAGGCAGAACGCCATGACGAGACCGAGCGCGACCCGCAGCGTCCCGAGGAGCGGGCCGAGCGTCCCGTCGGTGAACCATCCCCGACCGCCGAAGCCCCCGCCGGGCCCGGGCGCGAAGGGGAGCGCCCAGCCCCACAGGGCCCAGAACGTGCCGCCGATCGCGATCCCGACCGCGGTCATCGCGAGGACGAGTGCGACGACGCTGAGCACGAACCGCGGCAGCAGGTAGTAGCCGAGGTAGAGCCAGTAGTGGGGCGTGGTGAAGAGGGAGCCGAGCACGGGGAGGAAGCCGCGCCGGTCGGGCCACGCGGGCCGCGGGATGCGTGGCAGTCCCGTCCACTCGATGATGTGGAGGTCGGCCCAGCCGACCCACCGCGCGGCGTAGAGCGCCGCGGCGAGCACGAACACGCCCACCGCGAGGGCGAGGAGCAGGCCGACGCCGCTCGCGAAGAGGCCCCAGCCGACGGCGAAGGCGGCGTAGCCGATGATCCCGAGCGCGATGATCGCGGCGAGCTCTTTCGGCGCCGCGGCCCAGAGCGCGCCGTATCGGCGCCAGAAGCCGGGCGGGGCGGTCGTGGTCGAGTTCGTCGTCATGGCAGTGATCCCTCCATTGTCCCGGGCAGGTCGGTCCCGGCACGGATCCAGAATCGCGTTCTGCCGCGGGGCGCGACATGGTGCCCGCCGACGAATCGGGGGTGGGGCTGGCCCCCGCACCCATCGGCGGGTCGACCGCTGATCGAAGCTGAGCATCGGCCCGGCACGGGCGATCTGCCAGGTTCGGTGCGCCTATGGTGGACAAAGCGATCGGCGCACGCCTTTGGCTTCCAACGGCCGCCACGCGGTCGCCGATCGAGCAGGTGCCCCATCACAACTGCAACCCCGTCCCCCCGCACCGGCCTCGGTCCGATGCGGCCCACCCGCGTGCGAAGCGGCAGCTTCCCGCCCATGGCGAAGGCGTATACGCAGCTCGCGCAGGTCGTCCGCGAGACCGGCCTGCTGCGGCGCACGCCGTGGTTCTACCGCGGCGTCGCGGCGCTCATCGTGCTCGGCTTCGGCGGGGCCATCACCGGTTTCGTGCTGTTCGGCGAGAGCTGGTACCAGCTGCTCATCGCGGGCGCGCTCGGCATCCTGTTCACCCAGGTCGCGTTCCTCGCGCACGAGGCTGCGCATCGCCAGATCCGCGAGTCGGGTCCGGAGAACGACCGCATCGCCCGGGTCCTCGGCGGCATCGCCGGCATGAGCTACTCGTGGTGGGACTCCAAGCACACGCGCCACCACGGCAACCCGAATCGCGTCGGCCACGACCCCGACATCGAGGTCGACACGATCTCCTTCATCGAGGAGGACGCGGCGAAGTCGCGGGGCCTCGTCCGGCTCATCACCCGCAAGCAGGGCTGGCTCTTCTTCCCCCTGCTGACGCTCGAGGGCTTCAACCTCCACTATCTCGGCGTCAAGCACCTGGTGACCCGCCGCGGCGTCAAGGGCCGCTGGACGGAGCTGACGACGATCGCGATGCGCTTCGCCGTCCTCCTCATCCCCGTGTTCCTCGTCCTGCCGGTCGGCATGGCGTTCGCGTTCCTCGGCGTCCAGCTCGCCGTCTTCGGCGTCTACATGGGGGCGACGTTCGCGCCGAACCACAAGGGCATGCCGATCATCGACGAGCACGCCCGGGTCGACTTCTTCACGAAGCAGGTGCGCACCTCGCGCAACATCCGCGGCGGCTGGTGGGCGACGTGGCTCATGGGCGGGCTCAACTACCAGGTCGAGCACCACCTGTTCCCGAGCATGCCGCGCCCGCACCTCGCGAAGACGCGGGAGATCGTCCGCGAGTTCTGCCGCACGCACGACGTCCCCTACACGGAGACGAGCCTGTGGCGCTCCTACGCCGCCGTCATCGCCTACCTCAACCGGGTCGGGCTCGCGGCTCGCGACCCGTTCGACTGTCCGATGGTCGCGGAGTACCGCCGAGCCTGATGGCCGCCGGGCCGGGCTGCCTCCGCGGGGGTGCAGACTGGAAGGCATGAGCACGCAACTCGAGGCGGAGCGAGTACGGCTACGCGGGGTACTCGGCAGGTACGGGATCTGGCGGGGACGCCCCGGCGTCCCCATGGACTACGCGGTCGAGGCGGAGCGGCTCGGCTTCGGCTCGCTGTGGGCCGGCGGCAGTCCCGCCGCGGACCTCGTCGCCGTCGAGGAGATCCTCGCGGCGACCGAGCGGATCGTCGTCGCGACCGGCATCGTCAACATCTGGACCGCCGACGTCGGCCAGCTCGCGGACAGTTTCCAGCGGATCGAGGAACGCCATCCCGGTCGCTTCATCCTCGGGATCGGTCCCGGCCATCCCGAGCGGATCGAGCAGGCGGCGAAGCCGTACGGCCCGCTCGTCCAGTACCTCGACGCGCTCGAGTCGCGCGGGGTACCGGGCCACCGGCTCGCGCTCGCCGCACTCGGGCCGCGGATCACCGCGCTCGCGGGGGAGCGCACGCTCGGCGCGCACCCGTACTTCGCGCCCGCTGCACACTCGGCGGCTTCCCGCGAGGTGCTCGGCGGCTCGCCGCTGCTCATCCCGGAGGCGCGCGTCGCGCTCGAGTCGGACCCGGCCAGGGCGCGCGACCTGCTGCGTCCGGGGATGGAGTTCTACTTCGCGCTGACGAACTACCGCAGCAACCTGGTGCGGCTCGGCTTGTCCGACAGGCAGCTCGACGCGGAGCGCGACGAGGCGATCGACGCCCTCGCGATCTGGGGCGAGCCGGATCGAATCCGCACCGGTCTCGACGACTATCTCGCGGCCGGGGCCGATCACGTGCTCGCGCAGATCATCGCGCAGGACGGCGCCGATCTCGTCGCCGAGCTCGGACGGCTCGCCGACGCGCTCGGCCTCGGCGAGGGCTGAGCCGAGCCGTCCACTCAGGCGTCCCACGCGGCGGCGAGCCGCGCTCGCAGCTGCACGTGGAGCGACTCGATCTCCGTCGGGGGCAGCGGCCCGGGCATGGCGAGGAGTTCGCCGAGCCGCTCGGGAGAGGTGACCCCGACGCCGTCGATCACGAAGCCGTTCGACTCGGGCCAGTGCGCGCCCGCGAAGCACAGTACCGCGCGCACCGGCACGTCCGGCCGCGCGAGCGCCTCCGCGACGACGCCGAGCTGCTGCCGGATTCCGACGACGAGCTCCGTGCGGTCACTGGGACCGACCTTGAGCCGCAGGACGCTGCCGTCGCCGAGGCGGTCGAGCCGGGGCTCGGCGGCGTAGTGCTTCGCGTCGATGACGTAGACGCCGCTCGGTGCGATCGCGACGTGGTCGATGTTCGCGCGTGACCCGGGCACCGCGCGATCGTGCAGCACCCGCACCCCGGCGAGCGAGTCGAGCATCCGGCCGACGATCCGCTCGCCCTCCGCGCCCTTCGCCCAGGCCGCGCCGCCACCGCGCGCGCCGTGCCGCTCGGCCGACGCGCCGGCCCAGCCGTGCGTGAACGCCATGCCGCGAGGGTAGTCCGGTTCGCTAGGTTGGGGAGCGTGGTGGGGGCTGCGCGGGTCAGGGTCGCGATGGTCGACGATCACGCGGTGATCGCGATGGCGGTGCGCGGCCTCGTCGAGTCCGACCCCGAGCTCGAGTTCGTCGGGCACGCGGAGACGGTGTCGGATCTGTTCCGCCGGGTCGGCCCCGCCGACCTCGTCATCCTCGACCTGCGGCTGCGCGACGGCTCGGAGGCGCCGAGCAACGTCGAGCGGATCCGGGCCTGGGGCGCCCAGGTCGTCGTGCTCACGAGCGGCGAGGACCCGTATCTCATTCGCGAGGTGTCGCGCGCGGACGTGCTCGGCATCGTGCGCAAGTCCGCGCCGCCCGCGACGATCCTCGGCGCGATCTCGGCGGCGGCGCGGGGCGAGTCGATCGCGACGGCGGAGTGGGCTGCGGCGCTCGACACGGATCCGGAGATCGACAGCGCGCCGCTGACGGCGAGAGAACGCGAGGTGCTCGCCCTGTACGCCTCGGGGCTCGGTGCGAAGCAGGTCGCGACCCGACTGGGGCTCTCGGAGAACACGATCGACGACCACCTGCGTCGCATCCGCGCCGTGTACCACGCGGTCCACCGCCCCGCGAACACGAAGGTGGAGCTCTATCAGCGCGGCGTCGAGGACGGATTCCTGCCGGGGCCGACCACGGGATGAGCGGCGGCCGCAGCGAGCTGTGGATGCGCCGGGCGCTGCTCGGTGCGGTCGGGGCGCTCGATCTCGCGG
Source organism: Microbacteriaceae bacterium (assembly GCA_035555435.1). Classification (GTDB taxonomy): domain Bacteria; phylum Actinomycetota; class Actinomycetes; order Actinomycetales; family Microbacteriaceae; genus 73-13. The sequence continues at coordinate 69,330 of DATMGN010000031.1, read as the reverse complement.
CGATCGTGGCGACGCAGACGGTCGTGGGCCGGCTCGACCCGCTCGACCTCCCGGCCTGGTACCGCCTGCTGCTGGTCGTCTGCTTCCTCGTGCCCGCGGTCGTGGCGATCGCGGCCCAGTTCGTCGGGTTCGCGGGGGTGCGCCGCCTGACGATCGTCGCGTTCGTCGCCTCGGTCGTCCCCGCGACGGTCCTCCTCGTACTGGTCATCGTCGACCCGGGTCGCACGGGCCAGCTGCCCTGGATGGTGAGCGCCTCGACGTCGGCGGCGGCGACGGCCGCGATCGCCTGGGGCGCGCGCACGGCGTGGCTCGTGCTCGGGGCGCTCACGGCGGTCATCTGGACGGCGAGCGGGCTCGTCGGCGACCTCATCCCCAATCGGGTCGCGAACGACACCCAGGTCCTCGTCATCTCGATCGCGATCACCGCGCTGGCGACGGCGCTCATCCGCAGCGGTCGCGCGATCGACGAGGCGACGGTCGCGGGTCTCAGTGCGGCAGAACGCCGTGCCGCCGGCCAGGCGCGCCAGGCGGCGGCGGAGCGCACGCGGGCGATCGTGCATGACGACGTGCTGGCCTGCCTGCTGCTCGCCGCGCGCGGCACCCCGGGGCTCGATGCGCCGGTCGCGGAGCAGGCGGCTGTCGCTGCGGAGCGGATCCGCACGCTCGCCGATCCGGAGCGCACCGCGGGGGTCCGGCTCGCGGATCTCGCGGACCGCCTGCGGGAGGTGGCGCGCGTGGAGTCGCCCGGCGTCGCGTTCTCCACCCGGATCGTGCGGCGCGCGGTCGGCGCCGTCCCCGCGGCCGCGGCGGTCGCGATCGTCGCCGCGACGCGTCAGGCGCTCGCGAACAGCGCGCGGCACGCGCCGGGCGCGGCGACGTCGCTCATCCTGTTCGGCATGCGGGACGGGGTGCGGGTGGTCGTGCAGGACGACGGACCCGGTTTCGATGCGGCGCTGGTCCCGGCGGATCGGCTGGGGCTGTCGGGGACGATCCTGGGGCGGGTGCGCGCGGTCCCGGACTGCGTGGCGGAGGTGCGTTCGAGCCCGGGCGCCGGGACGACGGTGACGCTCGCTTGGCACGATGTCCGCGAGCCGGAGGGCGCGGCGGAGGAGGCGGAGGTCACGACGGCGCCGATCCCGGTGCGAGTGCTGTCGGGGGACATGCGGGTGGCGCTCATCGTGGCGATCCTCGCGGAGCTCGCGCTCGCGGTCTACAGCACGACGGTCGTCGCGTTCCCCCTCGTGCCGGTCGCGGGGATGCTCGCGGTGGCGGCGTCGCTCGCGGCAATGGGCTGGCGGCCGCTGCGCGTGCCGAGCGTGCCGCGGGCGGTGTGGGCGGCCGCGTTCGCCGTCGCCGCGTGTGTGCTCATCGCGGTCGGCGATCCGGCCGAATACCGGCTCGTCATCGGCTGGTATGCGAACGCGGGCGTCTTCGTCATGGTCGTGCTCGCGATGCGCGGCCGACCCTTCATCGCGCTCGCCGGCATCGCCGTCGGGATGGGGATCGGCGGGGTCGCCTCGCTCGCGCAGGGCGTGTCGGTCGTCGACGTCGTGTCAGTGCTCGCGCGGCCCGCGATCGTGGGCGTCGGCGCGGTCGCGGTCGTGCTCGTGCTCGGGGTGCTGGGCCGTCGCGCCGCGCGCATCCGCGCCGCGGAGGTGGATGCGGCGCGCGCGGAGGCGTGGCGCGAGGCGGAGCGCGCGGAGCTGCTCGAGCGGGTGGCGCGGCTCGACGCGCTCATCGGTCGCACGCTCGATCGGCTGGCGACGGGCGAGCCGATCAGCGCGCAGGAGCGGCGCGAATGCGGGCTGCTCGAGGGGGCGCTGCGCGATCTCTACCGGGGAGCGCGGCTGTCGCGCGAGCCGCTCATCTCGGCGACTCGGCGTGCCAGGGCGCGCGGCGTCGACGTCGTGCTCTTCGATGACGCGCCGGGTGAGCAGATCAGCGATGCGGAGCTCGACGAGGTCGCCGGGTGGATGGCGCAGCAGCTCGAGGCGGTGCCGGCCGGCGGCTTCACGGGCCGGATCCTGCCGGCCGACCGTCCGGGTCGGGCGAGCGCGGCGTCGGAGGAGTCGGCAACGCTTTTCCGTGGTTGAGGCGTCTCGTCCCGAGGCCGGTCGCTTCCTAGCGTCGAAGCATGGTCCTCATCGATGCCGAGCCGGCCGGCGCGCCCGCCCACACGATCCCGCTGTCCGACGTCGTCTCGCGGGAGGTCGATCATCTGCACGCGATCGGCTTGGATGTGGCCCTCGCCGACCCGGACCCGCGCTACACGCTCGACGCGGAGGTCCAGCGCCGCGTGTCGACGGCGATCGAGGAGCGGGCGGGGCGCGAGGGCTTCGTGCGCTGGTTGTTCGATGAGCGGGTGCACCCGTCGGGCGCTGCGTGGCACGGGGTCGCGAAGCGCGCGATCGCGCTCCACACGCTCTACCACGTCGGTGATCTCCAGCGGCCGGGCGAGGGCATCGACGCGGGGGCGTATGACGTGCCGCTGCTCGCGGACGGCCGGGCAACGGCGCGCGAGCTCGTCCTCGCGGAGCAGGCGGGTGAGCGCGGCGAGCGCATCCTGCAGCGCTACGACCGCTTCCTCGCCGCGGGGCCCATGTCCGACCACCAGGACGAGTACGGTCTCGACTCGCGCGACTACCTGACGGGCGTCATTGACGCGCACGCGGTGCGCACGCGCGCGCAGACGGCGAAGACGCTGCTGCACGAGCACTTCGCCGGGTCGGATCGTCCACTGCGCTTCCTCAGCATCGCCTGCGGCATCGCGGGCGCGATCTTCGACTACGTGCACGAGGCCGCGGGGGGCGGGGTGGTGGTCGACGAGCTGACGTTCGTCGACCACGACCCCCTCGCCCTCGCGACGACGGTGGCGCTCGCGCACACCGCGGGGCTCGACGGTGTCGTGCGCCCGCTGCGCAAGAACCTGCTGAAGACGGCGCCCGCGAGCTACGTCTCGGGGCAGGTCGACATGGTCGACCTCGTCGGCGTCTTCGAGCACCTGCCGAGCGGGCGCCTCGGCCACCGGGTCGCGAGCAGTGTGCTCGCGGCCGCCGCGGAGGTCGTGCGGCCGGGCGGCCTCGTCCTCCTCGGCAACATGCTCGGCGAGCGCCCCCAGCAGCGCTTCTTCGACAGCGTGTGGCCGCGGCTCTCGCAGCGCACCATCCGCCAGGTGCTCGCGCTCGCGGGCGAGGCCGGCTTCCCCGCGCACCTGGTCAAGGTCCGGGTGCCGGCGCGCGAGGGCGTGTACGCGGTCTACGCGCTCACGGTGCCGGAGCGGCGCGGTCGCTCGGTGCGGGAGAACGTCATGCAGCGGGCGATCGCGAAGGCCCTCTTCGCGAGGCTCCCGGAGTACTGATCGGGCACGCCCGTTGCGCCGCGGGGCGCGCAGGTCCCAACCTGGTCGCATGCCGTTCGATCGCGTTCTCACCGGACATCAGGCCGACTTCTCGGCGCGCACCGCCGACCAGGGTGCCTTCGCCTACGCGAAGCACCAGGTCGTGGAGAAGGCGGGCAACCAGCTGCAGGTCTCCTTCATGGAGATCCCGCCGGGTCGCTCCGCGTTCCCCTACCACTGGCACGAGGGGCTGACGGAGGCGTACGTCATCCTGTCGGGCCGCGGACGGGTCAGAACGCCGGACGCCGAGTTCGAGGTCGGGCCCGGCCAGGTCGTCGTCTTCCCGCCCGGCCCTGCCGGCGCGCACCGCATGACCGCCGTGGGCGACGAGCCGCTGCGCTACGTCGACCTCGACACGACCGACGACCCGGACGTGTGCCACTACCCGGACTCGGGGAAGACCGCGACGATTTCCACCCGCGGCGTCACGATCTGGCGCGACGGCGACGAGGTCGACTACTACGAGGGTGAGCCGGACGCCTGAGCCCGCGAACGGTGGTAGAGTGGATGACCGCGACGCGGGGTGGAGCAGTTCGGTAGCTCGCCGGGCTCATAACCCGGAGGTCACAGGTTCAAATCCTGTCCCCGCAACGAAGGAAATACCAGATCAGAAGCCGCTCCCAGTGAGACTGGGGGCGGCTTTTGTTCTTTCGTTCTGCTCGTTCCGCGCGGACATGCGATCCGCGCTGCGGGCGCTGTAGGTCGTCCACATGCGTCGAGCCCCGGCCCGCGCCTCGTCTCGAGGCAGCAAGCCGGGGCCCGTGTCGTGTTTGTTGGGCCAGCTACGAGTGTTCGTGAACCCGGCTGTCCGACTCCGGGGTCTCGAAATCGTCAAGGCTGCGCCAAACACCACCGAACTCGTTGGTCCGCTCGTTCACCGTCACCTCCGGGGTTCGTTCATGACCGATTGTTCGCGAGGCGTCGCCGTCGCTCACGGGGCTTGACAATCGGAAGACGTGCGCTATTCCCGCGAGGCGACGAATGCGATCAGGTGATGGATGTCCCCTGCCGCAGCGCAGGGTCGCAGACGCGCCAGCGACCGTCCTCCCACTGTCCCAGCGCAGTGCTGCATCGGCCGAGCTGCACGGTCATCGCGAACTCCGAGGAGCTCGAGCGGGGGCGGGCCGGGTTAGTGTGGCGGGCAGACTTTTCTTCGACGGGGGGCAGGCATGAGCAGCACGAAGCGCGCGTCCGAGCCGGCCTACCAGCGCAACGCGCTCGCGCCGGGGCTTCTCGCCGCGGTCGTGCTCATGGCGGGCCTGCTGCTGATCGGCAACGAGTGGTTCACGGCGATCCGCTACGTCGTCGCGATCCTCGCGCTCATCATCGCCTGGTTCGCGGTGCAGGCGCGTCAGTGGTGGTGGCTCCTCGCGTTCATCCCGATCGCGGTCCTCTGGAACCCGATCTACCCCTTCGACTTCGGCGGCACGCCGTGGCTCGCGGCGCAGGTCTTCGGGGCCGGTGTCTTCGTCATCGCGGGCATCCTCATCAAGACCCGGCGCGAGTAGCTCCGTCCCGCGCGATCAGAGCCGCTCGGCCGCGTAGTGCTCGAGCGCCTCGCGGACGAAGGCGGCGCCCGCCCCGCCGCCGTAGTTCGCGGCGAACCGCGGGTCGGCAGCGTACATCGCGGCGAGCCCGCGGACGTAGGCGGCGCGCGTGCGCACGTCGGTAGTCGGGGTGCCGGGGATCGATGCGAGCCATGCGACATGGCGTTCTGCGAGCGCCTGCGCGGGCTCGCCGGACGCGGCGGCGCCCGCGGCGGCGAGGCCGATCCAGTCCTGGTTCAGCGAATGCAGCTCGTCCTGCCACCGCGCCCGCTCCTCGGGCGACTTGGACTCCCACCACGCCGCCGATCGCGCGTAGGCGTCGGCGCCCCAGCGGCGCTCGACCTCCTCGCGGTGCCCGGCGTGGTCGAATCCGTCGAACATCGTGTCCATGGCGATCTCTCCTCCCTGCTCGATGGCGGCCAGCGTGCGCTCGACCGCCGTGATCTGCCGCGCCAGCCGCCCGCGCTCCGCGCGGAGCTCCTGGACGTGGGAGCGCAGCGCCCCCGCCGCGTCCGTGTCCCGGGCGAGCGCGCCGGCGATCGCCGGCAGTCCGAGACCGAGCCCGCGCAGCACCAGGATGCGCTGCAGTCGGACGAGCGCGGTCTCGTCGTAATACCGGTATCCGTTGTCCGCGACCCGCGTCGGGGCGAGCAGGCCGATGTCGTCGTAGTGACGCAGCGTGCGGCTCGTCGTGCCCGCGGCCCGGGCGACCTCCTGGATCGAGTACTCCACGCCCCCGAAGGTAGAGGTTGACGCTACGTCAAGGTCAAGCGGGCACGGCCGCGGTGATGAGGAAGTGCTCGCCGATGACGTTGAAGACGTTCGTCAGGATCGACTGGACGGCGATCGCGAGGAGCAGCAGGCCGAAGACTCGCGTGAGCACCTCGAGGCCCGCGGGAGTGAGCACGCGCGCGACCCAGGGCCCCGCGGCGTAGATCCCCGCGACGGCGATGCCGACGACGAGACACAGGCCCGCCCCGACCGCCCACTCGAGCGGCTCGTCGTAGCCGTGCGCGAACGTGATCGCGAGCGCGATCGCGCCCGGCCCCGCGAGCAGCGGGATCGCGAGCGGCACGACGACGGGCGAGCGCCCGCCGGCGTCGACCGTGAACGACGACGACTTCGCGGTGACCATCGACCAGGCGACGGCGCCGATGAGCAGGCCGCCTGCGATCTTGAACGAGTCGATGTGGATGTCGAACACGTCGAGCAGGAACTGCCCCGCGAGCAGCGCGACGATGAGGACGACCGCGACGGTGAGCCCGACGAACAGCGCTGTGCGGCGCTGGCGGCCCGGCGTCATCTGGGCGGTCAGACCGAGGAAGATCGGCAGCGTGCCGAGCGGGTTCGTGATGGTCAGGAGCCCGACGAGCGCGGTCACGAGCGACGTCATGCTGAGGTGCGCGTCGACGGGCACGAGATCGATGGCGTCCATGTCGATGCAAAACCTAGTGCCCGGCGGACGTGCCTGTCAGTACGCGCGTCGGATGGCTAAGCCGACGGGCGCTTCGGCTTCGGCTTCGGCTTCGGCAGCGGCACGAGCGCGGTCGTCTCCAGGACGGCCTCGCGGATCCAGTCGCCGTCGTCGAGCAGCTCCGTGGGGATCCGCCAGTAGTCCTTCGAGCCGGGATAGATGGGTCCGCGCAGTTCGGGCGTCAGCCGCGCGTCGGCGTACTCGGTGATCTTGAGCCCGAGCACGCCGTCGATGACGAACGCCGGGATCCGGCCGTCGAGGTACAGCGCGTACTCGCCGAACATCTTGCGCGAGCTGATTGGCAGCGGCTCGAGCCGGTCGAGGATCGCGGCGAGCTGCTCCGGCGTCGTCGCCACGGCGATCAGCGCCCGAGCGCCCGCTCGGCGAGCTCCGCGAACTCGGGGGAGCCGAGCCGCTCGACGAAGACGGCGGCCTCCCGGCGCATCCGCTGGAGCACCGGCTCCTCGGGCGCGTGGAGCAGGCGCCGGGTCGCGCGCACGGCCTCGCGGGGGAGCGCCGCGAGTCGGCGAGCGAGGGCGAGCGCCGCGTCGACGTGGCGCCCGACCGGCACGACGTTCGTCAGCAGACCCGACTCGAGCGCGCCGCGCGCGGAGAGCGGCTGGCCGAGGAGCAGCAGGTCGGCCGCGAGCCGGGTGCCGGCGACGCGGGGGAGCAGGAGGCTGCTCGCCGCCTCCGGGACGACCCCGAGCGCGACGAAGGGGAACGACAGCACCGCGCTCTCGTCCGCCACGGCGAAGTCGCAGTGCAGCAGCATGGTCGCCCCGATGCCGACGCAGTCGCCGTGCACCGCCGCGATGAGTGGCACCTCGACCTCCACCAGCGTGCGCAGGAAGCGGAAGACCGAGGAGTCCTCGCCGGTCGGCGGGTCCTGCAGGAACTCCACGAGGTCGTTGCCGGCGCAGAACGCCATGCCCTCGCCCGAGATGACGACGGCGGCGATCGAGGGGTCGGCGTCGGCGCCGCGAATCGCTCGCGAGAGCGTCTCGTACATGCCGCTCGTCAGCGCGTTGCGCTTGGCGGGCCGGTCGAGGATGATCCGCTGGATCGCGCCCGAGGTCTCGACCCGGACGACATCGTGGTCGCTCACGGGCCCGATGCTACCCGCGCCGGGCTGCCCAGTACCCGCCCAGGTAGCTCGGCCACACTGTCGGTGAGCCTCGAACCGATGGCTCCCGGACGACGGACAAGTACCCGGTGCGCGACAAGACTTGCCAGTGGAGCGAGTCATGTTGGCGTGGATCATTCTCATCGCGTCCGGTGTCCTTGAGGCCGTGTGGGCGACGGCGCTCGGACTGTCCGCGGGGTTCACCCGCCTGTGGCCGTCGGTCGTGTTCGGCGTCACGTTGCTCGCGAGCATGGTCGGTCTCGCGTTCGCGATGCGCGAGATCCCGACCGGCACCGCCTATGCGATCTGGGTCGGGATCGGCGCGGCGCTCACGGTCGTCGTCGCGATGGTGACCGGCGCCGAGCCGGTGAGCCTCATCAAGATCCTGCTCATCATGGGTCTCGTCGGCTGTGTCATCGGGCTCAAGATGGTCAGCGACGCCGGCCACTGAGACCCGGCTCAGTCGCGCCCCGGCACGCCCGCGAGCAACTCCCGATAGACCTCGGCGGCGTCGAGGGATCGCGCCAGCGGACCGGCCTGTCCCATCCAGAGCGACAGCAGCTCGCCGAAGTCCCGGCGCGCGGCCTCGGTCCGGAACTGTCCCGTGAGCCAGTTCTGCGCCGGGAAGCGGGCGATCGCGTTCTGCGTCTCGATATGGCGCACGGCGCGGTTCGGCACGCCGCGGGACAGCCGCCCGCTCATGGCGCGCGTGAGCACGGTGCCGTGGGCCGGCGTCGCAGCGATCGCGGCCCGGTGCGCGGCCGTCGCGGCGGAGCGCTCGGTGCGCAGGAACGCGGTGCCGACCTGCACACCCTCGGCGCCGAGCGCGAACGCGGCGGCGACCCCGCGCCGGTCGGCGATGCCGCCCGCGGCGATAACGGGAACCGCGACGGCGTCGACGACCTGCGGCACGAGCGCGATGGTGCCGACGAGCGAGGCCTCCGCAGGCTTGAGGAAGGAGACGCGGTGGCCGGCCGCCTCGAAGCCGGTCGCGACGATCGCGTCGACGCCGCCAGCCTCGAGCGCGACGGCCTCCTCGACGGTCGTCGCGGTGCCGACGACGCGGATGCCCGCCTCGTGCGTCCGGGCGATGAGCTCCGGCGACGGCACCCCGTAGACGAGGCTGAGGACCGCGGGCCGCGCCTCGATCACGGCGTCGAGCTGCGCGGCGAAGTCCGGGAGGAAACTCGCCGGCAGCGGCGGGACACTCATCGTGAGCTCCTCGTAGAGCGGTGCGACCGCGGCCATCGAGGCCAGGAAGTCGTCGTCGAACTCGGCGTCGAGCGGCTCGATCTCGTCGCCCGTCGGGAGCCAGAGGTTGAGGGCGAAGGGGCGCGTCGTGCGCGCGCGGACAGCTTCGGCCGCCTCGTGTATGCGCGGCGGGGCATATCCGTAGAGACCGTAGCTGCCGAGCCCGCCGAGCTCACTCACCTCCGCCGTCAGCTCGGGCGAGGAGAGCCCGCCGAAAGGACCGAGCACGATCGGCGACTCGACGCCGAAGAGCTCCCGCACACGACTACCCGTCATCGTCGTCCTCTCGTTCGATGTGCTTCCCGCAGCGCCAGCAGGCCTCCGCGGTCGAGTCGGTGAGCGCGCCGCACTCGGCGCAGACCCGGTCGAGCCAGCACACGGTTTCGCCGCCGACGTCGCTCACGCGGGTGCCTCGTCGAGCAGCTCGCGCAGGACGAGCGCATGATTGTGGCGCGCATCCCGCGCGGCGTAGAGGAGCGTCGTCGCGCGGCGGCCGCGGATCTCTTCGCGCAGCGGCTCGAGCGCCGGGTTGGCGGCGAGCTCGGCCCGGTAGCGCTCGCGGAACTCCGCGAACCTTGCCGGGTCGTGCCCGAACCAGCTGCGCAGCGCGGGGCTCGGCGCGAGGTCGCGGCGCCATTCATCGAGCTCGGCGCGCTCGCGGCTGACCCCGCGCGGCCAGAGCCGGTCGACGAGGATCCGATAGCCGTCGGCGGGATCGGGCGCGTCGTACACGCGTTTGATGCGCACCCGCAGCCCGGTCATGGCCGCCTCCCCGAATGAGTAGGCTCCTATTTGACAGGAGCCTACTCCGCTTTATTGGAGGCATTCGCCCGATGACCGCAGCCAGCCGCCCGAGCCACCTGACGATCCACCCGAGCACCCTGTACGTCGGCACGCCCGCGATGCTGCTCGGCTCGCGGGGCTCCGACGGCACCGACAACCTCGCGCCCGCGTCCTCCTACTGGGCGCTCGGCTCGATGCTCGTCATCGGGCTCGAGGACGGCGGTCGCACGATCGAGAACGTCGTCGCGCGGCCCGAGCTGACCGTCAACTTCCCGCAGCCCGAGCTCTGGCGCGCGATCGAGGCGATCGGCGATACGACAGGTCGCGACCCCGTGCCGGCCGGGAAGACCCCGCGCTACCGGCACGTCGCCGACAAGTTCGCCGCCGCGGGGCTCACCCCCCAGGCCTCCGAGGTCGTCGCCCCGCCCCGCGTCGCCGAGTGCGCGCTCCAGCTCGAGGCCGTCGTGCGGCGGATCACGCCCGGGCTCGAGGACTACTCGATCGTCGAGGCGGAGGTCGTGCGCGTCCACGCGGCGCCGGAGATCGTGCTCGACGGCACCGAGGTCGTCGACCCCCGGGCCTGGCGTCCCACGATCTACGCGTTCCGTCACTACTTCGGACTCGGCGCGGAGCATGGCCACCGGCCGAGCAGCGACCTCGCCGGGCGCGGCGCGGACTGAGCATCATGGCCGACTTCGCGAGTCGCGACGACGTCGAGGAGGTCGTCATCGCGTTCTACCGCACCGCGTTCGCCGACCCGCTGCTCGGCCCGATCTTCGTCGACGTCGCGAAGCTCGACCTGGAGCGCCACCTGCCGATCATGTGCGACTTCTGGGAGACGGTGCTGTTTCGCACCGGGAGCTACCGGCGAAACGCCCTGCAGGTGCACCTCGCACTGCATCAGCGCAGTCCGCTCGGTGAGGCCCACTTCGCCCGCTGGACCGAGCTGTGGGCGGGCACGGTCGATGCGCGCTTCGCCGGCCCCCTCGCCGAGCACGCCAAGGTCCAGGCCGAGCGGATCGCGGGGGCCATGCTGCGGCGGCTGACGGGAGCGCACCGATGACGCCCGGCAGCGAGCGCTACCACGCGTCGCTCGGCTCGCCCGCTCGCCGACAGGTCCTCGGCGTCCTCGAGGCAGCCACCCGCCCGCTCGACGCCGCCGAGGTCGCCGCATCGCTCGGTCTCCACGTGACGACCGCGCGCTTCCACCTCGACCAGCTCGTCGCGGCGGGGCTCGCCGTGCGCGAGGTCGCCGCCGAGCGCCGCCGGGGGCGACCCCGCATCCTGTTCGCGATCGCGGGACCCGCGCGCGACGAGCACTCGCGCGAGCAGCTCATCCGGGTGCTCGCCGACGCGCTCGCCCACCGGGACGACGCGAGTGCGCTCGCGCGGCGCGCGGGCGCGCAGTGGGCTGACGAGCTCGGTGCGATCGGCGCCGTGGATCCCGTCCCCGTGCTCCTCGGCACGCTCGAGCGGATCGGCTTCGACCCCGACCCCGACCCCGAGCTCGATCCGGCGACCGGCGGCCCGTCGATCCGGCTGCGCGCCTGCCCCTTCCGGGCGGCCGCCCGAGCGCACCCCGAGGTCGTGTGCGGCGTGCACCGCGGACTCATCGATAGAATGCTCGAGCCCACTGATACCCGTGCGCGGCTTCGCCCGTTCGTCGAACCCGACCTCTGCCTGGTCGCGCTCGAATCGTCGAGTCCGGCATTGTCGCGATAGCGTCGAAGATTGTGTGCCGCGCGGCGGCCCATCCGCCGCCTGCGGGAACGCACCACCGAATGGAGATCCTCGTGCCAGTACTGGATGAGAGCCTGGTCTCGGTCTTCGACGAGGTCGTCCGCCGAAACCCGGGCGAGGTCGAGTTCCACCAGGCCGTCCGCGAGGTCATCGAGAGCCTCGGTCCCGTCATGGCGAAGCACCCCGAGTACGCGGACGAAGAGATCATCCGCCGCCTCTGCGAGCCCGAGCGTCAGATCATCTTCCGCGTGCCGTGGACCGACGACTCCGGTCGCGTGCAGCTCAACCGCGGCTTCCGCGTCGAGTTCAACTCGGCCCTCGGCCCGTACAAGGGCGGGCTGCGCTTCCACCCGAGCGTCTATCTCGGCATCGTGAAGTTCCTGGGCTTCGAGCAGATCTTCAAGAACTCGCTCACGGGCATGCCGATCGGCGGCGGCAAGGGCGGCAGCGACTTCGACCCGAAGGGCAAGTCGAACGCCGAAATCATGCGCTTCTGCCAGTCCTTCATGACGGAGCTCTATCGCCACATCGGCGAGTACACCGACGTCCCCGCGGGCGACATCGGCGTCGGCGGTCGCGAGATCGGCTACCTCTTCGGCCAGTACAAGCGCATCACGAACCGGTACGAGTCGGGCACGCTGACCGGCAAAGGCCTGACCTGGGGCGGCTCGCAGGTGCGCACGGAGGCGACCGGCTACGGGCTCGTCTTCTTCGTGGACGAGATGCTGACCGACCACGGCGACTCCTTCGAGGGCAAGCGCGTCGTCGTCTCCGGCTCGGGCAACGTCGCGATCTACGCGATCGAGAAGGTGCACCAGCTCGGCGGCACGGTCGTCGCCTGCTCCGACTCCGACGGCTACGTCGTCGACGAGGCGGGCATCGACCTCGAGCTGCTCAAGGAGATCAAGAACGGCCATCGCGGGCGCGTCAGCGACTACGCCGCGCGCCGGTCCAGCGCCGAGTACGTCCCCGGCGGCTCCATCTGGGACGTCGCGTGCGAGATCGCGCTGCCGTGCGCGACGCAGAACGAGCTCGACGCCGACGGCGCGAAGGCGCTCATCGCGGGCGGCTGCCGGATCGTCGCCGAAGGCGCGAACATGCCGACGACGCCCGAGGCGACGCGCCTCCTGCGCGAGGCGGGCGTCAGCTTCGTCCCCGGCAAGGCGGCGAACGCGGGCGGCGTCGCGACGAGCGCGCTGGAGATGCAGCAGAACGCGTCGCGCGACTCGTGGACCTTCGAGCACACCGAGGCGCGCCTCGCGAAGATCATGCGCTCGATCCACGACCGCTGCCTCGAGACCGCGGACGAGTACGGCGCCCCCGGCGACTACGTCGTCGGCGCCAACATCGCCGGCTTCATCCAGGTCGCCGACGCGATGCTCGCGCTCGGGCACATCTAGCGGGAAGCAATCCCGGCAGAACGCGGTTGACTGACGTCATGGAGATCCAGCAGATCCGCATGATCGACGCCGATACGGCTCCGGTCTGTGACGTCGAGACGGGAATCTGCGAGATCCCCGCCCAAAAATTCGCCGACAACCCCTAGACTGGCGTTCTCGGCGCTGTGCTTGTACGTGTCGATTCACCACATGACACGTAAGGAAACGCATCATGGCAACTGGAACCGTTAAGTGGTTCAACGCCGAAAAGGGCTTCGGCTTCATCGCTCCGGACGACGGCACCGCCGACGTCTTCGCGCACTTCAGCGCCATCTCGGGCAGCGGCTACCGCAGCCTCGAGGAGGGCGAGAAGGTCGAGTTCGAGGTCACGCAGGGTCAGAAGGGCCCGCAGGCGGCGAACATCAGCAAGATCTGAGCGTCTTCACGCTTCCCGGTCGCCCGGCTCGTCACGACTTGACGAGCCGGGCGATCGCGTTCGAGGCCTCGGCGAGCTTCGCGTCGAGCCCGGCGCCGCCCGCCTCGACCGCCTCGCGCACGCAGTGCTTGAGGTGATCGTCGAGCAGGCCGATCGCGACGCCCTCGAGCGCGCTCGACAGGGCCGAGATCTGGGTGAGGATGTCGATGCAGTACTGCTCCTCGTCGACCATCCGCGAGATGCCGCGCACCTGGCCCTCGATGCGGCCGAGGCGGCGCAGGTACCGCGCCTTGTCGGAGATGTAGCCGTGGTGGTGTCCCTCGGCGCTGTCGTGCTCGTGCTCGTGGGCGTGCTCAGCGGACATGGGCGGCGTCCTTTCCCGGGGTGAGGTCGATGCGCCGCAGCAGCTGCGCGTTCGCGGCGACAATGATCGTCGACAGTGACATGAGGATCGCGCCGACCGACATCGGGAGCGCGAAGCCGATGGGGGCGAGGACGCCGGCCGCGAGCGGGACGGAGAGCAGGTTGTACCCCGCCGCCCACCAGAGGTTCTGCGTCATCTTCCGGTAGGCGGCCTTCGACAGCCGGATGACGGACAGCACGGCGCGCGGGTCGGAGCTCGCGAGGATCACGCCGGCGGAGGCGATCGCGACATCCGTGCCGGCGCCGATCGCGATGCCGACGTCGGCCTGCGCGAGCGCGGGCGCGTCGTTGACGCCGTCGCCGACCATTGCGACGCGCGCGCCCTCCGCCTGCAGCTCGCGGACCTTCGCCGACTTGTCCTCGGGTCGCACTCCCGCGTAGACGCGGTCGATTCCGAGGTCGGCGGCGACCGCGTTCGCGACCGCCTCGGCGTCGCCCGTGATCATGACGACGCGGATCCCGAGCGCGTGCAGGGCGTCGACCGCTTCGCGCGACTCGCGCCGGATCGCGTCGGCGAGCCGGATCGCGCCGATGACGGTGCCGTCGCGCACGACGTGGAGGATGATCGCGCCCTCGGCGCGCCAGCTCACCGCGACCGGGTGCTCCTTGAGGCCCTCCTCGTCGAGCAGGTAGGGTCCGCCGACGCGGACCTGGCGGCCGTCGACGGTCGCGGTGACCCCGACGGCGGGGGAGGAGGAGAACGCCGTCGCCGTCGGCACCGCGAGTCCCCGCGCCTGGGCGGCACCGAGGATCGCGCGTGCGAGCGGGTGCTCGGAGTCGCGCTCGGCGGCGGCCGCGAGCGCGAGGAGCTCGTCCTCGCTCACGCCCGTCGCCTGGACCCCCGTGACCTCCGGCTCGCCCGTCGTCAGCGTGCCCGTCTTGTCGAACAGCACGGTGTCGACCGTGCGCATCGCCTCGAGGGCGAGGCGATCCTTGACGAGGACGCCGACGCGGGCGGCGCGCTCGGTCGCGATCGCGACGACTAGGGGGATCGCGAGGCCGAGGGCGTGCGGGCACGCGATGACGAGCACCGTGATCGCGCGGACGACGCCGTCGTCGGGGAGCCCCACGAGCCACCAGACCAGCAGGGTCGCGACGGCGGAGCCGAGCGCGAACCAGAACAGCCAGCCGGCCGCCCGGTCGGCGATCCGCTGCGCGTGCGAGGAGGAGGCCTGCGCATCGGCGACCATGCGGCGGATGCCGGCGAGCGCGGTGTCCTCGCCGACGGCGGTGACCTCGACGCGGATGGCGGAGTCGGTCGCGATCGTGCCGGCCACGACCGCGTCGCCGTCGCCGCGTCGCACCGCGATCGACTCGCCCGTGATCATCGACTCGTCGAGCGCCGCCTCGCCCGCGACGATGCGTCCGTCCGCGGGGACGCGGCCCCCTGGGCGCACGATGACGACCAGACCGACCCGCAGCTTGGCGGGGGCGACGCGCATCGTGTGGTCGCCATGCACGACCTCCGCCTCGTCGGGCAGCAGGGCCGCGAGCGAGTCGAGCGCGGAGGTCGTGCGCGCGAGTGAGCGCATCTCGATCCAGTGGCCGAGCAGCATGATGACGACGAGGAGGGCGAGCTCCCACCAGAACTCGAGGTGATGGTCCAGGAGGCCCAGCGTCGCGCCCCACGAGGCGAGGAACGCGACGGTGATCGCGAGCGCGATGAGCAGCATCATGCCGGGCCGGCGCGCCCGCAGCTCGGCGACTGCACCTGTGAGGAACGGCCAGCCGCCCCAGGCGTACATGACGGTGCCGAGGATGGGCGCGACCCAGCCCGCCCAGGCCTGGTCGGGGAGGGCGTAGCCGAGGATCATCGCGAACTGCGGGGAGAACGCGACGACCGGCACCGCGACGACGAGCATGATCCAGAACATGCGACGGAACTGCCCGGCATGATCGCCGTGGCCGCCGTGGCCGGCGTGGCCGGCGTGGCCGGCGTGCGCGGCGTGGTGATCGTGACCCGCGTGGTCGGATTGGCCGCCGGGATCTGCGTGGCCGCCATGGCCGTGCGAGCTCGCGGTGGCGCCGCTCGGGACGTGCAGCGTCCTCGCGAGCGCCGCGTACGTCTCGGGGTCGGCATCGAACGCGGGCGGGCATGCTGCGCAGCAGAACCAGTACCGCTCGCCCTGGTAGTCCCGATAGAGCCCGTTCGCCTCCGCGACGGCCGTGTCGACGATCTGGTCCGGCATCACCGAGCAGACCGCGAGGGCCGGGCCGCCGGCCGCAGTCGTCGGCGACGCCCCCGGGAGGTGGTCGTGCTCGTGCGTGTGCGTGTGTTCGTGCTCGTGCTCGTGCTCGTGTTCGTGCTCGTGCTCGTGCTCGTGCGTCTGCTCGTGATCGTGCGTGTGCGCCATGCCGGAACCCTTCATGCGATACCCCGGTAGGGTATCACCGTCGGAATCTACCTCGACCTCCCGTTGAGACTCCTGCTGATCAGGTCTGGTTTGCGAGTCCGAATGTCGGGGGTACCGAGTTCGATGGAGTCATGGACACCTCGCCGCTGACGGCTCCCGAGCAGGCGCATCGCGCCGACCTTGCGGCGTACACGCTGGCGCTCGACGAGCTCGTCGACGTCCAGGCCGAGATCGATCGCCTCCAGGCGCGTCGGGCCCGCGTGCTCATGCAGGTGCAGGCGGTCGGGCTCAGGGTGCACGGCGCCGCGGCATCGGACGACGCGCCGGCGGGCCGGCCGTCAGGCAAGGCGGTCGAGTTCGCGCACCGCTCGCTGCGGATGGAGGTCGGGATGTCGCTGCGGCTCTCCGAGTACGCGGCGGCGAATCTCCTCAGCGAGGCCGAGCTCCTCGTCCGCGACCTGCCCGAGACGCTCGGCGCCGCGGACGACGGCCGGTTGACCTACCGCGCCGCCGCGGTGATCGCGGCGCAGGCGGTCTCGGTCGAGGCGGACCGGCGCGCTGAGTTCGACGTCGCGGCGCTGCGCATCGCCCGCGATGTGGCGCCGTCGCGGCTGCGCTCCCGGCTGAGCGCACTGCGCGACCGGCTCGCCCCGATGCCGGCGGCCGAGCGGCACGCGTCCGCTCGAGCCGAGCGGCGCGTCGGCGTCGAGGACGTCGACGACGGGATGTCGTGGCTGACCGCGTACCTGCCCTCGGTCGAGGCGCACGCGATCGACCATCACCTGACGGCGCTCGCGCGCCGATCGGCGGAGCTCGACGAGGAGGACGGCGTCGTCGACGGCCGCACGCGCTCGCAGCGACGGGCGGACCTGCTCGTCGCCCTCATCGCCGCCGACAGCCTCGCCCCGGGCGAGCTCGACGCTGCCACGGCGGAGTACGAGCGCCGCTTCGCGCGGGCGCGGGACCTCGGTCGGTTCAGCGGCATCCGCCCGACCGTCGTCGTGACGGTGCCCGTGCAGGCGCTCCTGGAGCCCGGTTCGGTCACCGAGCCCGCGATGCTCGACGGCGTCGTCCCGATCGACCCGGTCACGGCGCGGGAGCTCACGGCGAATGCGCCGGGTCTGTACCGCATGCTGACCGACCCGCATACCGGCGTCGCACTCGATCTCGGGCGAGAGCGCTACCGGCTCAGCACCGAATTGCGACTATGGCTTCGCCTTCGCGACGGCACCTGTCGCGCCCCTGGCTGCGGGCGCGCCGCGAGAGGGTGCGATGTCGACCACACGGTCGACTGGCAGTACGGGGGTCGCACCCGACCCGACAACCTCGCGCACCTGTGCCGCGGGCACCACACGCTCAAGCATCAGACGCGGTGGTCGATCCGACAGCTGCCGGACGGGACGATCGAATGGCGTTCTCCGACGGGCCGCGAGTATCGGACGAGGCCAGCCGGCGCCCTCGCGCCCGCAGCCGCGCCGACGCTGATTCGCTAGAGCTTGTCCCCGCCCGCACGGACCGTCGAGACGAAGGCCGCCGCGAGACCGATCGCACCGACGATGGTGATGAGCCAGAAGACGCCGAGGATCAGGGTTTCGGGGGTCATGCGCCCAGTATCCCATGCACCGGGCAGACCCGGCGCCCGAGCGCGCGGTGAAACGCGGAGGGTCGACACTCAGTTGAGCGACAGAGACAGCGACAGCACGGGCCGCGCGGGCGCGGGTCGCGCCACCTCCGTGAACCCGTGCGCCAGGAAGGCGCTCGCCGGGCCGTGGTAGAGGTCGTCGTCGGAAACCTGGGCGACCGTGGTGTCGATCGGGTATGCCTCGAGGACACTTGCGCCCTGCTCCCGGGCGAACGCGATCGCCCCCGCCACGAGCACGCCGACGACCCCGAGGCCGCGATGTTCGCGCCTCACCTGCACGCAAGTGATCGCCCACACGGAGGGGTCTCGCATCGGCACGGCGCTCGCCCGCGGAATGCGCGAGCGAGTGATCCGGCCCTGCTCGACCCGCGGCGCGACCCGGAGCCAGCCGGCCGGCGCGCCGTCGACGTAGGCGACGAGCCCGCGCGGCGGTCCGGCCGCGACCTCCGCCTCGAGTGCCGCGCGCCGCTCCGAGACGCTCGTCGCCTGCCACCGCGCCGACGTCAGATGGAACCAGCGGCACCAGCAGTTCCCGCCGTCGCCGCCGCCCGTCATCGCCGCCACGACATCGTCCCAGCGCTTCGCCGTCGCGGGTCGAGTCGTGATCGTCGCCATCGGAAGTCCTCGATCGCCGCCCGAACTCAACCGACCTCGGTCACGGCGGCAGTCTCACCGTCCGGCCGGCGCTGAGACCCAGACGCAGGCACGCTGACGGGCCCCGCCACCGCGTTCTGCCCGCCCGCGACGAGGTGCTGGGTCGCCGCCGCCGCCGACGGTCGGTCGAGGAGATCGAACCCGACGGTGCGTTGCGACACCGATACGCAGACAGGCACGCGCCAATGCTAAGGACGTCGCGTCCACGTGGGAAGGGAGGTGCTCCTCAAGTGGCTTGGGGGAGAATATCCGCGTGCTCCCCACCGCCGTCCCCCCGCTCATCCAAGCGCTGCGGGGCGAGCGGCCCGAGCGCACCCCCGTCTGGTTCCTGCGACAGGCCGGGCGCAGCCTGCCCGAGTACCTCGCGGTCCGCGGCGACACCGCGATGCTCGACGCCTGCCTGACCCCCGAGCTCGCGAGCGAGATCACGCTGCAGCCGGTGCGACGACACGGCGTCGACGCCGGCATCTTCTTCAGCGACATCGTCGTGCCGCTGCGGCTCGCGGGCGTCGACCTCGAGATCGTCCCGGGTCGCGGCCCCGTGATCGCGGAGCCGATCCGGACGGCATCGGACGTGCTGCGGCTGCGCCCGCTCGACCCCGCGACGCTCGCGCCGATCCGCGAGGCCGTCGCGCTCGCGGTCGGCGGGCTCGGCGCGACCCCGCTCATCGGCTTCGCGGGCGCCCCATACACGCTCGCCTCGTACCTCGTGGAGGGCGGTCCGTCGCGCGAGCAGCTGCGCACCCGCACCATGATGTACGCCGACCCGCACGCCTGGGCCGGCCTGCTCAACTGGTGTGCCGACGTCACGGGCGAGTTCCTGCGGGCTCAGGTCGATGCGGGTGCGTCGGCCGCACAGCTCTGCGACTCCTGGGTCGGCTCGCTGTCGCGCCACGACTACTTCAAGCGCGTCGTCCCGCACACCCAGCGCGCGCTGTCGCACCTGCGCGGCACCGACGTGCCGATCATCCACTTCGGCCTCGGCACGAGCGAGTTCCTCGACATCATGGCGGCCGCGGGCGCGGACGCCGTCGGCGTCGACTGGCGCCTGCCGCTCGACGAGGCCGCTCGCCGCGTCGGGCCCGACGTCACGCTCCAGGGCAACATCGACCCGGCGCTGCTCGGCGTCCCCTGGCGCACACTGCGCGCCCACGTCGAGGACGTGCTCGAGCGCGGTCGCGCCGCCCGCGCGCACGTCGCCAACCTCGGCTACGGGGTGCCCGCGGACACCGACCCCGAAGTGCTCTCGCGTATCGTGCGGCTCGTCCACGGCGAGGAACCGCAGGACTGAGCGTCGGGCGGATGATCGATCGGGAGCACGTCATCGTCGTCGGCGCGGGCATCGCCGGCCTCGTCATCGCGCACGATCTCGCGTACCACGCCGTCCCGGTGACGGTGCTCGAATCCGCCGACCGGGTGGGCGGCCAGCTCGCCGCACTCGACCTGGAAGGGATCGAGGTCGATGCGGCCGCCGATTCCTACCCGGTCCGCTCGACCGCGGTCGCCGAGCTCGCGGCCGAGCTCGGGCTGGAGACGGTCGCCCCGCTCGACGCCCCGGAGTGGCTCATCGGCGCGGACGGCGAGGCGCAGGCGCTGCCCGCCGCGAGCGTCCTCGGCATCCCCGCGGTCCCGCTCGCCGCCGACGTCCTCGCCGTGATCGGCACCGCGGGCGGTTGGCGCGCGCTCGTCGACCGCTTCGCCCCCATCTTCCGACCCGACAAGTACGCGTCGCTCGGCGACCTCGTCGGCCGCCGGATGGGTCGGCGCGTCCTCGAGCGCCTCGTCGACCCGGTCGTGCGCGGCGTGCACTCGACGTCGGCCGCGCAGCTCCCGATCGAGGTCGCCGCGCCCGACCTCCGCGCGGCGTTGCGGCGCACCGGGTCGCTCGCCGCCGCGGTCGGGGACCTCCGCGCGACGAGTCCCGCCGGGTCCCAGGTCGCGGGGATCCGCGGGGGCGTGTACCGGCTCGCCGCGCGGCTCGCGGAGCAGGCGATCGACTACGGTGCCGAGATCCGCACGGGCGCCCAGGTCGCCGAGGTGACGCAGAACGCGGTCGTGACGGCCGACGGCGAACGGCTGCTCGGCCGCGTCGTCGTCGCCGCGCCCGGCATCGCGAGCAAGCCGACCCGCCAGCGCGAGGTCACCGTCGCGACGGCGCTCCTCGAGGCGCCGGGGCTCGACGACGCCCCGCGGGGCACGGGCGCGCTCATCGCGGAGCTCGCGCCGGGCATCCAGGCGCGCGCGTTCACGCACACCTCCGCGAAGTGGCCTTGGCTCGGCGAGCGCCTGCCGGAGCACCGGCACGTGGTGCGGCTCGCCTACGACCGCGCGCCGGAGGACCCGGATGCGCGGGTGCTCGCCGACCTCCGCGCAATCACGGGGGCCGAGATCCTGGGGATCGCGGACCTGCGGGTCGAGACCTGGGTGCGCACACTCACCGCCGTCCCGCGCTCGCGGCCGGCCGACGTCGGCGAACCGGGCCCGCGCCTCGCGGGCGAGGCGGCGTCGGACAGCGGACTCGCGACGATCGTGCCGCGGGCGCGGGCGCTCGCGGCCGACCTCATCGAAGGAACGCACCACGACGGCATCCACTGAGCGGCTCTGCTTCACCCGATATGCGCTCGGGGCGACGCTGCGCGGCAACCCGCCGCGGGCCTGGCTCACCGTCTGGCCCTTCGCCGCGGGCGTGGAGCACGCGATCGCCGGACTCCTCGCGGGATTCAGGCCCACTGCGGCAGGCTTGGTCCCATGACGATCTCCTGGTCCTTGAGCGAGCGAAGCGAGTCGAAGGGTCACCGCCGATGAGCCGCCTGCGGATCGGCACGCGTGCCTCGGATCTTGCGACCACTCACGCCGGCCAGGTCGCCGCTCGGCTCGGCGAGCACGAGCTCGTCGGCATCGGCGGCGGCGGCGACCTCGACCAGACGACGGAGCTCGCCGCCTGCGGCGGGAAGGATGCGTTCGTCGGCGCGCTCCGAGCGGCCCTGCTGCGCGGCGAGGTCGATGCCGTCGTGCACCCCTTCCAGGACCTGCCGGCAACGCCCGCCGACGGCATCGAGCTCGCGGCGGTCCCGAAGCGCGCTGACGCCCGCGACGCGTTCTGCTCGGTGGGCGGCGCGCCGCTCGCCGACCTCCTCGACGGCGCTCGGGTGGGGACGGGCTCACCGCGCCGTCGCGCGCAGCTGCTTGCGGCCCGGCCGCAGCTCGAGGTGGTCCCGATCCGCGGCGACGTCGACGCCCGCCTCGGACGGCTCACCACCGACGATGCGGATCGCCGGCTCGATGGCATCGTGCTCGCGGCGGCGGACCTCGCCGTCCTCGACCGGTCCGCGGCGGCCTCCGAACTGTTCGCGCTGTCCGACTGGCCGACCGCGCCCGCGCAGGGCGCCCTCGCGATCGAGATCCGCGCCGATGCGTCCGCCGCACTCCGCCGACGTATCGCGCGCGTCGACCACCGGCCGTCGCGGCTCGCCGCGTCGGCCGAGCGCGCGGTGCTCGCCCGCCTCGAGGCTGGCTGCGGCGCGCCCGTCGCGGCCACGGCGTTGCTTGAGGACGGCCTGCTCTTCCTCACCGCGACGGTCTACGCGCCCGACGGGAGCGACGCCGTCACCGCCTCGCATGCCGCCTACCCGGAGGACAGTCGCGATCCGGCGGGCGAGCTCGGCGCACGCGTCGCCGAGGAGCTGCTCGCGCACGGCGCGGCCTCGCTTGCGCCCGAGCTGCCCGGGGTCGGCGCATGAGCGCCCTCGAGGGCTGGCGGGTGCTCGTCCCGCGCGGCGGGCGCTGGGGGATCGACCTCGCCGATCGGCTGCGCGCCGCGGGCGGATCGGCGCTCATCGCGCCGCTCATCGCGTTCGAGCCGGCCGAGGACGAAGCGGCGCTCGCGGTCGCGGTCGCGCGGCTCGCGGGGGGCGACTACGACTGGCTGGTGCTCACGAGCGCGACGACTGTCGAGGCACTCGAGCGCATCGGGGCCCGCATCCCCGCCCGCACCCGGGTCGCCGTCGTCGGCGAGCACACCGCTGAAGCGGCGCGCGAGGCGGGCTTCCCCGTCGACTTCGTGCCGGACGGCGACCACGCTGCGCAGGGGCTCGTGACGCAGTGGCCGGCACCGGTCGCCGAGCCCGCGCCGCGCGTGCTCCTCCCGCAGTCCCAGCTCGCCGACGAGACGCTGCTGGAGAGCCTCGGCGACATCGGGCTCGACGTCGAGCGCGTCACCGCGTACCGCACGGTCGCCGTCCCTCCCGCCGAGGGCGTCGCGGCACAGGTCACCGCGGGAGCTTTCGACGCGATCGTGCTGACGGCGGGATCCGTCGCCGCGCGGGTGGCCGACGAGTTCCCGGGGCTGCCCGAGGCGACGAGCCTCGTCGCGATCGGTCCGCGCACCGCCGCGGAGGCCGAGGCGGCGGGCCTGCCGATCGCCGCCGTCGCCCCGGGCCGCAGCGCCGCCGCCATCGTCGAGGTCCTCGCCCTGCTGGCCGAACGGCGCCGCGCATGACCGGCTTGCCCGCGTCCCGTCCCCGAAGCGTGCTCGCCGAAGCGGCCCTCCCGGCCGCCGTCGCCGCCGCGAGCCGGCCGCAGTAGGCTCGCGACATGTCCGTCGTCGCCGTCGCACAGTTCGCCCCCGGCCCCGACCCCGAGGCGAACCTCGCGACGATCGGACGGCTCACGCGCGAGGCGGTCGGGCGCGGTGCCGGGCTCGTCGTCTTCCCCGAGTACGCGCAGTTCTTCGACCGGGCGCCGGGCCCCAGCTGGTCGCCCATGGCCGAGCCGCTCGACGGCACCTTCGTCGCGGCGCTCGCGGAGCTCGCCGACGCGACCGGCGCGACGGTCGTCGCGGGTCTCGTCGAGCGCTCGGACGAACTGCTCAAGTTCCACAACACCGTCGTCGCCGTCGCCCCCCGGCACGGCCTCGTCGCGAGCTACCGCAAGCTCCACCTCTACGACGCGTTCGGCGCGGCCGAATCCGACTGGGTCGAGCCCGGCGCGATCTCGGCACCGCAGCTCTTCGACTGGGGCGGGCTGCGGGTCGGACTGCAAACGTGCTACGACATCCGCTTCCCCGAGGTGACCCGGCGGATCGTCGACGCAGGCGCCGACCTCGTGCTCGTGCCGGCCGAGTGGGTCGCGGGCCCGCTCAAGACCGACCACTGGCGCACCCTCGTCACGGCTCGCGCGCTGGAGAACACGGTCTACGTCGCGGGCGCCGACCACATCCCGCCCATCGGCGTCGGGGCCTCGCTCATCGTCGACCCCATGGGGGTCGCGCTCGCCACGCTCGGCGAGGCCGAGGGCGTCGCGGCCGCCGCGGTCGACCCGGCGCGGATCGCGGCCGTCCGGCAGGTCAACCCGTCGCTGCGGCTGCGCCGCTTCCGCGTCGAGCCCGTCGGCTGAGGCTCAGATGCCGAGCCGCGGCGCCGCCGTCACGAAGGTGAAGACGACGGCCCCCGCGCACGCGATGTAGACGCTGCGCTGGCGCGCGGGGTCCATCCGGCCGATGAGGAGGCCGAGGCCCACGTACGCGACCGCGGTGACGATGTAGGCGAAGGCCGGCAGCGCGCCGATCGTCTCCGGCGCGATCGTCCAGAACGCGAATACGCCGATCCCCGCGGCGAGGGAGACGATCGCTCGCGCATTGTTGCGACCCCGCGCGATGCTGCTCATCGCGAGCACGGCGAGCGCCATGCCGAGCCAGCCGAGCGCCGCATTGGCGATGACGAAGAACTGCCACGGCAGGCCGAGGAGTGACACGAGCGCCACGACCGCGCCGACCGCCCCGACGATGATCGGCGAGCGCTCGACGAGGAAGTTCGGCGCGGGCGCCTGCTCGGTACGCTCGGACTGCCCGTCCTGCGCGGCGTTCGGGTCGGTCATCGGCCGAGTGCGCCCAGCCGGGCGACGGCTTCCTCGATGACCGGCACCCGCTTACAGTACGCGAACCGCAGGAGCGAGGCGTACTCGCCCCGGTGCGCCTCGGAGACGAGCGCGGTGACGGGGATCCCGACGATGCCGGCGAGCTCGGGGAGGCGCCGGGCGAACGCGGTCGCATCGGGCTCGCCGATCGCGGCCGTATCGACGACGACGAAGTAGCCCGCGGCAGGACGGTGGACCGTGAAGCCCGCGTCGGCGAGCCCCGCGCTCAGCAGATCGCGCTTGCGCTCCAGCACGCGTGCCGCGCCGAGCAGCACCTCGTCGGGGAGTCGCAGCCCGACCGCGATCGCCGGCTGGAACGGCCCCGCGTTGACGAACGTGAGGAACTGCTTGACCGCGGTGACCGCCTTGACGAGCGCGCTCGGGCCGATCGCCCAGCCGACCTTCCAACCCGTCACCGAAAAGGTCTTGCCGCCCGAGGAGATCGTCAGCGTGCGCTCCCAGCCGCCCGGGAGCGAGGAGACGGGCAGGTGGCGGCCGTCGAAGACGAGGTGCTCGTAGACCTCGTCGGTCACGATGATCGCGTCGTGGCAGTGGGCCAGCTCGATGACGCGCTCGAGCACATCGCGGGGCCACACCGCGCCCGTCGGATTGTGCGGGCTGTTGACGAGGATGATGCGGGTGCGATCCGTGACCGCGGCCGAGAGCTCGTCGGGGTCCGGGACGAATCCGGGCGCGTGGACCGGGACTGTGACGAGCCGCGCACCGCTCAGCGCCGCGACGGCCGCATACGAGTCGTAGTAGGGCTCGACGACGACGATCTCGTCCTCGGGCCCGTCCGTGAAGGCGAGGATCGCCGCGGCGATCGCCTCCGTCGCGCCGGCCGTGACGAGGACTTCGGCGTCGGGATCGACCGCGACCCCGTACCAGTGCGCCTGGTGGGCGGCGATCGCCTCGCGCAGCGCCGGCACGCCGATGCCGGGCGGATACTGGTTGTAGCCGCCGTCGATCGCGTCGTGCGCCGCCTCGAGCACCTCGATCGGCCCGTCCTCGTCGGGGAAGCCCTGGCCCAGGTTGATCGCGCCCGTGCGCGCCGCGAGCGCCGACATCTCGGCGAAGATCGTGAGCTGCGGCGCGCCGGCGGCGTCGAGCAGCCCCGCGCCCCGCGCGGTGCGGCGCCAGGCGCCGGGCACGATGTCGTTCATCGTCAGCGAGCCTAGGACGTCGCCTCGTGCGGGGGATGCACTGCTGGGACATAGTCGACACGCAGACGCGCTGAATACGATGTCCAGGTTCGCGCCGGATCGTTCCGGTGTCGAGAGGAAACCATGAGCGACATCGAGAACGACCAGCCGCAGGCTGCGCCCGAGCCCCCCGCCGCACCGGCAGCGCCCGCTGCGCCCGAGCCCCCCGCCGCTCCGGAGCCGCCCGCGGCCCCCGAGCCGATGCGCGTCTACCTCCCGGCGCCCGAGCGCCCGCGGCGCATGGGCTGGCTGCCCGTCGTCGGCGGCCTCGCCGCCGGCGCCGTCTTCGGCGCTGCGGCCGGCGGGATCGGCGGCTACCTCGTCGCGCAGAACGCGAGCGGGTCGGTGCAGGGCGCCGCACCCGCCTCCCCGCAGATGATCACCGTCAACGATCTCGACGACGTCAACGTCATCACCGCCGTCGCCGCGAACGCGATCGACTCGGTCGTGACGCTCGCGGTGTCCGCGCAGGGCGTCGGCAGCGGCACCGGCTCCGGCGTCGTGCTCGACGACGACGGCTACATCGTCACCAACACCCACGTCGTCACGCTTGGCGGCGCGACCGCGGACCCCGTCATCCGCGTCACCACGAGCGCGGGCCGGGTCTACGACGCGAAGCTCATCGGCACCGACCCGCTCCTCGACCTCGCCGTCATCCAGGTGCAGGACGCGCCCGAGCTCGTCCCGATCGCGTTCGCCGACTCCTCCGAGCTCAACGTCGGCGACGTGACCATCGCGATCGGCTCGCCGCTCGGCTACGCGGGCACCGTCACGAGCGGCATCGTCAGCGCGCTCGACCGGAGCATCCAGGTGCAGTCGAGCGCCGCCCCCGAGGGCGACGCGGCGAGCTCCGACGACGACTCGACGAACCCGTTCGACCAGTTCCGCTTCGACCTGCCCGGCGTCACGACCACGCCGACCCAGGGCACCATCCAGCTGCCGGTCATCCAGACCGACACCGCGATCAACCCCGGCAACTCGGGCGGTGCGCTGCTCGACGCGTCGGGTCGGCTCATCGGCATCAACGTCGCGATCGCCGGCAGCACCGGCGGCAACGTCGGCGTCGGCTTCGCGATCCCGTCGAACACGGTCCAGCGGATCGCCGGGGAGCTCATCGCCAACGGCGTCGCGACCCACGGGCTCATGGGCGTCACCGTCACCAACGTCGCCTCCGATCCCAACCAGGCCGACGCCGGGATCGTCGGCGCGAGCGTCCAGTCGGTCGTCGACGGCAGCGGCGCGAGCGACGCGGGCATCCGGGTCGGGGACATCATCGTCAGCTTCGGCGGCGTCCCCATCACCTCGCGCAACGACCTCACGGCGCAGGTGCGCACGTACGCGATCGGCGACGTCGTGGAGGTGGGCTACGTGCGCGACGGCCAGCCGCGCACCGTCGAGGTGACGCTCGGCGACCTCAACGACCTGCCGCAGTGAGTGAGCGCGGCGGCAGGAGATGACACTGCCGCCGCGCTTGCATCGCCGACGGTAGCCGAGGCCGCCTGGACGCGCGCCTCGGCACCCGCCGTCGTTGCGAAAACGTAACCCTGGCGTTCGCCCGGAGAATGCGACGATCGAGATCGCTAGACTCCCTGGGATGAGCGACGAGTCGGCGGCCGGGCCCGAAGCCCAGGAGCAGGCCCCCTCGTCGGCCCCCGACCAGTCGGCCGCCCAGCCGCGCGCGTCACGCCCCGCCTCGGGCGCGGCGAAGGCCGCCGCGAAGTCCACCGCGGCACGCAAGCCGAGCGCGCGAGCCACGACCCCGCGGGCCGATGGCGCCAAGCCGGCCGCGAGGGCGGCCACCAAGTCGGCGAGCGCCGCGAAGCCGGCGAGCACCGCGAAGCCGAGCGCGGCGAAGAAGCCCGCGACACCCCGCAAGCCGGCCGCGCCGCGCAAGCCCGCCGCGCCGCGCAAGCCGGCCGCCGCGCCGACCGTGCCCGAGCCGATCGTCGAGGAGCCGATCGTCGAGGAGCCGATGATCGAGGAGACGGCCCCCGCGGAACAGCACGTCGTCGAGGAGCCGGTCGTCGAGGAGGCGGCGCCCGCGGAGGACGTCGCCGAGGACGCCATCGTCGTCAGTGAGAGCGTCAGTGAGAGCGTCGTCGAGGAGAGCACCGTCGAGGCCAGCGCCATCGAGGACGCGCCGTCCGCGGCATCGACAGGCGAGCCCGTGCTCGTGCTCGAATCGCTCACCAAGACCTTCGGGGAGCAGGTCGCCGTCGACGGGGTGACCCTCTCGCTCGACCCGGGCACGTTCACCGGCATCGTGGGTCCCAACGGCGCCGGCAAGACGACGACGCTCTCCATGATCACGGGGCTGCTGCGCCCGACGAGCGGCCGCGTCCTCGTCGCGGGCACCGACGTCTGGAAGCACCCGCGCCGCGCCAAGCGCCAGATCGGCGTCCTGCCCGACCGGCTGCACACCTTCGACCGGCTCACCGGCGGCCAGCTGCTCTACTACACGGGCGTGCTCCACGGCCTCGACCGGCGCACCGCGAGGCAGCGCACCACGGAGCTCGCCGAGGCGTTCAAGGTCGAGCATGCGATGGGCCGCCTCATCACCGACTACTCCTCGGGCATGCTCAAGAAGATCGCGCTCGCCGCGGCCCTCGTGCACGCCCCGCGGCTGCTCGTCCTCGACGAGCCGTTCGAGTCCGTCGACCCCGTCTCCGCGATGACGGTCGCCCAGATCCTTCGCGACTTCGCGGCCGCGGGCGGCACCGTGCTGCTGTCGAGTCACTCGATGGAGCTCGTGCAGCGCATCTGCGACCACGTCGCCGTCATCGTCGACGGGCGCCTCATCGCGGGCGGCACCGTCGACGAGGTGCGGGGCGACCGAAGCCTCGAGGAGCGCTTCATCGACCTCGCCGGCGCCGACGAGGAATCGATCGCGGATCTCACATGGTTGCATCGCTTCTCCGGCTGAGGCTCCAGTCCCTCGCGAACCTCGTGCTGCGGCCACGGTCCGCGGGCGAGGGCGCGGCGGTCGTCATCGCGGCGGTGCTCGTGATCGTCGCGATCGTCGGGCTCGCGGGCTTCGGTGTCGCCGTCGAAGGGACGACCCCCGAGCTGCGCAGCGCCGCATTCGTCGTGCTCGGCTCGGCGGTCATCGCCGGATTCTGGCTGCTGCCGTTCGCGTTCCGAGTCGACGACCCCATCCCGCCCCGTGCCTTCGCGCCATTCGAGATCGGCGCTGGGCGGCTCGCCGTCGGTCTCGCGTGCGCGCGGCTCATCAGTGTGCCCGTCCTCCTGCTCGTCATCCTCCTCGCGATTCAGATCGCCGCGTGGCGGGAGTCGGGCGCCGCCGTCGCGCTCGCCATCATCGCCGGCATCGTGACGCTCGCCATCTGCGTCCTCGGCGCACAGGTCGCCTCCGCGGTCGCCGGGCGCGGCATCGTCTGGCGCAACGTCGCCGTGCTGCTCGTCCTCGCCGGCGTCGTCGTCGCCGCACCGCTCGCCACGGCACTCGTCGCGCTCGACTGGTCCGTCGACGGCGTCACAGCCCTGCGCCGCGCGACCGAGGTGCTCGTCTGGACGCCGCTCGGCGTCGTCTGGGGTGCTGCGGGCGCCGCCGCGTCGGGCGAGACCGGTCTCGCCTGGGCGCGCATCGCCGTCTGCGTCGCCATCGCCGCCGCGCTCGGCGCCCTCTGGTACTGGATCGTGCGCCGCGCGAGCGGCACCGTCCCCCGCGCGCAGGCGGTCAGACGGGCCACCGGCCTCGGCGTCTTCGAGGCCCTGCCCGCCGTGCCCGGGGGCGCGATCGCGGCGCGCAGCATCGTCTACTGGATGCGCGACTCCCGCTACGCCGTCCCGCTGCTCATCCTCCCGATCATCCCGATCATCATCGCGCTCTCGTTCTGGATCGCGGGCATCCCCGTCATCGTCGTGGCCTGGCTGTGCGTGCCGCTCGTCGCCCTCATCATCGGCTGGTCGGTGCACAACGACATCGCGGCCGACGGCACCGCGTTCTGGCTCCACGTCGTCACGGGGGTCGGCGGGCGAGCCGACCGCTGGGGACGCATCGTCGCCCCGCTCATCATCGGCGCGGTCGTCGTCGTCGGCGGCTCGTTCCTGACGGGTTGGCTCATCGCCTACCCGCCGATCGTGCTCCCGCTCATCGCGCTCGGATCCTGCCTCCTGCTCACCGGTCTCGGCGTCGGCAGCGCCGCCTCGGCGATCGCGCCGTACCCCACCGTCGCGCCGGGAGACGGGCCGTTCGCGCAGCCGCAGGCGCTGCGCGGGGGCGAGCCCGCGAAGCAGGCCGTGTCGATGCTCATCGCGCTCGTCCTCGGCATCCCCGCGATCGCGTCGATGATCGTCGTGGCGACGCTCGACCCGGCGTTCCTCGTCCCTGCGCTCTGGATCGCGTTCGGATCCGGGATCATCGTCCTCGTCGCGGGCACCGAGCTCGGCGCGCTCGTCGTCTCGCGCCGCGCGCCCGAGATCCTCGCCTTCACCCAGCAGAACTGATCGGCTCGCGCCGTAGAATCCCGGACATGGCGGACACCGAGCACACCGGCGGCGGCACGGACGTGATGGATCGGGAGCTCGAGAAGCTCCTCAACGGCGAGCTGACCGAGGACGGCGATCACGATCGCTTCTCGCACTACGCGCCGAAGGACAAGATCGTGCAGTCCGCCGTGACCGGCAAGCCGATCCGGGCGCTGTGCGGCAAGCTCTGGGTGCCCTCGCGCGACCCCGAGAAGTTCCCCATCTGCCCCGAGTGCAAGGACGCCTACGAGAAGCTCCGCCGCTGACACTCGCTGTTCAGCTGCAGGGGCACTCGCGCGCATGGCACGCATGCCCCCCGCGCAGACCTGACGAGCACGAGTCTCAGAGGTAGCGGGTCGGGATCGCCGGCTCGCCGCGGCTGAGCCGCAGCGCATCGATGGGGAGCTCGGCGATCGACGCGCGGTGCCGATCGCGCGCCGCCACGACCCCGGCCGCGCCGAGGTGCTCGGTGAGCGGCACACCCGCGTCCACGAGCGTCGTATCGAGTCGGCGGCCCGCACCGGCGGCCTCCTCGACGAAGATCGCCTCCTCGACCGCGACCCCGTCGACGATGCGGCGCACAGGGATCTTGCGTCCCCCGACGTTGACCTTGCCACTCGAGTGCTTCGCGACCGAGAGCCACTGCCCGTCCACGCCTTGGCGCGCCACGAGCTTGAAGACCATGCCGGCCGCGGGGTGCCCCGAGCCCGTCACGACCGCGGTGCCGACCCCGTAGGAGTCGACCGGCGCGCCCCGCAGGGCTGCGATCGCGTACTCGTCGAGGTCGTTCGTGACCGTGATCCGTGTCCCCGTCGCGCCGAGCGAGTCGAGCTGCGCGCGCACCTGCGCGACGACGACGGGCAGATCGCCAGAGTCGATGCGCACGGCACCGAGGCGTGGACCGGCGACGCGGACCGCGGTCTCGACGCCGCGCTCGATGTCGTACGTGTCGACGAGCAGTGTCGTGTCCGGCCCGAGCGCCGCGACCTGCGCCGCGAACGCCTCCTCCTCGGTGTCGTGCAGCAGCGTGAACGAGTGCGCGGCGGTGCCCATCGTCGGGATGCCCCAGGTGCGGCCCGCCTCGAGGTTCGAGGTCGCCGCGAAGCCCGTGAGGTAGGCGGCGCGGGCCGCGGCGACCGCAGCGTGCTCGCTCGTGCGGCGCGAGCCCATCTCCGCGAGCGGTCGGCCCTCCGCGGCGCTCACCATCCGGCTCGCGGCCGAGGCGATCGCCGAGTCGTGGTTGAGCACCGAGAGGATGAGCGTCTCGAGGATGACCGCGTCGGCGAACGTCGCGTCGACCTGGAGGATCGGCGAGCCGGGGAAGTAGAGCTCGCCCTCGCGGTAGCCCGTCATCGTGCCGCGGAAGCGGTATGACGCGAGCCAGTCGATCGTCTCCGGCCGCACGACCCCGTGCTCCCGCAGCCACGCGAGCTCGGCGTCCCCGAACCGGAACTGCTCGATGAGCTCGAGCAGCCTGCCCGTGCCCGCGACGACACCGTACCGGCGGCCCGCCGGCAGATGCCGCGCGAAGACCTCGAAGACGCTCGCGCGCTCGTGCGTGCCGGCGCCGATCGCCGCGTCGAGCATCGTCAGCTCGTACCGGTCCGTGAGCAGGGCGGTGGAGAACACACCCCGACGATAATGGAGGGGTGAGCGACGCGCCGATCGGGGTCTTCGACAGCGGGGTCGGCGGGCTCACGGTGGCGCGGGCGATCATCGACCAGCTGCCGAACGAGCGCATCCGCTACGTCGGCGACACTGCGAACGGCCCCTACGGCCCGCTGCCGATCGCCGACGTGCGCGAGCTCGCGCTCGGGGTCCTCGACGGCATGGTCCGCGAGGGCGTCAAGGCGATCGTCATCGCCTGCAACACCGCGTCGGCGGCGATGCTCCGCGACGCGCGCGAGCGCTTCACGCTCGCCGCTGGGATCCCCGTCATCGAGGTCATCCAGCCGGCCGTGCGCGCCGCGGTCCGCCAGACCCGCAGCGGCCGCGTCGGCGTCATCGGGACCGCCGGGACCGTCAACTCGCTCGCCTACGAGGACGCGTTCGCGGCGGCCGACGGGCTGCAGATCACGACCCGCGCGTGCCCGCGCTTCGTCGAGTTCGTCGAGGCGGGGGTGACGACCGGCCCCGAGCTCCTCGCGGTCGCCGAGGAGTACCTCGCGCCGCTGCGCTCCGCGGACATCGACACCCTCGTGCTCGGCTGCACCCACTACCCCCTCATCGCGGCCGCCATCCAGTACGTCGTCGGGCCCGAGGTGACGCTCATCTCGAGCGCCGAGGAGACGGCGTTCGACGTCTATCGCACCCTCGTCAAGCACGGCATCGAGCGCACCTCCGCGAGCGCGCCCGAGCACCACTTCGAGGCGACCGGCGACGACGCCGCCGGCTTCAAGCGGCTCGCCCAGCGCTTCCTCGGCCCCGAAATCGCGCGCGTCGACCCCTTTCCCCCGCCCAAGGTGCACGTTCCCACCCAGAGTGCGTGATGGAGCGGGCGCACTGGGTGCAAACGTGCACTTTGAGAGATGAGAGGGTGGGGGCATGAGCAGGATCGACGGTAGGACGGCTGACGAGCTTCGGCGCGTGACGATCGAGCGCGGCTGGAGCGAGCAGGCCGAGGGCTCCGCGCTCATCTCGTTCGGCCGCACCCGCGTGCTGTGCACGGCGTCCTTCACGGCGGGCGTGCCGCGCTGGCTCGTCGGCAAGGGCAGGGGCTGGGTCACCGCGGAGTACGCGATGCTGCCGCGCGCGACGAACGAGCGCAGCGACCGCGAATCGGTCAAGGGCCGCGTCGGCGGCCGGACGCATGAGATCTCGCGGCTCATCGGTCGCGCGCTGCGGGCCGTCATCGACACGAAGGCGCTCGGCGAGAACACGATCGTGATCGACTGCGACGTGCTGCAGGCCGACGGCGGCACGCGGACGGCGGCCATCACAGGCGCCTACGTCGCCCTCGCCGATGCGATCGCGTGGGGCAAGGCGAACGGACACGTGCCGAAGTCGGCGGAGCCGCTCTTCGACTCCGTCGCCGCCGTCAGCGTCGGCATCGTCGACGGCGTCCCGCTGCTGGACCTGGAGTACCGCGAGGACTCGCGGGCGGAGACCGACATGAATGTCGTGACGACGGGCCGCGGGCTCTTCGTCGAGGTGCAGGGCACGGCGGAGGGCGCGCCCTTCGACAAGCGGGAGCTCGACGCGATGCTCGAGCTCGCGACGAACGGGACCGCCCGGCTCGCGCAACTGCAGCGGGAGGCGCTCGGGTGACGCGCACCCTTGTGCTCGCGACCCACAATCCGCACAAGCTCGAGGAGCTCGCGGCGATCCTCGGTCCCGCGCTCGCGGGCTTCGAGCTCGTCCCGACCCGCGGTCCCGACCCCATCGAGGACGGCGCGACCTTCGCCGAGAACGCGCTCATCAAGGCGCGCGCGGCGGTCGCGCACACGGGACTCCCGGCCCTCGCCGACGATTCGGGGCTCGCGGTCGACGCGCTCGGCGGCGAGCCGGGGATCCGCTCTAAGCGCTACGCGGGCACGGGCGTCGACGCCGACAACATCGCGCTGCTGCTGGAGCGGCTCGAGGGCAAGGGCGACCGGAGCGCGCGCTTCGTGTGCGCCGCGGCGTTCGTCGACCCGGACGGGACCGAGCTCGTGGAGGTCGCGGAGTTCCCCGGGGACATCCTGCTCGCACCGGTCGGGGACGGCGGCTTCGGCTACGACCCGGTGTTCCGGCCCGATGGCTCGGGACGCAGCCTCGCGGAGTACACCGCGGAGGAGAAGAACGCCGTCTCCCACCGGGCGATGGCGTTCCGCGCGATCATGCCGGCAATCGCAGCATGGTCATCAGGTAGCGCCGGAGCGCGCTGAGCTCCTCGGGACTGAGCTCGCCGAAGAGCTCGTCCTCGATCGCGAGCGCGATTGGTCGGCCGCGCTCGAGCTGGGCGCGCCCGGCCTCGGTGAGGTGGAGCTCGAACCGGCGGCGGTCGGCGGTCGAGGCGGTGCGCGTGATGAGTCCGCCGGCTTCGAGGCGGCGCACGAGGTCGGCGATGGTCGAGCGGTCGAGGTCGAGCTCGTCGCCGAGCTGGCGCTGGCTCGACCCTGGCTTGCGGAGGATGACGGCGAGTGCGGCGAACTGCACGTTCGTCATGTCGGGGGAGTGCGCCTGCCAGGCCGCGACGTGGCGCTGCTCCGCTCGGCGAATGAGGTGGCCCATGTAGCGGAACGGTTCGAGCTCGTCGTGCACTGCGGCTCCTGGCGGGGTCGGCGTTGCGCAAATGCTATCCCGACGCGCACGCGACGCGGCGCCGATGCGATGCTCCGATATTCGGCATGCCGAATAGTGCGGTGTCGACCCGAAAGCCCAAGTCCTGGTCTACTCGCTGCTGATCGCCCCGGCGATCTCGGCCCGATCAGCCCTTGGGGTCGCGCTCGCGGTCCCAGGGCGCGCCGGGCTGGTCGTCGAGGTCGACGGCGAGCGCCTCGACCTCGGCGTCGGTCGGCACATGCTCGCCGGCGCGCTTCGCCTTCGCGCGGCCGACGAAGAAGTGGATCGCGGTGGGCACGACGGTCAGCAGCACGGCGCCGATGAGGATGATGTCGATGTACTTCACGACGAAGTCGGACAGCCACGGAATGTAGCCGATGAAGTAGCCGACGAGCGTGAGCCCCGTGCCCCACAGGATCGCGCCGATCGCGTTGTACAGCGTGTACTTCTTGTAGTTCATGTGGCCGACGCCGGCCATGACGGGCGTCACGGTGCGCACGACGGGCACGAAGCGGGCGAGGATGACGGACAGTCCGCCGAAGCGCTGGAAGAACGCGTTGGTGCGCTTGACGTTCTCGATCGAGAACAGCCCGGATTCCTTGCGCTCGAAGATCTTCGGACCCGCCTTGTGCCCGATGAGGTAGCCGATCTCACCGCCGACGAATGCGGCGACCGTGATCGAGAGACACACGACCCAGATCGGGATCTGGATGCCCGTGTACGGCGGCACCACCGTGCCGGTGAACGTCAGCACGCCCGTGATGAGCAGCAGCGTGTCGCCCGGGAGGATGAAGCCGATGAGCAGCGCCGTCTCGGCGAAGATGATGAGGCACACCACCAGCAGCGCCCAGGGCCCCGCGCTGGTGATGATCCCGTGGGGGTCGAGCCATGGGATGAGGGCCCCCGGAGCGGGGATTGCGGCGGCGAGGGTCACCAGGGCTCCTGTCGTCGGTCACCCGATTCTATGCGAGTGCGCCCGCTCGAGCGCCGCGCCTTCGACGTCGACGTTCGGCAGAACGCGATCGAGCCACCTCGGCATCCACCAGGCGGCCTTGCCGAGGAGGTGGATGACGGCGGGCGTGATGAGCATGCGCACGACGAACGCGTCGAACAGCACGCCGATCGCGAGTCCGAAGCCGAGCGGCCGGATCGTGCCGATGTGGGAGAAGATGAAGCCGCCGAAGACGGCCGCCATGATGATCGCCGCGGCGGTCACGACGGCGCGGCCGCTGCGAAGCCCCGCCGTCACGGCGACGCGGGCGGGCGCGCCGTGCACGAACGCCTCGCGCATGCCCGCGACGAGGAAGATCTGGTAGTCCATCGCGAGGCCGAACAGCATGCCGATGATGAGGATCGGCGCGAAGCTGAGGACGGGGCCCGGATCGTGGACGTCGAAGAGCGTGCCGAGCCAGCCCCACTGGTAGACCGCGGTGACGGCGCCGAGGGCGGCGAACAGCGACAGGATGAAGCCGAGCGCCGCCATGATCGGCACGAGGATCGAGCGGAATACGAGGATGAGCAGGAGAATCGCGATCCCGGCGATGAGCACCAGGTAGATGGGCAGGGCGCCCGCGAGCTTCTCGGAGATGTCGATCGCGGCGCTCGCGGAGCCCGCGACGCCGATCTCGGCGATGCCGTCGGGGGGCGTCGCGTCGCGCAGGGCGTGGACGAGGGTCTCGGTCGACTCGCTCGTCGGGCCGTCGTCGGGGACGACCTGGAACGCGAGCAGGTCGCCGGTCTCGGTCGCGGCGATCGGGACGGCGGCGATGACCTGCGGCTGCGACATGAGGAAGTCGACGAAGTCGGCCTGGGTCGCGAGCAGGTCCTCTTCCGCGACGGGGGCCTCGGGGGTCGCGACGACGACGAGCGCGGAGTTGCGCCCGGGCCCGAACTCGGAGGCGACCGTCGAGTAGGTCTGGTACTGGGTCGAGTCGACGGGCTCGGAGGCGGCGCTGAGCAGCCCGAGGCGCAGGTCGAGCACGGGTGCGGCGACGGCGAGGAGGCCGACGACGCCGACGATGACGGAGGCAATCGCGGTGCGGGTGCGCATGGGGCGAGGCGCCTTGGGGGCGACGGCCTCGGCCTTGCGGGCGCGTCGGCTCAGCGCGCGCATGCCGATGAGCCGCAGGAGCGCCGGCACGAGCGTCACGGCGGCGATGACGGCGATGAGGACGCAGAACGCGGCGACGATGCCCATCGTGCCGAGGAAGGGGATGCCGGTGACGGTGAGCGCGAGCAGCGCCACGATGACGGTCATGCCGGCGAAGACGACGGCGCTGCCGGCGGTGCCGTTCGCGAGCCCGATCGACTCGTGGAGCTCCATGCCCTGCGCGAGCTGGCGGCGGTGGCGGTTGACGATGAAGAGGGCGTAGTCGATGCCGACGGCGAGGCCGAGCATGACGCCGAGCGCCGGGGTGACGCTCGACATCTGGATGACGTCGGAGAGCGCGAGCGAGGCCGCGATGCCGACGCCGACGCCGATGATCGAGGTGACCATCGGCAGGATCGCCGGGAGGAATGAGCGCAGCATGACGAGCAGCACGATGAGGGCGAGCAGCACGCCGATGATCTCGCCGATGCCGAGGATGCCGTCGAGGGAGGCGGCGAGGTCGGAGGAGTAGTCGATCGCGATGCCGTCGATGGCGGCGTCGTCGAGGAGGCCGGCGACCTCGGACTTGAGCTCGCTGGAGAGCGTGAAGAAGTCGTCGTCGAAGAGGACGGACCCGAGCGCGGTCGCGCCGTCGGCGGAGACGCTGCGGATGCCGTCGGCGGCGGCGAGGAGCCGCTCGCCGAGTTCGAGCTGCGCGAGGTGCTCGTCGAGCTCGGCACGGCCGGCGTCGATGTGCTCCTGCTGCGCGGTGAGCTGCGCCTCGGCGAAGTCGTAGACGCCCGCGGCCTTCGCCTGCGCGATCGCCGCGTCGAGCTGCTCCTGCCCGTCGGCAAGGTCGGCCGCGGCGGCCTCGAGCTGGGCGCGGCCGTCGGCGAGCTGCTGCGTCTGCTCGGCGAGCTGCGCGTCGGTCTGGAAGGGGTCGACGACGGTCGCGACGCCGTCGATGTCGGCGATCTCATTCAGCAGCGCGCCGATGGCCTGCTGCTGGTCCGCGTCGATCGCGCCGTCCTCCGCGCGGAACATGACGGTCGCTGCCGCGCCCGCGTACTCGGGGAGCGCGTCGGCGAGCTGCTGGGTGACGCGATCGGTCGCGGTGCCGGGGATCGAGAAGTTGGTCGTGAGCGCCCCGCCGAATGCGAGGAACCCGCCGACCGCGAGCCCGAGTGCCGCGATCCAGGCGCCGAGGACGATCCAGGCGCGGCGCGCTGCCGCGCGTCCCAGACGGTAGAGCAATGCGGCCACGTTCGGCACCTTTCGTCGTGTGAAGGCGCACCGTCGAGCCCGCGCGCAAGCATAGCGACAACTGTCGGAAAACCGACAGGTGTCGCAGAGCCTCGGCCGACAGTCACAGCGATCTGCCAGAATGCGAGAGTGGACCCCCGGAGCCTGAGGACCCGTCGCGCGCTGCAGCAGGCCGCGCTCGACCTCGCCATCGAGCGTGCCCTCGACGAGATCACCGTCGGCGACATCGCCGAGCGCGCGGGAGTCAACCGCAGCAGCTTCTACCAGCACTACTCCGACAAGGAGACCCTGCTCGCCGACGCGCTCGACGCCATCGTCGAAGCCGCCGGGGCGAGCATCGAGGTGTCGATCGAGCCGACCGAGGAGCCGCCGGCCGGCCTCGTCGGATACC
Source organism: Microbacteriaceae bacterium (assembly GCA_035555435.1). GTDB lineage: Bacteria > Actinomycetota > Actinomycetes > Actinomycetales > Microbacteriaceae > 73-13. The sequence goes on along the minus strand of DATMGN010000031.1, from coordinate 31,515 downwards.
TCGAGCACGTCGACGGGCACGCGGCGCTCTACCGCTGGGCGCTCGGCTCGCACGGCTCGCCCGTCGTGACCGGCCGGCTCTGGGACCGCGTCGAGGCGCTCGTGCGCCACCACGTCGCGCTCGCGGGCGGCGCCTCGCCCTTCGACGGCATCCCCGAGGACGTCGTCGCGGCCGGTGTCGCGGGGTCGGCGCTCGGCGTCGTGCGCGTGTGGCTCGAGACGGAGCCGCGCGCCGACGTGCGCACCGCCGCGGAGTGGATCTGGCGCATGCTGCTGCGCCCGGGCCGCGCATAGCCGGGGGATGACGTTCTTCCAGCGCTCGCCCCGTAATCTGAACCGGAACTTCCGAGGGGGACAGCGATGACAGGCACGTCGGGATCGGCCGGGGGCCCGCCGAAGACGGTGAAGCAGCAGCGAGCCGCGAAGCGCGAGGAGAAGGTCGCGCAGTTCAAGCGCGAGCAGGCGCGCCGCGAGCGCAACCGGCGCCTCGGCATCTGGGGCGGCATCGGCGGGGGCATCGTCGCGGTCGCGGCGATCGTCGCGCTCGTCGTCGTGACATCGATCCCGCCGGCGCCCGTCGTCATCACGGGCGTGCAGACCTTCGCCAACGACGCGACCCACGTCACCGGCGCCGTCGACTACCCGCAGGACCCGCCCGCCGGCGGTCCGCACGCCTCCGCCTGGCTCAACTGCGGCATCTACGAGCAGCCGGTGCCGAATGAGAACGCGGTGCACGCGCTCGAGCACGGCGCGGTCTGGATCACCTACGACCCCGCGCTGCCGGCGGCGGACGTCGAGGCGCTGCGCGCCGCCGCGCCTTCGACGTACGCGATCGTCTCGCCGTACCCGGGACTCACCTCGCCCGTCGTGATCTCCGCCTGGGACGCGCAGGTCGCGCTCGACGGCGTCGACGACCCGCGCCTCCAGCAGTTCATCCAGGTCTACTGGAAGTCGCCGAATGCGCCCGAGCCGGGCGCCGCCTGCACCGGCGCGCTCGACGCCCCCGGCCGGATCGCCTGATATGAGCGACGGGGCCCCGGCGGTCCGGCGCTCGCGCTGGCCCGTCGCGGTCGTCGGCGTGCTCGCCGTCGTCATCGCCCTCGTCGCGATGTTCTGGATCGGACGCGCGAGCGTCGTCGGCACCGTGCCCGGCTCCACGAGCGCGGACGCCGGCTTCCTGCGCGACATGCAGACGCATCACCAGCAGGCCGTCGAGATGGCGATGCTCATGCGCGAGCGCACCGAGGATGCGGACCTGCGTGCGATCTCCTACGACATCGCGACGGCGCAGGCTCAGCAGTCGGGCATCATGTACGGCTGGCTGCAGCAGTGGGGTCTCGACCAGTACGGCGTGCCGATGCTGTGGATGAGTGCGGCCGACGGTCACGACCACGGGGCGCCGAGCGGCGACGGCGGCGGCGATGCGGTGATGCCCGGCATGGCGACCCGCGAGCAGCTCACGGCGCTTCAGGCGGCCGACGGGCATGAGGCCGAGCGGCTGTTTCTCGAGCTCATGATCGCGCACCACGAGGGCGGCATCGAGATGGCGGAGGCGGCCGTGCGGCTCGCGACGCAGCCGATCGTGCGGGACTTCGCGGCGAAGATGATCACCGTGCAGTCGGCCGAGATCGACACGATGTCGCGGATGCTCGCCGAGCGCTGAGCCCCCCCCGGCGCCCGAAGTGTGCAATTCCAAACCGATTCGGCGTCGATTCCGTGCGATTCGGCTCGCGAATCGCACACTTCACCTCGGAGCGTCGGAGGGGTGGGGCGCCGGTGTGGATCGACGCTGCCGCGCCGCGACCGGTTGGAACGCGATGCCGAAGGCGAGCAGGAGCACGGCCGCGACCGCGGGTGCCCAGAGCCCGACGGCGAGGCCGACGCCGTCGAGCAGCGTCCCGCTCAAGGCCGCGGCAGCGGACTGCCCCGCCATGATCCCGGTCGTCATCATCGCCATGACCGTCGTGAGCCGGCCGCGGGGCGCCTGCTCGGAGGCGATCGTGAAGAGGGTCACGAGCGCGGGGCCGACGCCCGCGCCCATCACGAGGAGCGCCACGATGAAGACGGGCAGGCTCGTCGCCTGGCCGAAGAGGAGGCAGCCCGCGAGGATCAGCAGCGCGAAGACGAGCCAGCGCACACTCAGGCGGAACGCCTCCGGGAGGAGCACGACGGCGAGTGCGCAGACCGCCGACCCGACGCCCATGACGCCGTAGAGGATGCCCGTCGCGCCCGCATCGCCGACGGTCTCCATGAACGCCGTGAGGCCCATGAGGGTCGAGCCGAAGAACAGCCCGATGCACACCATGCCGGCCATGGGCAGCAGCACCCCCGTGCGAAACAGCAGCGCGGCGGGGGCCTGGACGGGCCGATCGACGGCGCGCGCCGTCGTCCCGGCCGACGCGTCGCCGCGGCTTCGCGAGTACGCGGCGGAGCGATGCAGGGCGAACGCGGTGATGCCGACCGCGGTCAGCGCCGCGGCGCCCAGGATGGGCGAGACGGTGCCCCACAGCAGCGCGGCGACCCCGACGACGACGGGGCCGAAGACGAACATGAGCTCGTCCGTCATCGACTCGTAGGACAGCGCGGTCGACACCGCCCGGCCCCGGGATGCGGTCGGCAGCTCCGTCTCGATCGCGATGAGCCAGCGGGAGCGCACCATCGACGTCGCCTGCGGCGCGGTGAGGCCGATCGCCAGGCCGCTGAGCAGGACGACGACGGTCGGCGCCGCCGCGACCAGCGCCCACGCGAGCCCGAGCAGCGCGGCCGCGTTGGTCACGCCGAGGACGAGCAGCACGCGGCGCTGGCCCCACCGATCCGCCACCGCGCCCATCAACGGACCGGAGACCGCCGTGCCGACGCCGACGAGCCCGGCGGTCGCGCCGGCCTCGGCGTACGAGCCGCGCACCGCGGCGACGACCGTCATGACCGCGACGACCGACATCGCGAACGGGAGCTTCGCGATGAGCGAGATCGGGATGTAACCCCACCCCAGCAGGCGCACGAGTGAGGCGAACATGGGCATCGTCAACTTAGGTCCGCGTACGGCAGGCGGATGCCGCCGATTCGCGTGCGAGAGGCGGGACTCGAACCCGCACGTCCGAAGACACAGGAACCTAAATCCTGCGTGGCTGCCAGTTACACCACTCTCGCGTGGACACCAGCGTATTCGCCCCTCCCGATGATCGAGAGTCTGAAGGGCACGCAGAAAAGTTAGGTGTACCTTTGCCGCATGACCGTTCGACAGGCTCAGCACACCGCTTCGACGACCGAGCGTCCGGCTCTCCAGGAGACCGTCTTCCAGCTCACCCCCGAGCAGTCCGCACAGGTCCGCGAGGCCGCCCAGCGCATCACCGCCCTGCCCAATGAGGACGCCGACGCGTTCTGCCGTCAGGCCCTCGATGCGTCCTTCGAGCTCCCCGTCGAGCTGCGCCGCGCCGTCCTCAACTTCTCCGACGTCGGCAGCGACACCGGCATCATGGTCATCCGCGGCATCTACGTCGACGAGGACCTCGTCGACACCCCGCTCGACAACCAGCAGGGCCTCGCCGGCCGCACCGAGTTCGTCAAGGAGATGGGTGCGATCTCGCACCTGCTCGGCACCATGGTCGGCTACGAGGCGGAGAACGGCGGCCGCCTCATCCAGGACATGGTCCCGAACCCGAAGCTCGCGATGACGCAGCAGTCGCAGTCCTCCAAGGTCGAGCTCGAGGCGCACACCGAGCAGTGCTTCAGCGAGTACCGGCCGGACTACGTCGTGCTCGGCGCGCTGCGCGGCGACGCGGACGCGTACACCTACTGCTACGCGGCGCGGAAGTTCATCGAGCACTTCACCGACGAGGAGCTCAAGCAGCTGCGCGAGCCGCGCTGGATGACCCAGATCGACGACTCGTTCAAGCCGTTCATCCCCGACCCCAACGCGGTCCGCGGCCCCTACCCGATCCTCACCGGCCCCGAAGACGACCCGTACATCCTCATCGACCAGGACCTCATGCACGGCGTCACGCGCGAGGCGCAGGAGCTGCTCAACAAGGTCGTCCAGACCTACGTCGACCACCGCGACGGCCACGCGCTCGCCGCGGGGGACCTGCTGCTCCTCGACAACCCGCGCGCGATGCACGGGCGCTCGCTGTACTCGCCACGCTTCGACGGCAAGGACCGGTTCATCGCCCGCGGCTTCGCGGTGCGCGACCGTCGCCGCCTCTGGCCGTGGCTCCTCGACGACCGCCGCACGGTCGCCGCGATGTACTCCTGATCAGTCCCGCAGGAACGCATCCAGGTTGTCCCGCGTGAGCGGGGCCAGAACGCCATCCGCGGCAAGTCCCAGCAGTTCGTCGCGCGTGCACCAGCGCGCCTCGGCGATCTCCGCCTGCACCACGATTCCCCCGCCTGCGGCTCCCCGAGCGCTCGCAGCGAGTGGGAGGGTGCTCGCCCGGAACACATCGCAGTCCACTCGCCAGCCAGCCTCGTTCGCCGCGTCGGCCCGGAACCGGCCGACCGGCTCCAACTCGGCGACCGGGACGACGAGCGCGAGCTCCTCATGGAGTTCTCTCGACAGGCACTCGGCCGCGGACTCGCCGGGCTCGAGCTTCCCGCCCGGCTGCATGAACGCGACCGTGCCCGACTTGCGCACGACGAGCATGCGCCCGGCGTCGTCCTGGATGACGGCGGCGGCGATCCGGATCACCCGGGACTCGCTCATGATGCCGGCCCCCTCGGCACGAACCGCGGGATCCAGCGGATGAAGCCCGCGCAGCCGGCGAGGGCGATGACGCCCATCGCGAGCGAGGCGGCCGGCAGCGACACGAGCGCCGTGATGGCCGAGACGAGCAGTGTCGTCGCGGCGCCGCCCGCGTCGGTGAGCGTCCGCCACGACCCCAGGTAGGGTCCGGGGTCGCCCGGTGGCGCGGTGTCGGCGCCCAGGGTCAGCAGGATGCCGCTGGAGATGCCGTTGCCGACGGCGATGACGATCGCGAACATCGCGTACCACATCTCGTCCTGCGGCAGGGGGACCGTCAGCGCGAGCGCGACGTAGCCGACCCCCATGAGGATGAGCGCCGGCAGCACCGCCCACAGCCGGCCGAAGCGGTCCATGACCTGGCCGCTCGCGTAGAAGAGCGCGAAGTCGACCGCGCCCGAGATGCCGATGATGAGCGCGATCGTCGCCGCGTCGAGGCCGATCATGACGCCGAACAGCGGCAGGATGATCTGCCGCGCGGCCCGCACCGACGCGAGGCAGGCCGCCGACGCGCCGAGCCGCGCGAGCACCGAGCGGTGGCGCCACATCGTGCGGAAGACGCCGATGCGCTCGACCCGCGGGATCGAGCCCGTGACCGCCTCGCCCGTGTCCTCGACCATCGCCGCGCCATGCGCGACCGGCACCGCGCGCTCGGGATCCGGGCCGATCAGCACCATGAGCGTCGCGCCCACGACGCACACCGCGAGGAACCACACGGCGGCGTGCTGATCGTGCACGAGGAAGAGCAGCCCCGCCGCGACAAACGGCCCGACGAAGATGCCGAGACGGAAGCTGCCGCCGAGGAGGGCGAGCGCGCGCGCCCGGAAGGAGATCGGCACCCGCGTCGTCATGAACGCGTGCCGCGCGACTCCGAAGCCCGCGGCCCCGACGCCGATGAGGAACGCGGACGCGCCGAGCTCGACGAGACCCGGGAGCAGCGCCATGCCGATCGCGCCGACGAGCACGACCCCGCCCGCGAAGACCATGGTGAAGCGCTCGCCGACCTTCGGCACGAGGGCGCCGGCGGGAATGTTGCCGCAGAGCTGGCCGATCACGAGGAGGCCCGCGATGAACGCGGCGAGGCCCGGATCCGCGCCGCGCTCGGCCGCGAAGATGGGGATGAGGGGGAGCACCGCGCCCTCGCCGAGGGCGAAGACCGTCGTCGGCCCGTAGATCATGACGCCGAAGCGGCGCAGCATCCGTCCGGTCGACTCGCGGTCGCCGCCGTCCTGCGCACCCGTCACTCCGACGAGGCTACCCGCGGTCTCGCGACCCCGGGCGAGCGGGGGGGCGAGTCGACGGGCCGAGTAAGCTACTCGGGCCATGGAACTCGACCTCAGCGCCGACATCGCCGCCCTCCGCGCGACGTTCGCCGACATCGCGGCGGTCGTCGACGTCGAACGCCTGCGCGCCGAGATCGACGAGCTCTCCGAGCTCGCCGGCGCTCCCGACCTGTGGGACGACCCCAAGCAGGCCCAGCAGGTGACGTCGAAGCTCTCGCACGCCCAGGCGCAGTACGCGCGGGTCACGGGCGTCGCGCAGCGGCTCGACGACCTCGAGGTGCTCATCGAGCTCGCCGTCGAGGCCGAGGACGAGGGCGCGGCCCAGGAGGCGCGCGACGAGCTCGCGAGCCTCACGGAGACGATCGACGCGCTCGAGGTGCAGACGCTGCTGGACGGCGAGTACGACGCGCTGCCCGCGGTCGTCACGATCCGCGCCGGAGCGGGCGGCGTCGACGCCTCCGACTTCGCCGAGATGCTGCTGCGCATGTACGTCCGCTGGGCCGAGCAGCACAAGTACCCGGTGACCGTCATGGACACCTCCTATGCGGAGGAGGCCGGCATCAAGTCGGCGACCTTCCAGGTCGATGCGCCGTACGCCTTCGGCACGCTCTCCGTCGAGGCGGGCACGCACCGCCTCGTGCGCATGTCGCCGTTCAACTCCGCGCACAGCCGCGAGACGTCGTTCGCCGCCGTCGAGGTCATCCCGCTCATGGAGGAGGCGACCGAGATCGACATCCCGGAGGGCGACATCCGCGTCGACGTCTTCCGCTCCTCCGGTCCCGGCGGCCAGTCGGTCAACACGACCGACTCCGCCGTGCGGATCACCCACCTCCCAACCGGCATCGTCGTCTCGATGCAGAACGAGAAGTCGCAGATCCAGAACCGCGCCGTCGCGTTCAAGGTGCTCCAGTCCCGACTCCTGCTGCTGCAGCGCGAGGAGGAGGCGAAGAAGAAGAAGGAGCTCGCCGGCACCATCACCGCCTCGTGGGGCGACCAGATGCGCTCGTACGTGCTCGCGCCCTACCAGATGGTCAAGGACCTGCGCACGAACCACGAGGTCGGGCGCCCCGACGACGTCTTCAACGGCGACATCGACGGCTTCATCGCCGCCGGCATCAAGTGGCGCAAGCGCAAAGAGGACTAGCCCAAGCTGGGAGTTCCGGCGCCTGCGGGTGTCGCTCCCACCGCGTTCTGGCGGCCTTCCTAGGCTGTCTGCGATGATCCGGTTCGAGAACGTGAGCAAGTCCTATCCCGGGACGACCCGACCCGCGCTCGGGGACGTGTCGCTCGAGATCGGCAAGGGCGAATTCGTCTTCCTCATCGGCGCGTCCGGGTCCGGCAAGAGCTCGCTGCTGCGGCTCATCCTCAAGGAGGAGAAGCCCAACACGGGCCAGATCCACGTCCTCGGCAAGAAGCTCTCCGCCATGCCGAGCCGCAAGGTCCCGTACTTCCGGCGCCACCTCGGCGTCGTCTTCCAGGACTTCCGGCTGCTGCCGGGCAAGTCGGTCTACGACAACGTGGCGTTCACGCTCCAGGTCATCGGCAAGTCGCGCGGGTTCATCCAGGAGGCCGTCCCCGACGCGCTCAAGATGGTCGGGCTCGCCGGCAAGTCCGGCCGCATGCCGCACGAGCTGTCCGGCGGCGAGCAGCAGCGCGTCGCGATCGCGCGCGCGGTCGTCAACAAGCCCGCGATCCTGCTCGCCGACGAGCCGACGGGGAACCTCGACCCCGAGACCGCACAGGGCATCATGGCGCTGCTCGAGCGCATCAACCTCGGCGGCACGACCGTCGTGATGGCCACCCACGCCGCCGACGTCGTCGACCGCATGCAGCGCCGCGTCGTCGAGCTCATGACGGGACGGATCGTGCGCGACGAGCGCGGCGGCGCCTATGTCACACAGGCGATCCCGACGATCCAGACCTCGCAGATGGCGCAGCAGCCCTCCTCCGGTGCGAGCGCATGAGGCTCGGCCTCATCCTCGGCGAAGCGTTCCAGGGCCTGCGCCGGAACGCCTCGATGGTCGTCTCCGTCGTCCTCGTGACCTTCATCTCGCTCACCTTCGTCGGCGTCGCCATCCTGCTCCAGGGCCAGATCGGGCAGATGAAGGCGTACTGGTACGACCGCGCGCAGGTCGCGATCAACTTCTGCTCCGCGATCGACCAGACCGGCAACTGCCTGCAGGCCGCCGCGACCGACGCGGACGTCGCCGCCGTCGAGGCGAAGCTCGCCGAGGAGTCCGTCGCGCGCTACATCGAGCGCACCGAGTACGACACCCCCGCGCAGGTGCTCGCGCAGGCGCAGGAGTTCTACTCCGACAACCCTGTCGGGGGGCTGCTCACCGAGGAGTTCATCGGCGGCATCCTCAACGTCACGCTGTACGACCCGTCGAATGCCGACGTCGTCATCGAGTCGGTGTCCGCCTTCGCGGGCGTGCAGTCGGTCGACGATCGGCGCGAGTACCTCGAGCCCATCTTCTCGATGCTCAACGCGGCGTCCGCCGCCGCGATCGGCGTCGCCGCGCTCATGCTCGTCGCCGCGGTGCTGCTCATCGCGACGACGATCCGGCTCTCGGCGTTCTCCCGCCGGCGCGAGCTCGGGATCATGCGCCTCGTCGGCGCCTCGAACCGCCTCATCGAGACGCCGTTCATCCTCGAGGGCGTCATCGCCGCGCTCATCGGGTCGGTGCTCGCCTCGGGCGCGCTCGCCCTCATCGTCGAGTTCTGGGTCAAGCGCGAGCTCGGCACGGTGCTCGGCGGCGGCGGCCTGCTCATCGGCCTGAACGACGCCCTGCTCGTCGCCCCCATCCTCATCGCGATCGGCATTGTGCTCGCGGCGCTCTCGGCCTCGGTCGCCATCAAGCGCTACCTCAAAGTCTGAGCCGCTCGCGCGGTACACTGGTCGGCCGTCCGGGGAGGTCCTGGATGGCATGGAGAACGCGATGCCCAGGGAACACGGTCGCAAGACGATCGCCTCGAACCGGAAGGCCCGCCACGACTATCACATCGAGGACGTGGTCGAGGCCGGCATCGTGCTGTCCGGGACCGAGGTCAAATCGCTTCGCGCGGGACGCGCGACGCTGACCGACGGCTACGCGTTCGTCGAGAACGGCGAGGCGTGGCTCGACGCCGTGCACATCCCCGAGTGGGAGCAGGGATCCTGGACGAACCACTCGCCGCGCCGCAAGCGCAAGCTGCTGCTGCACAAGCAGGAGGTGCTCAAGCTCGGCGCGAAGGTCAAGGAGGGCGGCTACACGCTCGTCCCGCTCAGCATGTACTTCAGCGAGGGCCGCGCCAAGGTGGAGCTCGCGCTCGCGAAGGGCAAGAAGGACTACGACAAGCGCCAGACGCTGCGCGAACGCGACGACAAGCGCGAGGCGGAGCGCGCGATGCGCTCCCGTAACCGGCTCGGCGAGTAGTCCGCGGATGTGGCCGACCGACAACGCATGGGGCGGGCGATTGCGGTTCGGGTAGATTCTGAGCGTGAAGATCGTCGTCCTGGTCAAGGAAGTCCCAGACACCTACGAACCTCGCCGGCTCGATCTCGCGACCGGTCTGCTCGACCGCGCGGCGAGCGATGCCGTCGTCGACGAGATCAACGAGCGCGCCCTCGAGGTCGCCCTCCAGGTCAAGGACTCGGCGAAGGACACCGAGATCGTCGCGATCGCGATGGGCCCCGCCGAGGCGAAGGACGGGCTCAAGAAGGCGCTGCAGATGGGGGCCGACCGGGCCGTGCACATCCTCGACGACGCGCTCGCGGGGTCCGACGCGCTCGCGACCGCGCGCGTCCTCGCCGCGGCCGTCGCCCGGGAGCAGCCGCACCTCGTCCTCGCCGGCAACGAGTCGACCGACGGCCGCGGCGGCATCGTCCCCGCGATGATCGCGGAACTCCTCGGCCTGCCGCTCGCGGGCTCGCTCGGCAGCGTCGAGATCGATGAGAACGCGATCCGCGGGACGCGCACGACGGACGTCGAGATCACGACGGTCGCCGCCGCACTGCCCGCCGTCGTGACCGTCACCGAGAAGTCGGCGGAGGCGCGCTTCCCGAGCTTCAAGGGCGTCATGGCGGCGAAGAAGAAGCCGACCGACGTCGTCACGGCGAGCGTCCTCGGGGTCGCGCGGCCGGAGGCGCGCACGGTCATGCGGACGACGGCGGAGCGCCCGGCGCGCGCGGCGGGGACGACGATCGAGGACGACGGCTCGGGCGGCACGCAGCTCGCCGAGTGGCTCCTCGCGCGCGGATTGGTGGTGAAGTGACCATGACGGTGTTCGTCATCGATGTCGCCGGCCTGACGGGCCGGACCGCGGCGGCCGCGGAGGTCATCGCCGAGCGCGCCGGCGCCGAGTCCCCCGAGGCCATCGTCATCCCGCACACGATCGAAGGGCGCGAGCTCGCCGGCCGCCTCGCGGCGAGGCTCGGCAGTCCCGTGCTCGCCGACGCGATCGCGCTCTCTCTCGACGGCGGCGAGGTCGTCGCCGAGCACTCAGTCTTCGGCGGCGCGTTCACGACGACGGCGTCGGCGATCGCCCCCGGCGTCCCCGTCATCGTCACGGTGCGCGAGTCGGCGCTCGAGACCGCGTCGCTGCCCGGCGGGACGCTCATCCCGGCGGCCGAGCTCGCATCGTCCGCGAGCGGCGCCGCCGACGTCGAGGTCGTCTCGACCCAGGGCGTCGTGAGCGACTCGGGCCGGCCCGACCTCAAGTCGGCCACCGTCGTCGTCTCGGGCGGTAAGGGTGTCGGCAGCCGGGAGGACTTCGCGATCGTCGAACGGCTCGCGGATGCGCTCGGCGCCGCGGTCGGCGCGAGCCGCGTCGCCGTCGACTCGGGGTACGCGCCCCAGTCGGCGCAGGTCGGCCAGACCGGGGTCGCGGTGAGTCCCGATCTCTACATCGCGCTCGGCATCTCCGGCGCGATCCAGCACCGCGCGGGCATGCAGACGGCGAAGACGATCGTCGCGATCAACACCGATCCCGACGCGCCGATCTTCGAGATCGCCGACTTCGGCGTCGTGGGCGACCTGTTCGAGGTGGTCCCGCAGCTCATCGAAGCGCTGCAGGGGCAGCGGTGACGGGCGCCGGGGCCGGGTCCAAGGGTCGGTCCCGCTGGCGGCACCTGTACTGGGTCGTCCCGCTCGTCATCGTCGTCGCGATCGCGATCGTCTTCCTCGCCCGCCATCTGCGCACGCTGCCTGACGTGCAGTCCTGGCTCGTCGCGTTCCCCGGATCGTACGAGAGCCCCGTGCCGCACCCCGAGGGCATCCCGGCGTGGGTCGGCTGGCAGCACTTCTTCAACATCTTCCTGATGGTGCTCATCATCCGCTCCGGCTGGCAGGTGCGCACCGTCAAGCGGCCGCCGGCGTTCTGGACGCGGACCAACACGGGCGTCATCCGCACGAAGGCGCGCCCGCGGAAGATCTCGATCCAGCTGTGGTTCCACAACGCGGTCGACCTGCTCTGGGTCGTCAACGGGGCGATCTTCATCGTGCTCATCTTCGTGACCGGCCAGTGGGTGCGGATCGTGCCGACGAGCTGGGAGGTCTTCCCGAACGCGCTGTCCTCGCTGCTGCAGTACGCGAGCTTTCAGTGGCCGGTCGAGAACGGCTGGGTCAACTACAACTCGCTCCAGCAGCTGTCCTACTTCGGCGTCGTCTTCCTCCTCGCGCCCCTCGCGATCATCACGGGTGTCAGGATGGCGGAGTTCTGGCCGGCCGACGCCCGGATCAGCAAGATCTACAAGGTCGAGTGGGCGCGGGCCGTGCACTTCCCCGTCATGCTGCTCTTCGTGCTGTTCATCGTCGTGCACGTCGTGCTCGTGCTCGCGACGGGGGCGCAGCGCAACCTCAACCACATGTTCGCCGCCTCGGACGACGCGACGAGCTGGTGGGGCGTCGGCTTCTTCGCCGGCGCGATGCTGCTGTGCGTCGCGGCGGTCTTCGCGGCGCAGCCGATCGTGTTGCGCGCGATCGCGGGCGCCTTCGGCAAGGTGGGGCGCTGACCCTCGCCTTCCGGCCCGAAGCCGCGTAGAATGGGATGCTCCCCGCCGAGGGGTGACAACTCCACAGCGCGACAGCACCGCCTCACGGACATATCGAGCACGGGGATGATCGGTTTCGACATTGCCTGACCGACCGCGAGAAGCGGGCCGAGGATGACGCCTTATCTCGTAAACGATGACGTCAAACCACAAGTGCGAATTCCAAGCGCGCTGACTTCGCTCTCGCCGCCTGATCGGCTAGGGCCCTAAAGTCCGTCACCCCGGGAATGCCTCCTACCCGGTGCGTGGCGTCATCTAGGAAGCTTGCTCCGCGGTCGCGCCTCAGGGCCGCGGGGGACTTGCACTGAGGCTGGGCCGGTCGACGCAGGTGCTCATGACAAGCGTCGCGGCCGAGCAGAACGAGCATGAGCTGCGCCCGGAGAAGGCGCGGGACCTCAGCAGTGGACCCGGGTTCGATTCCCGGCATCTCCACGGATCTCCCGCGAGGATGTTTCGGTGCTGTCGCGCTGGGGGACGAGCAGGGCCCGGACGCTCGCGCGCCCGGGCCCTGCTCGTCAGCGGATCAGTGCGCCTGCGCGGCGAGCGCGGCCTCGTCGAGGAACGCGATGGAGCGCGTGTCCTGGAAGGCGCGCACGCCCTCGATGCCCTGTTCGCGGCCGTAGCCCGACTGCTTGACACCGCCGAACGGCGCGCGCAGGTCGAGACGGGTCGCGCCGTGGTCGTTGACCCAGATGTACCCGGCCTCGAGCTTCGTCCCGACGGCGCGGGCGCGCTCCGGCGACGCCGTCCAGACGGAGCCGCACAGGCCCGCCCAGGTGTCGTTCGCGGCCGCGATGGCCTCCTCGTCGGTGTCGAAGGGCAGCACGGGGATGACGGGCCCGAACTGCTCCATCGTCACGACGCGCAAGGACGGGTCGGGGTCGACGACGATCGCGGGGCGCACGAAGTTGCCGCCCGCGAGGTCGCCGCCCGGCAGCTCGCCGAACTCGCGCACGTCGGCGCCGGCCTCCTTGGCCTCCTCGATCAGCTCGTCGACGAACGCCTTCTGGATCGGCGAGTGCAGCGGCCCCATCGTCGTGTCCGCGTCGAGCCCGTAGCCGAGCTTCGTGCGCTCGAGGCGCGCCGACAGGCCGTCGACGACCTCCTGCATGCGCGAGCGGTGCACGTAGACGCGCTTCGCGTTCATGCAGATCTGCCCGGTCGTGTCGTAGATCGCCGCGAACAGCCGGTCGAGGTGCGTGTCGTCGATGATGGCGTCGTCGAGGATGATCGCCGCGTCGTTGCCGCCGAGCTCGAGCGTGACGCGGGTCAGCGTCTTCGCCGCGAGCTCCTGGATCTTCTTGCCCCCGCCGACCGAGCCGGTGAAGCAGACCTTCGCGATGTCGTTCGACTGGATGAGCTCCGTCATCTCCGAGTCCTTGCCGGTGATGACGTTGAGCACGCCGGGCGGCAGCTTCTCCGCGACCCGCTGGACGACGCGCGTCGTCGCGAGCGGGGCGGTGGGCGGCGGCTTGACGATGACGGTGTTGCCGGCGAGGAGCGCGTGGGGGAGTGCCGCGCCGAGGATCGCAATCGGCCAGTTGAACGGCACGATGATCGTGACCGGGCCGATCGACTGGTACTCCACGGTCGTCTCGACCGGAATGCCCGGCGCGGGGGACAGCACCTTGCCGCGGTCGACCTCGTCGGCGAGGGCGAGCGCGAGGTTCCAGCGGATCTCGAAGACGAGGGCGTCGATCCAGCCCTCCAGGCGGATCTTGCCGTTCTCCTGGCTGAGGATCGCGGCGTCCTCGTCCCGCTCGTCGGCGATGCCCGCGATGGCCTCCGCCATCTTCGCCGCGCGCTCCGTCGCGCTCAGCGCCGACCAGGCGGGGTAGGCGGCCTTCGCGGCCGCGATCGCGTCGGCGACATCCTGCTTGCTCGCCGAAGCCGCGTGGCCGACGATGACGCCGGGCTTGCCGGGGTCGGCAATCGCGAGCGTCTCGGCGGTCTCGCGTGCGGACCCGCCTATGTACAGCCCCGTCCTTGCCGGGGCGACCGTCTCAGTCATCTGACACCTCTCTGTGAACGATGTGGTGGACGTAGGCCCGATGCTACTCCTGCGCGATAGCCCGCTTCCCGGATCGTCTGACATTCCGTCGACAACTTCGCTAGCGTCGGATGCCATGACCGACGATGCGCATGCCGAGCTCACGCGAGAGATCCGCGACGCGATCCTCGCGGGGGAGTTCGTCGCGGGACAGCGCCTCGTCGAGGCGGATCTGACCGCTCGCTTCGGCGCGAGCCGCTCGGGGGTGCGACTCGCCCTCGTCAATCTCGCGAACGAGGGACTCGTCGACCGGCTGCCGAATCGCGGCGCGCGGGTGCGCTCGATCTCGCGCGACGAGGCCGTCGAGATCGCCGAGGTGCGCATCGGGCTGGAAGTGCTGTGCGCGCGCAAGGCGGCGGAGAGCCTCGCGGACGATGAGGCGGAGGAGCTCCGGGAGCTGCGGGCGCGGATGACCGCCGCCGTCGCGGCAAGCGACCTCGTCGGCTACTCGGCGCTCATCCAGGAGTTCGACCGGCAGCTGCGCGAGTTCAGCGGGCACGTGACCGCAGCACAGCTGCTGCAGCGCCTCCACGCGCAGTCGGCGCGGCACCAGTTCCGGCTCGCGTTCGCCCCCGGCCGCGCACAGAAGTCGCTCGGCCAGCACCTCGCGATCGTCGACGCCGTCCTCGCGCGCGACCCCGAGGCGGCCGAGCGGGCGACGCGCGCGCACCTCGAGGACGTCGTCGGGATCCTCGCGGCGTTGGACTGACGACGAAGGCCGGCCCCCGTGCGGACCGGCCTCCGACGTGCTCGGGCAGGCGTCAGCCGACGACCTCCACGTTGGTGTAGCCCTTGCCGTTGAACTTCTGCAGCACGACGGTCTGGATGGCCGGGAGGCCGTCGATCGTCGTGTCGATCGGTCCGAGCGCGAACTGCGCGTCGAAGCCCGAGATCGACGTGAGCGCTTCGTAGAACGACTCGCGCGTCGGCTCGGTCATCTTCTCGAAGGCCTGCTCGAGGATCTGCGCGCCGATCCAGCTCCAGACGCAGTGCGGGAAGGCCTTCCCGTCCTGCTCCGGACCCTGGGCGTACTCGGCGATCGCCTCGAAGTAGGCCTTGCCCGCGTCCGACTCGGCGAACGGCGGCGCGGCGGCGGCCTCCGAGAAGCCGGCCGCGTAGATGCCGGGGTACGTCGTCTCGGTGACGCCGGCCGGCGTGAGCACGCCGCCCGGGGACGCCGTGTTCGACGGCAGGAACCAGATCGGGGTCCAGCCGATCGCCGCCGCCTTCGCGAGGTCCTCGATCGCGCGCGGGGTCACCGACACGGCATGGAAGAGGACGTCCGCACCGGTGCCGGCGAGCTCGGTGATCTGCGGTTCGAGGTAGTTCGGAGTGGAGCTCGCCGGGCCGGGCTCGTAGCTCAGCTCCTTGACGATCTCGATCTGGTCGGCGCCCTCGATGGCCTCCTTGAAGCCCTGCAGGTAGCCCTTGCCGTAGTCGTCGTTCTGGTAGAGCGCGGCGACCTTGTGCGGCTGTCCGTCGGCGGCGAGCGCCGCGCCGAAGGCCGCGCCCTCCTGCTGGTAGATCGGCACGAGGCCGAGCTGCACGGGCGACTCGGTGCGGTCGGAGAAGATCGGGTCGCCGGTCATGATGAGGACCTGTGGCACGCCTTCCTCGATCGCCGCCTCGCGCCAGGCGCGGTTCGTCGGCGTGCCGAGGCCGAGACCGGCGGCGAAGACGCCGTCGGCGACCATCTGGTTGAAGTTCGCGGCGGACTTCTCCGGGGCGTACTCGTCGTCGTAGGTCTTGATCTCGATCGTGCGCGTCTTGCCGTCGCCGAAGGTGACGCCGCCCTCGGCGTTCTTGACGCCGAAGTAGGCGAGCGCGCCGTCGGCGGTGCAGTTGCCCGGGCCGGCGGTCGCGCCGGTCAGCGGGGTCGAGATGCCGAAGGTGAGCGTCGTGTCGGTGATGCCGGGGGATGCGACGACCGCGGGGGTCGTCTCGTCGCCCGTGGGCGCGGGTGCGTCGCCGCCTCGCGCGCAGCCGCTGAGCACGAGTGCGATCGCGCCGACCGATGCGGCGACCGCGATGGCGCGGCGCCCGGTCATGTTCGTCTTCATGTGTTCCTCTCCCTCGAGGCTTGGACGGTTACTTGGTGTTTTCTGCGGTCGGGTCGGCCTGTGGGCCGGCGTCGACGTGGTGTCCCGCGCGCCCGCGTCGCACGAGGCGGCGGATGGTGCGGGGGAGGCTCGCGAGTCCTCCGGGCAGGAGGAACAGGATGATGACGATGACGACGCCCTGCACGAGCGTCGTGTAGATCGACAGCTGCAGGCCGTTCATGATCTGGCTGACGGCGACGTAGAAGATGCCGCCGAGGATCGCACCGACGATGCTGCCCGCCCCGCCGACGATCGAGGCGATGACGAGGTCGATCGAGTTGTGGAACGCGAGCGTCTCGGACGAGGTGAACTGGCCCCACACGATGAGCAGGAATCCGGCGACGCCGCCGTAGACGGCCGCGATCGTGAAGGCGAGCACCTTGTAGCGGTAGGGGGACACGCCCATCGACGCGGCGATCGCCTCGTTGGACTTGACGATCGCGAACGCGCGTCCGTACTTGCCGCGGACGAGGAAGTAGGCGAGGGCGAAGAACGCGACCGCGATGGTGAGCACGATGTAGTACTGCCACTGGTCGTTGTCGAGCCCGGGGCCGGCGGCGAAGGGGTTGCCCTTGTACGTCTGGCCGTCCGCGCCGACGTAGTCGAGCCGGCGGATCGAGACGCCCTCGTTGCCGCCCGTGAAGGCCGCGAACTTCTGGGCGAGCGGCAGGCCGATGGTCGGCAGCGCGATCGTGACCATGGCGAGCGCGAGGCCGCGCAGGCGCACCGTGACGAGGGCGATGAGCAGGCCGAGAACGCCGGGGATGAGCGCGGACAGCACGAAGCCGATGACGATCGCGCCCTCGGCGAGCGGACCGCCCCACCAGTCGCGGATCGGGATGATCGCCGCGTAGGCGCCGACTCCGACGAAGAAGGAGTGGCCGAGGGAGACCTGGCCCGTGAAGCCCATGACGATATTGAGGCCGAGGATCGCGACCGCGAAGACGGCGATGTGCGAGATCGTCTGGTTCGTGAACGGGTCGGCGACGAGCGGCAGCACGCCGAGCACGATGATGAGCACGAGGAAGACGCCGAGGCGCACCCAGCGGTTGGCGACGAGCGCGTCGTAGCCCTTGAGGCCCTTCATACCCGCACCACCGTCCTGCGTCCGAACAGGCCTTGCGGCCGGATGATGAGGACGATGAAGACGAGGATGAAGGGCACGACCACCTTGAGGTCGTGGCCGATCCACGGGACGTAGGCGGCGGCGAGCGATTCGAGGATCGTGATGCCGAGCGCGGCGATGACGGCGCCGAGCGGCGAGTCGAGGCCGCCGATGACGACGGCGGCGAGCGCGTAGACGAGGATGCCGTCGAAGTTGTTCGGCGTGAGCTGCGACTTCGACGCGAGCAGGATGGCCGCGACGGTGCCGAGCGCGGCCGCGAGGCCCCAGCCGGCCATCCGCATGCCGCCGACCCGGATGCCGGCGAGCGCGGCGGAGGGGGCGTTGTCGGCGACGGCGCGCATGCCGAGGCCGAGCTTGGTGCCGCGGAACAGGATCTGCAGCACGATCATGAGCGCGATGATCGTCGTGAAGGTGACGATCGACCAGACGCTGATCGAGACGCCGCCGATGCGCAGGCTCTCGCTGCCGCCGAAGAAGAACGGGTAGGGGGTGGGGTTGAAGCCCCAGATGAGGCCCACGAGTCCCGTGATGAGCGTGAGCAGGCCGATCGTCGCGACGACCTTGGTGTCCTCCTCGGCGCGCTCGAAGCGTCGCATGACGAAGCGCTCGACGAGCCCGCCCATCGCCATCGAGGCGATGACGGCGACGACGATGCCGATGATGATGCCGACGATGGCGCCCGCACCCGGGATGAAGAGGTTGCCGACGGTCATGCCGATGTAGGAGCCGAGGACCGCCATGCTGCCCTGGGCGAAGTTGACGAGGCCCGTCGCCTGGTTGACGAGCACGATCGCGAGCGCGAGGGCGCCGTAGATGGATCCCTGGGCGAGCCCGTCGACGACGAGCTGGACGAAGGTGGCGAACTGGTTCATCTCAGCCCCCCAGGTATGCCTTGCGGATGTCGTCGTTGCCGCGCAGCTCGGCCGTCGTGCCGCTCAGCACGCTGCGTCCGGTCTCGAGGACGGTGACGGAGTCGACGACGGAGAACGCGAGGTTGGCGTTCTGCTCGACGACGAGCATCGCGATCCCGGATTCCTTCCGCAGCCGGGCGATCGCGTCGTAGACGGTGCGCGCGGTGCTCGGCGCGAGGCCGAGCGAGGGCTCGTCGAGGACGAGCAGCCTGGGGCTCGCCATGAAGGCTCGGGAGACGGCGAGCATCTGCTGCTCGCCGCCGGACAGCGCCGAGGCGTTGGACCGGATCCGCGCCTTGAGGTTCGGGAAGAGCTCGAGCAGGTAGTCGACGTCGGAGACGACCTGCCGGCGGTCCTTGCGCGTGTACGCGCCGACCATGAGGTTCTCTCGGACGGTGAGGTTGCCGAGCGTGCCGCGGCCTTCGGGGACGTGGGCGATGCCGAGCGAGGCGACCCGCTCGGGCCGCAGGCCGCGGATCGAGCGGCCTTCATACTGGATCGACCCGCCCGCGCGGACGGTCCCGCTGATCGCGCGCAGCGTCGTCGTCTTGCCCGCGCCGTTCGCGCCGAGGATGCCGACCGCGCCGCCCTCCGGCACGCTGATCGAGACGCCTTCGAGGACCTGGACGGGGCCGTAGAACGCCGTGACGTCCGTCAGCTCAAGCAGCGGCATCGGGCGCCCCCAGATAGGCCTCGATGACGCGCGGGTCGGCCTGGGCCTGCGCGGCGGTGCCTTCCATGAGCTTGCGGCCGTGGTCGAGGACGACGACGCGGTCGGTCAGCTGGGCGATGAGCGACATGTTGTGCTCGACGACGACGATCGTCATGTCCTCCTCGGCGCGCAGGCGCTGGACCGTCGCGATGAGCTGGTCGACCTCGCCGTGCGAGAGGCCGGCGGCCGGCTCGTCGAGGAGCAGCAGCCCCGGGTGGGTCATAAGCGCGCGGCACAGCTCGATCGACTTGTGCAGACCGTGGGAGAGCTCGTCGGCGGCGAGGCCCGCCGCCCAGCCAAGCCCCTGGCGTTCCAGGATCGCGGTCGCCTCGGCGCGCAGCGCGCGCTCGGCGCGGGTCGTGTAGGGCAGCCGGACCGCCCAGGACAGCGCATCCCCCGGAAGGCGGGTGTGGCCGCCGAGCAGCACGTTGTCGAGCACGGTGGCCTGGAGCTGGAGCGCCGGGTGCTGGAAGGTGCGCGCGAGACCGTGGCGCACGAGTTTGGCCGGCGCCTTGCCGAGCACCTCGTCCTCATCGATGCGGATCGAGCCGGAGCTCGGCCGGTAGTGGCCGCTGATGCAGTTGAAGAGGGAGGTCTTCCCCGCACCGTTGGGGCCGACGAGTCCGAAGATGCTGCCCGGCTCGACGTCGAATCCGACGTCTTCCAGGACGTGCACGCCGCCGAAGCTGAGGTGGACCGAGTCGAGCGAGAGCCGAGCCGCCATGCGCACCCCCTCCGTTGGATTGTTGACAATCGTATTGATGTCGGCCGCGTCGTCGAGTCGTTTTGCCAAGAATCCCGTTCAACGGAACTGGTTGGCCTTTCGGCGCATCGGTGAACGTAGCATGGCGCGCACACGAGAGAAAGGCCGATGATGACCACGGAGTCCCTCGCCCAGGCCATTGCCCGGGTCGGCAACCCGGTCCAGCTGCTGCGCGACCTGAACTGGCCCGCGTTCACCTTCCCCGTGGCGCCCGAGTTCACGAACTGGCGCGACGAGCAGCGCGCGTGGAACACCACGGTCGCGCTCATGGACCAGTCGCACCACATGACGCAGCTCTTCCTGCACGGCGCGGACCTCATCCCGATGCTCGAGTCGATCTCGCCGAACACCTTCGCGACGTTCCGCCCCGGGGTCGCCAAGCAGCTCATCTCCGTCAACAAGGACGGCTACCTCATCGGCGACGGCATCCTGTTCTACAACTCCGAAGGCCCGGAGGGGCTCGTCCTCATCGGCCATCACATCCTCATCGACTGGGTGCGCTACAACGCCGAGCGCGCCGAGGCGGCCGGCAAGGACGTCCACCATCGGCTCGAGGCCAACTCGCACATGCGCGGGGGCGCGGCGCCGACGTTCTACCGCTACGAGCTCCAGGGCCCCTTCGCGAACGAGGTCATGGAGAAGGTCTTCGGCGGGCCCGTCCCCGACGTCAAGTTCTTCCACATCGCCGACGTGACGATCGCCGGCCGGCCCGTCAAGGCGCTCCGGCACGGGATGGCCGGTCAGCCGGGCTTCGAGTTCTACGGCCCCTGGGCCGACAATGAGGTCGTGCTCGACGCGCTCCTGAAGGCAGGAGCGGAGCACGGCATCCGCCGGGTCGGCGCCAAGGCCTACTCGGCGAGCCCGCTCGAGTCGGGTTGGGTGCCGACGCCGTTCCCCGCGATCTTCGACGAGGACTTCGCCGAGTACCGTGAATGGCTCCCTGCCGCGCGCGCCGGGTCGATCGGCGGGTCCCTGTACTCGCTCGACGTCCATGACTACTACGCGACGCCCTACGACCTCGGCCTCGGACGCTCGGTCCGCTTCGACCACGACTTCCACGGCCGCGAGGCCCTCGAGCGGCACGCGCAGGACCAGCGTCGGCGCAAGGTGACGCTCATCTGGGATGCGGAGGACGTCGCCGCGATCGCGCAGTCGCAGCTCGAGCCCGGCACCCCCGCCAAGTGGCTCGACTACCCGAAGGCCCGGTACGGCTTCTACCAGATGGACGAGGTCGAGCAGGACGGCATGCGCGTCGGCATCTCGACCGACGCCGGGTACGTCGCCTACGACCAGCACTACATGTCGCTCGCGACGATCGACGTGTCGATCCCCGACGGCGCGCGCGTCGAGGTCGTGTGGGGTGAGGACCCGATCTCCGCCAAGCACCAGGTCGACGCCGCGCATCGCCAGGTGCGGATCGGCGCGACCGTCGCGCCTGCGCCGTACCACGAGTGGGCCAGGAGCGAGTACCGCCAGAACGCGTAGCCTCGTCGCATGGCGCGCGGGTCGGACGGCGAGAGCGTCCTCCACAAGCACCTGCGCGTGCTCGGCGCCTTCGAGACGCGGCATCCCTACCTGACCCTCGGCGAGATCGCCGAGCGGGCCGGGTTGCCGCGCTCGACGACGCACCGGCTGCTCGCCGAGCTCGAGCGCGAGGGGCTCGTCGAGCGCTGGCACGAGGAGCGCACCTACCGGCTCGGGGTCCGGCTCTACGAGCTCGCGTCCCGCGCGCCCGGTGCGCTCGGGCTGCGCGAGACGGCGCGGCCCTTCCTCGCGCACGTCCACGCGGTCGTCCGCCAGCACGCGCAGCTCGGCATCCTCGCGGGGACGGACGTGCTCTACATCGAGCGCTTCTCGGCGCGAGACTCGGCGATCAACCACACGATCGTCGGCGGGAGGACGCCGCTGCACGCCTCCTGCCTCGGCCTCTCGATGCTCGCGCACGCCGATGCGGGGGTCGTCGACGCCGTCATCGCGTCGGGGATGCACGTCTACACCGACCGCACCATCGCGACGCCCGAGGCGCTGCGCCGGGAGCTCGCGCGGGTGCGCGCGAACGGCTACTCGGTGACTGACGGCCACATCCATCGCGAATCGCGCGGCATCGGGGTCCCCGTGTTCGGCCCGCACGGCCGCGTCTACGCGGCGATCGGGGTCGTCGTGCCGAACGACGGCACGAGCCCGCTGCCCCACATCGAGATTCTCCGCGAAGCCGCCTCGGGCATCACTCGGGCGCTGACGACGTTCGACTGACGCCGGATCGGTCGTAGCGGTACGCGCCGCGCGCGGCACCCCGCCGTGACCTCATCGTCATCCCGTCAAGCGACTCCCGCTTTTCAGGCCTAGCCGGAGTGTCGAGGGAAACATGCCCTCAGCACCCCCGGCAGACCTGAAAAGGGCAGGTCGTTCTACGCCGTGTAGCCGGTGCGCCAGCCGCCCTGGTAGGTGTCGCGGGCGACCTCGGAGTAGGGCACGGGGGAGACGACGGCGCGCACCGCGACCTGCTGGTGCGGCTCGACGGTCGTCTTGCCGGAGTTCGGGTTCTCGCCCCAGAGGACCCGGACCTCGGCGCCGATCGGGACGTCGGGGTTGATCGTCGCGAGGGACAGGCCCCGCTTCTCGTTCGCCGTGACGCCCGTGAAGAGCGAGAGGCCGACGACGTTGTCGTCCGCGTCGATGACGGCGTCGAAGTTCGACGAGCCGTAGTTCGCGTTCGGGAGGTCGAAGAACATGTTCGGCAGCTCGTCGCGGTTGAGGAACGACGCCCACACCGCGGCGAGGTCCTCGTCGTTCCAGGCGAGCGTGACCTTGCGGCGCTGGGTCGCCGGGTCAATCCGCTCGAGCGCGTCGCGACCGATGAAGTCGTGGTCGAACTTCACGAACGAGCCGTAGCCGAGCTCCCACGGGTTGAGGTAGTAGTCCTCGATGTCGTCGGAGACGAACGAGCCGGCGAGGGCGTTGATGGCCTCGTACGACTTGACGCCCGACCACTCGCGGAAGCCGCGCTCGGCCTCGGAGGAGTAGATCGCCGGCAGCGGGCTCGGGATCCAGCCGGACTCGAGCGTGTTCGACGAGTAGGCGCGCGAGCCGCAGGGCTCGATGCCGAACTCGGCGCCGGCCTCGAGCACGAGCTCGCGGATCGCGCCGTGCTCCTCGTAGGGGCCCCAGATCTCCAGGCCCGGCGCGCCGGCCATGCCGTGACGCAGCGTGCGGATGTGGTGGCCCGCGACCTCGAGGTGGCCCATGTGGAAGAACTTGACCTGGTCGACCGTGCGGCCGGCGAGCTTCTCGATGATCGGCCAGGCGTTCGGCCCCTGGATCTGGAAGCGGTAGACGGTGCGGCTGACGGCCTGACCGTAGGGCCGCGAGTTCGAGCGGTCGTCGTAGGTGACCTCGACGTCGTAGCCGCCGGTCTCCGCGTGATACTGGAGCCAGTTCGCACCCGGCGCGCGGCCGACATAGGTGAGATCGTCCTGCGCCTCGTGGAAGAGGATGCCGTCGCCGATGACGCCGCCGTTGGAGGCGACGGGGACGAACTGCTTCGCGCGGTCGACGGGGAAGTTCTCGAAGGAGTTGATCCCGGTCGCGGTCAGCAGCCGGAGCGCGTCGGGGCCCTTGAGACGCAGGTTGACCATGTGGTGCGTCTGGTCGTAGAGCACGGCGGTCTCGCGCCACGCCTTCTGCTCCCGGCGCCAGTTCGTGAACTCGGCGGGGACGACGGGGTAGATGTACGTCCCGAGCCTCGAGTTGCGCAGCAGGTCGACCGGGTTACCGGTCTCGTCGAGCAGTTCCTGGAGGTTGTTGGCCATGGGCTCCTTCTTCCTTGAAGGGTGATCTGGGTTGGATCGCGTGCGGATGCGACCGAGTGTACGACACGATATACCTATCTCCATAGGTATCTTGTTGCCGAGGAGATTGTCTACAATCTGATTGAGCCGGCATCGCCGGGCCGAAGGAGCACCATGTCGACGCAGATCGGGAGCGAGACGAGGACGATGCTCGTCGTCAGCGCCCACGCGGGAGATTTCGTCTGGCGTGCGGGCGGGGCCATCGCGAGCCACGTCCTCAAGGGCGGCACGGCGCACGTCGTGTGCCTCTCCTACGGGGAGCGCGGCGAGTCCGCGAGCCAGTGGCTCGACGGCAAGCCGCTCGAGGAGATCAAGGCGATCCGCGCCGCCGAGGCGCAGGCCGCCGCCGACGCGCTCGGCGCGACGATCGAGTTCCTCGACCTCGGCGACTATCCGCTCCGCGAATCCGACGAGGCGATCATCGCGCTCGTGCGCGTCATGCGCCGAACCCAGCCCGATGTCGTGCTCACCCACCCCCTCTCCGACCCCTACAACGGCGACCACCCCGCCGCCGCCCGGATGGCGCTCGAGGCGCGCGTCCAGGCGCAGGCGATCGGCGTGCCGCTCGACGGCCGCGTGCCGACGCGCGAGGAGATCATCGGCGCGCCGCCCGTCTTCTTCTTCGAGCCCCACCAGCCCGAGGTCTCCGGGTTCAAGCCCGAAGTCCTGCTCGACATCACCCCCGGCTGGGAGCGCAAGCGCGCCGCGATGGAGACGCTGCCCGCCCAGAAGCACATGTGGTCGTACTACACCGACCTCGCCGTGCGCCGCGGCGTCCAGCTCAAGCGCAACGCCGGCCCCAACCTCGGCCTGCCCGTCGAGGTCAAGGCCGAGGCGTACATGCGCTACTACCCGCAGGTCACCGACACGCTCGACTGAGCTGGGAGCACGCCATGGCCGGACACCGCATCGTCACCAACGTCCCGCGCGCCGACCGCGCCGTCGTCGACGCGCTCGCGCAGTACGGCAGCGCGACGGTGCACGAGGCGATGGGCCGGATCGGCTACGCCGGCCACCGCATCAGGCCGATCCAGCAGGGCGCCGCGATCTCCGGCTCGGCCGTCACCGCGAGCGTCGCCCCCGGCGACAACCTCATGGTGCACGTCGCGATCGAGCAGGCCGGCGACGGCGACGTCATCGTCGTCGTGCCGACGAGCGACTCCGCCTTCGGCTTCATCGGCGAGCTCATGGCGACGCAGATGCAGACCCGGGGCGTCCGCGCCTACGTGACCTCCGGCGGCGTCCGCGACACCGGCGAGCTGCGGAATATGTCGTTCCCGGTATGGACGAAGTTCGTCAGCTCCGAGGGCACCGTCAAGGACACGCCCGGCTCCGTCAACGTGCCGGTCGTCCTCGAAGGCGTCGTCGTCAACCCGGGCGACGTCATCGTCGCCGACGACGACGGCGTCACCGTCGTGCCGCGCGAACTCGCGGCGCAGACGCTCGCCGCCGCCGAGGCGCGAGCCGAGAAGGAGCTGCGCAACCGCGCCCGCTACGCCGCCGGCGAGATCTCGATGGACGTCAACGGGCTGCGGCCCGTCATCGAGCAGCTCGGCATCGAGGTCGTCGACTACGACTCGGGGGTCGAGTAGGCCGCAGGCCGTATCGAGACCTATGGACGATTTCTCCGACGGCATCCCCGCCATGCTCATGCGCGGCGGGACATCCAAGGGGGCGTACTTCCTCGCCGAGGACCTCCCCGCGGATCCCGCCGCGCGCGACGACCTGCTGCTGCGGATCATGGGCACGCCGGACCCCACGCAGATCGACGGGATCGGCGGCGCGCACCCCCTGCGATCCAAGGTCGCCGTCGTATCGCGTTCTGCCGAGCCAGGCGTCGACCTCGACTACCTCTTCCTGCAGGTCGGCGTCGAGACGGCGACCGTCTCGAGCGCCCAGACCTGCGGCAACATCATCGCGGGTGTCGGACCATTCGCCGTCGAGCGCGGCCTGGTGCCCGCCGGCGACGGCGAGACGACGCTGCGGATCCGACTCGTCAACACGGGCGACCTCGCGACCGAGACCTTCCGCACGCCCGGCGGACGGCCGCAGTACTCGGGCGACACCGCGATCGACGGGGTACCCGGCACCGCCGCCCCGATCCGGATCGAGTTCGATCGCGTCCGCCCGCCGCTGCCGACCGGCAACGCGGTCGACGAGGTCGGGGGCCACCCGGTCACGCTCGTCGACGCGGGGATGCCCGTCGTGCTCCTCGACGCTGCGGATTTCGGACTGACGGGCGCCGAGACGCCGGAGGAGCTCGAGGCGCGGGCCGACCTGCGCGCGGAGCTCGAGCGCGTGCGGCTCGCTGCGGGAGCGCTCATGGGTCTCGGCGACGTCGCGGGGCAGACCGTGCCGAAGCTCGCGCTGCTCTCCGCGCCGGCTGCGGGCGGCGCGATCTCGACGCGGATCTTCATCCCCCACCGCGTCCACCAGTCGATCGGGGTCCTCATGGCGGCGTCGATCGCCGCGGGCATCCGGGTGGCGGGCGCGGTCGGGCACGATCTCGCGGTGCTCCCCGCGGAAGGCGAGCTCCTGCGGATCGAGCACCCGAGCGGGAGCTACGAGGAGACTGGCGTCAGCATCCGCACGGCGCGCAAACTGTTCGATGGTCGTGTGTACCCACGCGACCGAGAGGTAGGAGCACAACATGGCTGACCTGGCACAGCACGACCTCGCCCACCTCGGCGCGGTCGAGCTCTTCACGCCGAAGTTCGAGGAGAGCCGCTGGTTCTTCGAAGAGCTGCTCGCGATGCGCGTCGTCGCGGAATCGGGCGACTCCATCTATCTGCGTTGCTGGGACGAGTACGAGCTGTACACGATCAAGCTCACCGCGTCCGACACCAACGGCGTCGGCCGCTCGCTCTACCGGGCCGGCAGCCCCGAGGCGCTCGCACGCCGCGTCGCCGCAATCGAGGCGTCCGGCCTCGGCCACGGCTGGCGCGAGCCCGAGGTCGGCGTCGGCCCCTCCTACGAGTTCGAAGACCCCGACGGGCACCTCATGGCCATCTACTTCGACACCGAGAAGTACGTGCCGGACGACCTCGACCGCCCCGCGCTGAAGAACCAGGCGTCGCGCTACCCCGGCAAGGGCGTCAACGCGCGACGGCTGGACCACATCAACTACCTCGCCTCCGACGTCGACGCGTCCGGCGAGTTCTGGCGCGACGTCATGGGCGCGCGCGAGTCCGAGCGCGTGCGGCTCGACTCGGGGCGCTACGCGGCGTGGTGGTTCCGCTTCCACCAGAAGTCGTACGACGTCGTCTATTCCGACGACTGGTCGGGATCGCGCGGACGATTCCACCACCTCGCGTTCTCGCCGGACACCCGCGAGGACATCCTCAAGGCCGCCGACATCATGCTCGAGAACGGCGTGTACATCGAGTACGGCCCCTACAAGCACGCGATCAACCAGACGTTCTTCCTGTACGTCTGGGAGCCGGGCGGCAACCGGATCGAGTTCGCGAACGCGGGCGCGCGCCTCATCCTCGACCCCGACTGGCCGGTCGTCGAGTGGTCGCAGGCGGAGCGGGCCAAGGGCCAGGCGTGGGGCATGAAGACGGTCGCGACGTTCCACACGCACGGCACCCCGTACGTGGAGAACCAGGAGCAGATCGACGCCGACGCCCTCGCCGGCAAGCACTAGCCCCCGCGCTCCCTCCTTCGCGGCGGCGTCGGCTCACGCCTGGCGGTGGGACAGCGCGCGCGCCTGCATCGCCGCGACGAACACCGCGAAGCCGTAGAGCAGCCCCGCGAGGCCCATGCCGGCGTCCGGGATGTCGAAGGAATGCTGCGGGTCGGCGAGCCACGCGAACATCATGATGAGCGCCGCGGCGAACATGCAGCAACCCATGAGCAGGCCCCACATGCGGTAGAGGGGCGACCACAGCAGCCCGATCGCGAGGATCGTCCCCTCGAGCATCAGGAAGCTCACGATCGACCAGAACAGCGCGTACGGCAGCGCGAGCGAGCTCACGGTCCAGAACGCGACCCCCGCGCCCATCGCATGCACGCCCACGATGAGCAGGACCCACCAGCCGGTCGCGAAATGCCGTGCCTGGATCGCCTGCACCGCGACCTGCGCGCCCGCGAGGAGGCAGAGCACCGCGAACGCGCGGCCGTCGAGCAGGAAGCCCGTCTCGTCGGTCAGCGGTGTCGCGAGCGTGAAGATGCCGAACGCGACGGCGAGCAGGCCGTGGAGCATGAACCACCACCAGGTGGGTCGCAGCATCCTCGGCCCGGATCGCGGGGCAGACGGCGTGGCGGACATTCTGAGAATTCTCGCAGTCCGGCGCCCACGCGAACGGCGGTGGCGCGCCCCCAATCCGGGGGCGCGCCACCGCCGCGCGGTATCGGCTCAGTCGCCCCAGACGTCCCGCGCGATGGCGACGATCTCCCGGATCTTCGCCCACTGCTGGTCCTCCGTGAGGATGTTGCCCTCCTCCGTGCTCGCGAAGCCGCACTGGGGGGACAGCGCGAGCTGGCGAAGCGGCGCGTGCTCCGCCGCCTCGGCGATGCGCGCCTTGATCGCATCGACGGGCTCGAGATCGCCCGACTTGCTCGTGACGAGCCCGAGCACGACCGTCTTGTCGCCCTCCGGCAGGAAGCGCAGCGGTTCGAAGCCGCCCGCGCGGTCGGTGTCGTACTCGAGGAAGTAGCCGTCGTAGTTCGTGTCGGCGAGCAGGTGCTTCGCGACGGGCTCGTAGCCGCCGGAGGCGATCCAGGTGGAGCGGAAGTTGCCGCGGCACACGTGGGTCGTGATCGTCATATCGGCGGGCTTCGCCTCGAGCGCCTTGTTGAGCAGCGCGGAGTAGCGCTCGGCGAGGCCCTCGGTGTCGAGCCCGCGCGCGCGCGCCTTCTCGAGCTCGACGTCGGAGCACAGGTACGCCCACGCCGTGTCGTCGAACTGCAGGTAGCGCACCCCGATGGCGTAGAACGCCTTGATCGCGTCCTGGTAGGCGATCGCGAGGTCGTTAAAGATCTCCTCCGGGCTCGAGTACGGCGAGCCCTCAAGCGCGCCCGGCTCGAGGCGGAAGTGCAGGACGGTCGGCGAGGGGATCGTGACCTTCGGCGTCGCGTCGCCGGCGTGCGCGATGACGAACCGCGCCGCGTCGAGGAACGGGTGGTCGGCGGGGAACGCGATGCGCCCGGTCACGCGCAGCACCTTCGTCTTCGTCTGCACGCCCTGGAACTGGATGCCGTGGTCGGAGTCGACGACGGCGACGTTCGTGAGCCCGTCGTAGAAGTCGTAATGCCACCACGCGCGGCGGAACTCGCCGTCGGTCGCGAGCTGCAGGCCGTTGTCGCGCTGCTTGGCGATGAGGTCGACGATCTCGCGATCCTCCACGGCGTGGAGTTCGGCGTCGGAGAGGCGACCCTCCTCGTGGGCGTCCCGGGCCTCGTGGATCGCGTCGGTGCGGAGGTAGCTGCCGACGACGTCGGCGCGGTACGGCGGATTGATGCTCATGGTCGCTGAGCCCCTTCTGTCGGAAGACCGAGATCGCGGGGTGCTGGGCTCAGCGTTCCGCCCGCACATGCTACCGCGCGCGGCGCCCGACTAGGAGAGCTCGTCGATGAGGTCGATGCCGCGCCGGGCCCAGGAGATCTCGGCGTCGGCGCGGGCGAGGAGGCCCTCGTAGGCGAAGCGCTTGTAGGCGGCGATGCGCCGGCGTTCTGCCTCGTTCTTGCCGGTGAGCCGGCGACTGAGGACCGGTGAGGTGCCGTGGTCGATGTTGTCGATCTGCCCCTGCCACTGGAGTCGCAGGTCCTCGAAGCGCTCGATGTGGTCCCGCATCGCCCGTTTGGCTGCGGCCGGGTCGGCCCACTCGAAGTAGGCGGCGCGCAGGTGCGCCGGGTCGCGATCGAGCGCGTACTTGAGCGGCGTGTCCATCCAGTGGCGGAACGCGATGATCCCGGCCTCGGTGGGCCGGTAGAAGCGCTTCTCGCCGCGCGAGTCGTCGACGGTCTCGGCCTCGACGAGGCCCTCGGCCTCCATCTTGCGCAACTCGGGATAGATCTGCGAGTCGGGCGCGTGCCAGACGTGCCCGACGGAGGACTGGAAGAGCCGGGAGATGTCGTAGCCCGTCATGGGCTCCGACGTCAGGAGGGCGAGCAGCGCGTATCGCAGGCTCATGCTCGCCCTCCCGTCGGTCGCTGGTTCAGTTGGAGTAGCCGGTGCGCCAGCCGCCCTGGTAGGTCTCGCGCGCGACGGTCGAGTACGGGACCGGCGAGACGATCGCGCGGACCTCGAACTGCTCGTGCGGCTCGACCGCGGCCTTGGACGTGTTGGGCGACTCGCCCCACACGATCTTGACCTCGGCGCCCACGGGGACGTCGGGGTTGACCGTGCCGAGCGAGAGTCCGCGGCGCTCGTTGGCAGCGTAGCCCGTGAACATCGAGTAGCCGACGACGTTGCCGTCCGCGTCGATCACCGAGTCGTAGTTCGCCGAGCCGTAGTTCGCGAGCGGCAGGTCGAAGTACTTGTAGCGCGGGCCGTCGACGTTGAGCAGCGACGTCCACACCTTGCCGAGGTCCTCCGCGTTCCACTCGAGCGTGACCTTCTTGCGCTGCGTCGACGGGTCGACCTGCTTGAGCGCGTCGGCGCCGATGAAGTCGTGGTCGAACTTGACGAACGAGCCGTAGCCGAGCTCCCACGGGGTCAGGTAGTAATCCTCGATCGACTTGCCGACGTAGGACCCGGCGAGGGTGCCGGTCGCCTCGTAGGAGTCGACGGGGAGCCACTCGCGGTAGCCGCGCTCCTCGGCGCCCGTGTAGATCGCGGGCAGCGGGCTCGGGATCCAGCCGGACTCGAGCGTGTTGGCCGGGTAGGCGCGGCTGCCGACGGGCAGGAGGCCGAACTCGGCGCCCGCCTCGACGATGAGGTCGCGGATGCGGTGGTGGTTCGCGCCGTTCTCGCCGTAGGGGCCCCAGAGCTCCAGGCCCGGGGCGCCGGCCATGCCGTGGCGCAGCGTGCGCACCTGGATGCCGCCGATCGTCATCGTCGACATGTTGAAGAACCCCAGTTGCTCGACGGGACCGCCGTTGAGCTTCTCGATGATCGCCCACGCGGCCGGGCCCTGGATCTGGAAGCGCCAGTACTTCCGGTTGACCTGGTCGCCGTAGGGCCGGGACGGCGACCGACGGTCGACCGTGATGTCGAGGTTCGAGTAGCCGCCCGTCTCGCCGTGGTACATGAGCCAGTTCGACGCGGGCGCGCGGCCGACGTAGACGTACTCGTCCTCGGCCTCGCGGAACAGGATGCCGTCGCCGATGACGTGGCCGGCCGCGGTCGTCGGCACGTACTGCTTGGCCTTGTCGACGGGGAAGTTCGCGACGGAGTTGATCGCGGTGCGCTCGATGAGCTTGATCGCGTCGGAGCCCTTGAGGAACACGTTGTCCATGTGGTGCGACTGGTCGTAGAGCACCGCGTCGCTGCGCCACGCGTTCGTCTCCTTGATCCAGCTGCTGAAGTCCGCCGGGACGACGGGGTAAATGTAGGAGCCGATCTGCGAGTTGCGCAGCAGCGAGACGGCGTCGCCGCCGTTCGCGTCGAGCAGTTCCTGAAGGTTCTTGGCCATGATGCTGACTTCCTTGTCTGGGTTGGGTGCTAGAAAACGATGGTCTGGTGGCCGCTGCGGATGACGCGGTCGTCGCAGTGCCACTTCACGGCGCGCGAGAGGACCTGGCGTTCGACCTCGGCGCCCTTGCGGGTGAGCATCTCGACGGTGTCGGCGTGGTCGACGCGCACGACGTCCTGTTCGATGATGGGGCCCTCGTCGAGGTCCTTGGTCACGTAGTGCGCGGTCGCGCCGACGAGTTTGACGCCGCGCTCCTTGGCCTTGCGATACGGGGAGGCGCCGATGAAGGCGGGCAGGAACGAGTGGTGGATGTTGATGACGGGCACGCCGACGTTGTTGATGAAGTCGTCGGAGAGGATCTGCATGTAGCGGGCGAGGACG